>DAOUCS010000178.1:0-8758 GCA_034431815.1 Dehalococcoidia bacterium
CCGCCCGCACAGCTCGGACGAGGGTCAGCAGGTCGGGGTCGGCGTAGGCGCCGTGAGCGGGCACCATCGCGTCGGCCAGCGCTCGCGTCTGGGACTTCGTAAGAGCGACAGCCAACGGGTCCATCGCCAGGAGCCTCGCAGCCCAAGCCCTCGCCGTGTCGCGGGCGAAGCCGCGGGCCGTGACGGCGTTCAGGAATCCCCAGCGCTCCGCTGCTTCCGCCGAGAAGCGGTCGCCGAAGAGGACGAGCTCGCGGACGCGGGCAGGTCCAAGCTCGCGCATGAGGCGCGGAAGGGCGCCCCAGGTAAGCGGGATCCCGAGCGGCACCTCGGGAATAGAGAACCAGGTGCCGGCTTCGGCCAGCCGGAGGTCCATGCAGGCCAGCAGCACCACCGCCCCGCCCACCGCGAAACCGTGCACGGCGCCGATGGTGACCTGGGGTAGCGATTCGATGGCTTCGGCCGTGCGGACGCCCATCAGAGCGCGCTCGCGCTCCGCGAGGGGCGGTTCCCGGAGCACCATTGCCGCTTCGGCGAAGCGGGCGCCGCCCCGTGCAGAACGGCCGAGGTCGGCCCCGGCCGAGAAGGCGCGGCCCTCGCCCGCGAAGACCACCACGCGGATCCCGGGTTCCCGCGCGATGAGAGCGCAGGCTTCCTGGAGCTCGCGGTGCATCGCCGCATCGATGGCGTTCAGCTTCTCAGGACGGGCGAGGGTCACCGTCAGCAGACCGTCGAGTTCGGGGTCGGCCTCGATACGGAGGCGGGACCAGGCGCGGGAGGCGAGGGATTCGGGAAGGCTCATGGCGCTCGCATCGTGGCATCAGACCTCAGGCTGCGGCAAGCTGCCGGACGGCGGTCCCTATCTCGTGGAGCGAGCGGCCGCTACCCTCGTGTCGTGCTCGTCGTCCAGAAGTACGGTGGAACCTCGGTCGCCGATGCCGAACGGATCAAGCATGTGGCGGGGCGAATCGTGCGCCGCGTGCGCCAGGGCGACCAGGTGGTGGTCGTCGTCTCGGCCATGGGCAACACCACCGACGAGCTCATCGACCTGGCCCTGCAGGTGACCGACGACCCGGACCCGCGGGAGCTCGACATGCTGCTTTCCACGGGCGAGCAGGTTTCGATTGCACTGGTTTCCATGGCGCTTCGGGCGCTCGGCCAGGAGGCGGTGTCGCTCACGGGCACGCAGGCAGGCATCTACACGCGGCCCACGTACGGCGCCGGGCGCATCATCCGCGTCGACACTGCCCGCATCCGCTTCGAGCTGGAGCGGGGAAGGGTGCCCATTGTCGCCGGCTTCCAGGGTGCGACAGAGGACCAGGAAATCGTCACGCTGGGCCGGGGGGCGAGCGACACGACCGCCGTCGCCCTGGCCGTCGCCCTCGGAGCGGCCCGCTGCGAGAACTACAAGGATGTCGAGGGGGTGTACACCGCCGACCCGCGCATCGTGCCGACAGCGCGGCGGCTGAGCGAGATTACCTACGAGGAGATGCTGGAGCTGGCGACGCAGGGGGCGCAGGTGATGCACAACCGCGCCGTGGAGCTTGCTTCGGTGTACGAGCTGCCGATCCTGGTGACGTCGAGCTTCGTTGACGCGCCGGGTACGCTGATCCACGGAGGGCCGCTGATGGAGGAACGGAATCGGGTGCGGGCCATTGCCCACGATACGGACGTGGCGAAGATCACCATCCGGCACGTTCCCGACCGGCCGGGCATCGCGGCCCAGATCTTCGAGCCGCTGGCGGAGGCCGGCATCAGCGTCGACACCATCGTGCAGAACGCCAGCGAGGCGAACCTCACCGACCTCACGTTCACGGTGGCGACGAAGGACCTGCGGCGAGCCGAGGCCCTCATGCCCTCCATCTGCCAGGCCATCGGCGCGGCGGGCTACGCGACCGACGCGAACCTGGCGAAGGTGAGCATCGTGGGCACGGGCATTCAAACGGCCCCGGGGTACGCGGCACGCATGTTCCGCACCCTGTACGAGCACGGCATCAACATCGAAATGATCTCCACCAGCGAGATCCGCCTCACCTGCATCATCAAGAAGGACCGCGTGGAAGAGGCGGTCCGGGCCCTCCACGACGCCTTCCAGCTCGAGAGCCGGGACGAGGTGCAGGGGACCGGCTGAGTCCGGGCGCGAGGGGAAGAATTCTTCCGAAATTCCGACGAACGGCCCCGCTCCTGCCCTTGACAGCCGTGGTACCGTGGTGGTGCCGGAGGTTCATAACCTCGGCCAGACAATCGGGGGGTATGGGAGGTAGCCAGATGAGAGCCAAGCTCCATACCTTCTACGGAGTCTGGATCGTGCAGGGAGAAGGCCCGCGCTGATGAAGCGCGGGCGGGAAGGCGGGGCGCCCGCCGGCGCCGCTCGTTGCCTTCGCTGACGACCTGCCCGACGCCACGGCGCGGCAGCATCGCCCCGGAAGGGGCGGCAGGAGCGGTAGCTCGGAAAGGAAGCGCTCCCGCCGATTCGGCCAAGAGGGTCGAAGCGAATCGGGCTCCCGAACGCGGGAGCCCGATTGCTTGTGCTGCGCAGTGCCACAAAACCTGACAAAGGTATTGACATGGTTCCGCGTCTGTGCTACGTGGGAAGCGGAGAGCCGAAAGGCCTCCCCCGACGGGGCCGAGGCCCGTCGGGACGGGAAGGAGGTGATGAGCGATGAGCACGCTCCATCGACCGGACCGACCCGCGGCCGGAGTCCCGGGGGCTTCGCTGGTCCAGCGGCCCACCGCCCGCTGAGGCGGGCGTGCCGGCGCCCCGGGTACGGGCAAAGCGGGACGACGGCCGCGTCCCTCTCGTCCGGGACAACTGGATAGCGAAGTCCGAGGCGGCACGGAGGTCGTGCCGCCTCCGCGTTTTCGGCCCTTAGCGCCCTAGCGCCAGCCCCCCGCCGAAGAGCACCCCGAAAAGGAACACCAGCCTGGCCGTGTCCCGCAGCGCCGCGTTCAGCGGCCGGCCCGCGACACCGCTGGCAATTGCCCGCGCCGGGCCGCGCGCCGCCGGCAAGCTGGCGTAGGCGAGCGCCGCCCAAGAAGAGGCGACTCCTCCCAACCACAGGGCAACCGGCACGGCGTAGGCTCCCACCACGAGCGCCACGTACCAGAGGCGCGTGCCGCGGTCGCCGAGGAGCACGGCGAGGGTGACCTTGCCCGCACGCGCATCCTGCTCGCGGTCGCGCAGGTTGTTCACCACGAGGATGGCCGTCACCAGGGCGCCCATCGGAAGGGACGCGAACCACGCCAGCGGCGGCGCTTCCTGAGCCTGCACCCACACGGTCCCGACGACCGCCGCCGGCCCGAAGAAGAGGAACACGAAGAGGTCTCCCAGGGCACGGTATCCGTACGGGAGAGGACCGCCGGTGTAGGCGATGGCGGAAGCGATGGCGGCCAGACCGACCGCCACGATGGGCCAGCCGCCTTGGGCGACCAGGTACACGCCCACCAGGAAGGCTGCGCCGAACACCGCGACCATGCCGGCGACGAGCTCGCGCTCGCTGAGGAGACCCAGCTGCGCCGCCCTCGGCGGACCGAGGCGCTCGGTCGTGTCCGCGCCGCGGCGGAAGTCGAAGAGGTCGTTCGCGAAGTTCGCCCCGATCTGGAGCAGCACCGCACCGACCAGGGCGGCACAGGCGGGGCCGATCCGGAACCCGCCGAGGGCCCATGCGACGCCCCAGCCCACGAGGACGGGCCCCACCGAGGCGGTGAGCGTGGGCGGGCGCGCGGCGAGGCGCCACGCCCCCAGCTTCGAAGGCCGCGCCGCTACCGCCCCCCTCACGCCCTCACCGCCACGATCGCCTGGACGGCGCCGAGCATGTACTGCCGCTTCCGAACCTCGCGAAACCCGGCCTCGCGCAGCCAAGCGGCCAGCGTGCGAGCCTCGGGGAGGTAGACCGCCGACTGCGGGAGGTATCGGTATGCCTGCCGGTCGCCCGAGAGCCAGCCGCCGATGATGGGCACGACGCGCTGGAAGTATAGGCGGTGTCCGGCGCGGACCAGCGGGTTCGCCGGTTCATCCACCTCGAGCAAGCCGAGGCGGCCGCCCGGGCGGAGCACCCGCGCCAGCTCGGCGAACACGGGCGGAAGGGCGGCGAAATTGCGCAGGGCGAACCCGCAGACGGCCGCATCGAACGACGCGTCGGCAAAGGGAAGGCGCAGCGCGTCGCCCAGCACCCATTCCGCGCCCGGCACCCGTCGGCGCTGGGCGAGCGCGAGCATCCTGCCCGCGAAATCGAGGCCCACGACGGCCGCCCCGGCAGCCGCTGCGATCGCCGCGAAGTCGCCTGTGCCGCAGGCGAGGTCGAGCACCCGGTCCCCGGGCCCGAGGGACAGGCGTCGGACGACGTCCCGCCGCCACCGGAGGTCGGAGCCACCCGTGAGGACGCGGTTGAGCCGGTCATACCGGGTTGCGATGCGGTCGAACATGCTCCGGACCGCGCGCGGCTTCTCTTCCGGGGGCGGCAGGACGGACACGCAGCGATCGTCGCAGGCAGACGGCGTTGGGGAAACCGGAATCCTTCGGGGAAATCTCACCGCCCCTATCGGCCGTCCGCGGCCCGCCGAGGAAGTGGGACGCTTGTGATGCGCAGAACAAAGTGCGCAATGCGGAAAGAGGAGGACACCCATCATGAAGCTCTCGGCACGGAAGGTCTTCATCGCCGGCGGGCTCGTCTCCAGCGTCCTGCTCGTGGCGGTGGGGGTGGCGCTCATCGTCATGGGCGTCTGGGGCCGCAGCGAGGTCCGCAGCCAGCTCCGCAGCGAGCAGATCTACGGCACGGAGGACAGCTCCATTGCCGGCCAGCTCGTGGACACCGGGTCAGAGGCGAAGATTTTCGCCGACACCATCAAAGAGCACGCCCTCGAATCGGCGGGCGGCAAGACGTACGCACAGCTGGGCCGCTACCTGAAGGTCGGCGGCGGCGACACCAACAATCCGGACGAAGCGGTGAAGGACGCCAACGGGAACCCGGTCGCCAACCCCGCCCGCAACACCTGGGTCACGGCGACGGCCCTGCGGACCGCGCTGTACATGTCGTACTTCGCGGAGCAAGTCTCGACCTTCAGCATCGGGATGGGCGTGGTGCTCATCGTCACGGGCGGCGGCTTCGGCGTGCTGACCCTGGCTGCCCTCTGGCGGCCGGAGGTCATCCGCGAGGGGGTCGCGTCCGCTGTCCCCGCCCGCACTTAGAGGGGGCGCCGTCCTCCCCAGACGGCCCCGGCGAGATTGCCGGGGCCGTCTGGTATCATCGGGGGCGTTATGGCGAGGCGTGGGAAGGAAGCGGCGGCGGCCCTTGTTGCCGAGGGTGAGCGGACCCTGGCGCCAGCTGACGTCATTGCCGAGATGCGGCGCGCCATCCTCGAGGGAGAGCACTGGTTCAGCGCCCTCTTGCAGGCGGTCCGTCAGTGGAGGGTCCCAGAGGAGACCATCGACGGCCACCGCTACCGCTACCTCATCGGCGGGGAAGCGTTCGATTGGCTCCGTCTCGCCGAGCGGCTGGTGGACGCTGCCGCCGACCTGATCCCGCCCGACGAGGCCGAGGCGCTCCTCTTCGAAGGCAGGTGGCCCGTCGAGCTGCCCGAAGAGGAGTTCGCTGCCCGAATCGGCCCGGCCAAGCATTCCGCCCACCTCAACTTCCTGTACGGCATCGTCGTCGAACAGGCGCTGCAGCTCTCCGTCGAGGAGGAGCTCCACAAAGAGGCGAGCGCCTGTGTCTGGGGGCTGACGCCGCGCCTCGACCGGACCGTATACGAGCGCATCTACGGCAAGCCGCCAGAAGAGCTGTTCGCCGCCTACTACGAGGAGACGGGCATCATCCTCGAGCGGGATGTCTCGTACGACGACCTCCTCGAGTTCACCTACTGGCTGTTCAAGTACCGGTTGAAGCGGCAGGAGAAGGCGCGAGTGGCGAGCGACACGCGGAAAGGGCTGGCGCAGCTCAGCCGCATGGAGCTCGCAGCGGCCGCCCGCCGCGGGGGAGCGCGCCTCGACGAAGCGGAGTTCGCGGAGAGGTACGTGCTGGACGGCGCAGCGGGCTGACGGCGGCTTAGTGCCGGAAGTGCCGGACGCCGGTGAAGACCATCGCCACCCCGTACTGGTTGCAGCAGTCGATGGCGTCCTGGTCGCGGAGGCTGCCGCCCGGCTGGATGATGGCCGTGATGCCGGCCCGGCAGGCGCGCTCCACCGCGTCGTTCCAGGCGAAGGGGAAGAAGGCGTCGCTGGCCAGCACCGCCCCCTTCGCCGCTTCGCCCGCCTTTTCGAGGGCGAGCTCGACGCTCTTCACGCGGTTCGGCTGGCCCGAGCCCATCCCCAGCAGCCGGGCATCCTTCGCGACGGTGATGGCGTTGCTCTTCACGTGCTTCACGCACCGCCAGGCGAAGGCGAGGTCCCGGCGCTCCTCGTCGGTGGGAGCACGCTCAGTTACAACCGTCCAGGTGACGTCGTCCGGTCCCAGGTCGTCGGCATCCTGCAGGAGCCACCCCCCGCCGACCTGGCGCAGGGAGCGGGTCCCCCGCGCCAAGGGCGGCGCCTCGAGGATGCGCAGGTCGCGCGATTTCCCCTTGAGTACAGCCAGCCCCTCGGGGGTGTACCCCGGAGCGACGACGATCTCGTAGAACATCCGGGTCTGTCCATCGAGCGGGCTGCGGAATTCGCGGATCTCGCGCGCCAGCCGTTCGTCGACGGGGCGGTTGAAGGCGACGATGCCGCCGAAGGCGCTCACGGGGTCAGCCGCGACGGCAAGCCGGTACGCCTCAGCGAGGTCCGAACGTGAGGCCACGCCGCAGGGATTCGTGTGCTTCACGATGACGCACGTCGGCTCGGGGAATTCGTTCACCGCGTTCCAGGCCGCGTCGGCATCGAGGAAGTTGTTGTACGACATCTCCTTGCCGTGATGCTGGACAGCCAGCGCGATGCCGCCCCGACCCGTCGCCGCCAGCGAGCGGTCGCGGTAGAAGGCCGCGCGCTGGTGTGGGTTTTCGCCGTAGCGGAGCGGCTGGGCCAGCTCGAGCGGCAGCGTGAGCGAGGGCGGAAACCCTTCGCCCGGCCAGAGCCACTCCGCGACGGCGCTGTCGTACGCGGAGACGTGGGCGAACGCTTTCCACGCCAGCCGGCGACGGAGGGCGTCGTCCGCGCCGCCCGAGCGCAGTGCTTCGAGGACCGGCTCGTAATCATCGGGGTCGCACACGACGATGACGTCGCGGTGGTTCTTGGCTGCCGCCCGAAGGAGCGTCGGGCCGCCGATATCGATCTGCTCGATGGCCTCCTCGAACGTGACCCCGGGACGGGTCACGGTGGCGACGAACGGATAGAGGTTGCACGCCACCAGATCGATGGTGGCGATGGCGTGACGGTCGAGCGCTTCGAGGTGAGCCAAGCGGTCGCGCCGGGCAAGGATGCCGGCGTGGATGCGCGGGTGCAAGGTCTTCACCCGCCCGTCGAGCATTTCGGGAAAGCCGGTGACGTCCTCCACCCGTTGAACGCGGAGGCCGGCCGAGCGGAGAGCGTCGAACGTGCCGCCGGTGGAGACCAGCTCCCATCCGAGTTCGGCCAGTCCTCGGGCGAACGCTTCGATGCCGCGCTTGTCGTGGACGGTGAGCAGGGCGCGCATGGGCGACCTCCCGAGCTCGGATTCACGGCCCAGGCGGGCGGCCATCTCGAGGTCCGGGCTCCCCCGCGGTGCTCCGCGCGACGCCAGTCACCCGGACGGCCGCAGGATAGCAGATGGGGGCCCCTCGGGCGATTGCGGAGCGACGGGCACCGGCGTATACCGTTCGTATTCCGAATCGGAGGCGCACGCGATGACGATGCCCGCACCAGCTGCCGAATTCACGGTGGAGGGAGGCGTCCTCGTCGGGCCGTGGCGGGAGCCCCGAAACGAGGCGGCCGACCAGCGGGGCAGCATCCACGACGACGAGACGGCGCGCCGGCTCGGCTTTCGGGGCGGCACCGTCGCCGGCTCCATCCACCTGGAGCAGTTCCCGCCCTCGTTCCTCCGCCTCTGGGGGCCGCGGTGGTTCGAACGGGGGAGCATTTCGGCCTACTTCCGGAACGCCACCACCGACCGCGAGGCAGTCCGCACCTTCGTCCGCATTCCCGATGGGACGGCCGACGTGCAGACGGAGATTTGGATGGAAGACCGCGAAGGGCGCCAGGTGCTGGAAGGAACCGCCTCGGTCGGCGACCCCGGGACCCCGACCCGCCTCGAACAGCTCCTCGCCAGCCAGCGGACGGGCGGAGACGTGCGCATTCTCGGTCATCTCGCGCCGGGGACGGAGCTTCCCCCGGTGCCGACGCGCCTTCCTCTGGAAGCCGGAGAACAGCGGATGCGGGTCATCACGGAGCCCCTGCCCTGGTACGCGGCGGAGTCGCCGTGGGGCGGGCCGATCGCCACGCCTGCGCTCGTGGTGCGGGCGATGCGACCCGCGGAGCAGGGGATGGAGTTGCGGCGCCATCGGGCCGTCGGCCTTTTCGGCGCGATCGAGCTCCGGTTCCTGGCTGGGCCGGTGTTCCTCGGGCGCGACTACCAGGTGCGAGGCCGGCTCATGGCCATCGGCGAAACGCCGAAATCGGAGTTCGCCTGGTACGGGGCCGTGCTCTTCGAGCCGGAGAGCGGCCGCGACGTGGCGGCGATGCTGATGATGCTCCGCTTCATGAAAGCGTCGTCGCCGCTCTGGCAGCAGGAGGCGTAGTCAGCCCGCCGGCACGAAGGCCCGAACTCGGTCGATCAGCTCGTACACGCGGCCGGGGTCGCCGCCGTCGACC
>DAOUCS010000179.1:0-18438 GCA_034431815.1 Dehalococcoidia bacterium
GACCGCGTCTCCTACTCGCGGAAGGTCTTCATCCCGCTGACCAAGCTCTGCCGCGACGTATGCCACTACTGCACCTTCGCCCGCCCGCCCCGCCCCGGCGAACGCGCCTACATGACGCCCGATGAGGTCCTCGCGATCGCCCGTGAGGGAGCGGGGGCCGGCTGCCGCGAGGCGCTCTTCACCTTGGGCGACAAGCCTGAGCTCCGGTACAAGGTCGCACGCCGCGAACTCGAGGCCATGGGGTACGGGACAACCATCGATTACCTCGCGGCGATGGCGAAGCTCGTCCTCGAGGAAACGGGCCTGCTGCCCCACGCCAATCCGGGCGTCATGACCCGGGAGCAGATCGCGCAGCTGCGCCGGGTGTCCGTTTCACAGGGCATCATGCTCGAATCCATCTCGCCCCGGCTCCTGGAGCGGGGGATGCCCCACTACGGCTCACCGGATAAGCGCCCCGAAGCGCGCCTCGAGACCATCCGCCTCGCCGGCGAGCTCCGCGTGCCGTTCACCAGCGGCATCCTCATCGGGATCGGGGAGACCCGCCGCGAGCGCATCGAGTCGCTCCTCGCCCTGCGGGACCTCCACGACCGTTACGGCCACATCCAGGAGGTGATCATCCAGAACTTCCGGGCCAAGCCGGGCACGAAGATGGCCCACTGGCCCGAACCGGACCTCGACGACCTGCTCTGGACCATCGCTGTCGCCCGCATCCTCTTCGGGCCGGAGATGAACATCCAGGCGCCGCCGAACCTGAGCCCCGGCGTCTACCAGCGGCTGGTGGCCGCGGGCCTCAACGACTGGGGCGGCGTTTCGCCGGTGACCGTCGACCATGTGAATCCCGAAGCGCCCTGGCCGCACCTCGAGGAGCTTCGGCGGAAGACGGCGGAGGCGGGCAAGGTCCTCGTGGAGCGGCTGGCCGTGTACCCGGCCTACGCCCTCGCCAGCGACCGCTGGCAGGACCGGGCGATGGCGCCCCATGTGCTCCGCGCCATCGACGCCGAGGGATTTGCCCGTACCGAAGCGTGGTCGCCGGGGCTGCGTACCGAGGTGCCACCTGGGTACCGCTTCGCTCCCGCTGCCGCACCTGGAAGCAGCGAGCTGCGGCCGTCGCTCGAGGTCCAGCGCATCATCGAGCGCGCCCTCGAGGGACAGCGCCTGACCGAGGAGGAGATCGTCCGCCTCTTCCAAGCCCGTGGGGGCGACTTCGCGGCCGTGTGCGACGCCGCCGACCGCCTCCGCAAGGAGGTCAATGGCGACGTCGTGACGTACGTCGTCAACCGAAACATCAACTACACGAACGTCTGCTACTTCCGGTGTCAGTTCTGCGCCTTCTCCAAGGGGAAGCTCAGCGAAAACCTGCGCGGCGCTCCCTACAACCTCGAGTTGGCGGAGATGATCCGGCGGGCCCGGGAAGCGTGGGAGCGCGGCGCCACCGAAGTCTGCATGCAGGGCGGCATCCACCCCGAATACACCGGGGAAACGTATCTGCGCATCGCCGCCGCGGTGAAGGAAGCTGTCCCCGGCCTCCACATCCACGCCTTCTCTCCCCTCGAGGTGTGGCAGGGAGCGGCGACGCTCGGCCTCTCGGTGCGCGAATTCCTCCTCCGGCTGAAGGCGGCGGGACTCGGCACGCTGCCGGGCACGGCGGCGGAAATCCTCGACGACGAAGTGCGTCAGATCATCTGCCCCGACAAGATCACGACGGACCAGTGGCTCGAGATCGTGGCCACAGCGCACGAGCTCGGCATCCTCACGACCTCGACGATCATGTTCGGGCATGTGGAGCGGGCGGAGCACTGGGCTCGGCACCTGCTGCGCCTGCGTGACCTGCAGGCCCGCACCGGCGGGATTACCGAGTTCGTGCCGCTCCCCTTCGTCCACATGGAGGCGCCCGTCTACCTCAAGGGCCGCAGCCGGCGCGGGCCGACCTTCCGCGAGGCTGTGCTGATGCATGCCGTTGGCCGGCTCGCCCTCCATCCGCTCATCCGCAACATCCAGGTTTCCTGGGTGAAGATGGGTCCCGAGGGCGTCAAGGCCTGCCTCCAGGCCGGCGCCAATGACCTCGGCGGAACCCTCATGAACGAGAGCATCTCCCGGGCGGCCGGCACCCAGCACGGACAGGAGATGCCGCCGGAACGGATGGACGAGCTTATCCGATCGATCGGCCGCATCCCGCGGCAGCGGACGACGACCTACGGCGTCCCGCCGGAGGCCCAGGTGCGGCGGAGCTACGGCGCGCCGCCGCTTGCGCCCATTGTCCAGACCCCGGCGAAGGCGTATGCCCGCCGGAAGGGGGAAGAGCCGCTCCCGCTTGCGGCGCCCTAGCGGGGCGCCCAGCTCACAATCCCCACGGTAAGCGGCGGATCGGCCGATTCCAGGGAGCCGTCCGGCGCCGACCGCAGCCGCGCGCGAAGAGCCTCCGCCAGGCGCCGGTCCGCCTCGGTGCCTGGCGTCACCCACGTGCGGAAACGCGCGACTTCGAGGGCGCGGTCGAAATCCGGGTAGCGCGGCCGCTGGAGCTCGACAAGGCGAAGCTCGAAGAGCCGCCCCCGGGCCAGCTGCAGTGTGAGGAACTCGGGGAGCGCCGGCAGCCGCGCCCGCGGCTCTCCGTATACCGCCTCCCACAAGGGCGACGCCTGGTCGCTGGGGGCCGTCGCTGCGAACACCGCGATGCAGAGCCGGCGGGCTGCGGCCTCCATCGCGTCGAGGAACTCGCCGATGGGCTCGATGTCGTAGCCCACATGCGAGGCGAGCGCCACATCGGCGTGCGGAGGGTCGGACATCGGCCAGGCGGAGGGGACGATTCGGATGTTCCCAATCTCGTGCCGCGCCATCGCCTCGGCGAGGACGCTCCGCATCGATTTGGAGGGTTCGACCGCGATCACCTCTTCGGCGAGTCGCGCCAACGGCAGCGCGTACCGTCCGCCGCCGGCGCCGATATCGAGGACGGTCTCGCCGGGCTGAATCAGTGCGCGGAGGATATCGAGGACGGGGTCTCCGGTGCGGTCCGGGTCCCCGGCAAATTGGGCGGCAACGGGCGCGTAGAAGTCGCTGCGCTCCGGCCCCGGGCGAACTCGCTCCACTTGCTCGCGGTTCGCCCCGATCGCGGCCCGCCAGCGGGCAAGGACCTCGGGAAGCGGAGGGACGATCGAGGATGTCGGCATGGCGGTTCTCTCCTGGAGCGAGCGACTTAGTCAACAATATTGGGCGGCGGCGTGCTACGCTGGGCGTCGCGAGACCCCACGAGCGAGGAGGCCGACCCCATGGTAACCAAGGACCCGCGCGAGCCCTTCGCGCGCATAACGGTGGACGAGGCGAAACAGAAGCTCGATGCCGGCACCGCGGTGATGATCGACGTCCGCGAGCCGCACGAGTATGCGCAGGTGCACGCCAAAGGCGTGCGGCTCTTCCCCGTGAACACGGTCATCCAGCACCTGGACGAGATCCGCAACTTCGCGGGGGACAAGAAGGAAATCCTCATAATCTGCAAATCGGGCCAGCGCAGCGCCCTGGCAGCGGAATTCCTCGTGGCGGCAGGGCTCCAAGGGTACGAGCTGTTCAACGTCGAAGGCGGCACCGACGCCTGGGTTGCTGCAGGGTATCCCACCGGCGATTGACTCGGCAGGAACGTAGCCCTTCGTGCCGGACGTACCATTTCTTGACCCCGGGGGCGGGGGGGCCTAGTATCTCCCGCGGCGGGGGCGGGGCATCACAGCTTTGCCCTTGCCGGGAAGCTCGCAGCACCGAGGAGGGAACAGTGCGCAACCCAGGACCGCGCCGGCGGATGTGGACGCTCCTTCTCGCGCTCGCTGCCGCCGTGAGCCTCGTCATGGTGGCTTGCGGCGGTGACGACGAGGAGGGAGGGGAGTCGGCCGCCGGCTTCAAAACCGTCACTATCCAGGCGGGACAGCCCATCAAGATCGGCATCTCGTCGGCCATCAGCGGCGACCTCGAGTCGCTCGGCGTCCCGATCGCCCAGGCGGCCGAGCTCGCCGGCAAGGATGTGACGATTGAAGGCTTCTCCATCGAATTCGTCCGGAAGGACGACGGCTGCTCGTCCGAGGGTGGCGTGAACGCCGCGAGCCAGCTCATTCAGGAAGGCGTCGTGGCTGTCGTAGGACCCATCTGCAGCTCGAGCGTCGTCGCCGCCCAGCCCGAGTACGAGAAGGCCGGCATCACCCATATCTCCCCGTCGGCTACGGCCGTGGTGGTGGTCGAGCCCGCGCGCGGCACGCCGTACGTGACGACGCTGCGCATCCCTGCGAACGATGGCCTCCAGGGCATCGCTCAGGCGAAGTTCGCCTATGACAAGCTCGGCGCCCGTACCGCGTACATCGTCCACGACAAGGACGTGTACGGCACCGGGCTCGCGGACAGCTTCGCGAAGGAGTTCGAGCGCCTCGGCGGGCGCATCCTCGGCCGCGAAGGCTACGAGAAGCGGACGACTGACTTCAGCGCGGTTGTGACGAAGATCCAACAGCAGAACCCCGACCTCGTGTACCACTCCGGCTTCTTCGCCGAGGCGACGCCGTTCATCCAGCAGCTCCGGCGGACCTTGCCGAACGTGACGTTCCTCTCGGGCGACGGCGTGCGCGACGACGAGTTCCTCCGTGGCGCCGGCCAGGACGCCGAGGGCGCATACCTCTCGCAGCCGTCTCCGCCGGCACCGGGTCCCGAGTTCGACGAATTCAAGAAGAAGTTCCAGGAAGCGTACGGCGACGATCCGTCCGAAAGCCCCTTCACCGCCGAGGCGTACGACGCGGCGACCGTCATCATCCGCGCGTTGCAGGAGGTCGCCGAGAAAGACGGCGACAACCTGCGCATCGATCTGCGCAAGCTGAACGAGGCGATGCGGAAGCAGAAGTTCACCGGCGCCTCCGGTCCGGTGGAGTTCGGGGAGAACGGCGACAACATCGGGAAGGCGGGGATCGAAATCTCCTTCTACGTCGTCCGGAACGGGAAGTTCGAACCGGCCCAGTAGGCCGGCAGAGCAAGCGAGGAGAGGCGCCCGAGGGCGCCTCTCCTCATGCCCGAAGGAGGGAAGCACCAGCCGTGTTCCTGGCGTCGACGTCCTTCTGGCTCGATCAGGTGGTGAACGGCCTCACCATCGGGAGCATGTACGCCCTCATCGCCCTCGGCTACACGATGGTGTACGGCGTCCTCAAGATGATTAACTTCGCCCACGGCGAAGTGTTCATGTTGGGGTCGTACGCAGGATTCGGGGTGCTGGTCGCATTCGGCGGCGAGTCGATCGCCGGCCCCATGATCGTGCTCGCCATCGCCGCGGCCTTCGTCGGCGCTGCGCTGGCATCCGCTTCCGTCTCAGTCGTCTTGGAGCGGGTCGCCTATCGACCGCTTCGCGACGCGCCGCGTCTCGCCCCGCTCATCACGGCCATCGGAGCTTCGATCTTCCTCCAGTTCCTCGTGCTCGATGTCACGGGAGCGAAGGCGAGCTTCTACCCGCGCATCTTCCCCAGCGGCTCGGTCGTCATCGGCGCTTTCCGCATCACCTACCTGCAGCTCTTCCTTGTCGGCTGCTCCGTGGCCATGATGCTCTTCCTCTACACCGTCGTGCAGCGGACCGCCGTGGGGCGCTCCATCCGCGCCGTGGCCGAGAACCGCACCGCTGCCTCCCTCATTGGCGTCGACGTCGACCGCGCCATCGTGACGACCTTCGTCCTCGGCGCGGCGATGGCTGGGGTGGCGGGCGTGCTCTGGGGCCTGTTCTTCCTCCAGATCCGCGGCTCGATGGGCTTCCTCCCCGGTATCAAGGCCTTTACGGCTGCCGTTCTCGGCGGGATCGGCAGCATCCCCGGAGCGATGGTGGGCGGCTACTTCCTCGGGCTGGCCGAGACGGTCGGCCGGGAGGCGCTGAGCGCCATGCCGGGTCTGGAGTTCCCCAACGAGTGGCGCGACGTCATCGCCTTCTCGCTGCTGGTTCTCGTCCTGCTCTTCCGCCCCACCGGCATCTTCGGCGAACTGGTGAGCCGCCGTGCCTGACCTGCGCCTCTGGCTGAAGGTGCCGCCGCGGCGCGACGTCCTTCGCCGCCTCCTCCCTGCAGCATCGGTCCTGCTCTTCGCCCTCGTACCGGTCATTCCGTTCTTCACTGACCCCTGGCTGCGCGTCTTCTTCCTCGTCGGGCTCTACGTTGTCCTGGGGCTCGGGCTCAACATCGTCGTGGGGTTCGCCGGTCTCCTCGACCTCGGCTACGTCGCGTTCTTCGCGGTGGGCGCGTACCTGATGGGCATCCTCACCTCGCCGCAATCGCCGATCGACCTCCGGCTCGAGTTCTGGGTCATCCTCCCGCTGGCGCTGGTCCTGGGCGCCATCGTCGGACTGCTGCTCGGCCTCCCGGTGCTGCCTCTTCGCGGCGACTACCTCGCCATCGTCACCCTGGGGTTCGGCGAGATCATCCGCATCTTGCTCGTGAACCTCCGCGACGTGACGGGCGGAAGCCAGGGGCTGGCCGCCATCGAGAAGCCCCCGGTACCCGGCTGGCAGCGCATCGACGAGCCCTGGCAGTGGTACTACGTCATCCTCATCACGGCCGTTCTCGTGGCGCTGCTCTCCTCCCGCTTGCGCGACGCCCGCATCGGCCGGGCGTGGGAGGCCATCCGCGAAGATGAGGACGTGGCCGCCGCCATGGGCATCGACACGGTGAAGTACAAGCTGCTCGCCTTCGCAACCGGGGCAGCGGTCGGCTCCGTGGGCGGCGTGCTCTTCGCCTCCTATATCGGCTTCATCAACCCCACGTCGTTCACGCTCCAGGTGTCCATCAACGTGCTCGCGGTGGTGATCATCGGCGGGATGGGGAACACCTGGGGGGTGGTGCTGGGGGCGTTCATCCTCATCGGCGTGCCGGAGCTCCTCCAGTTCCGCGAAACCGCCGACGCGCTGGAACGGCTCGGCTGGCTGCGGACGGTGCTCGATGCTCCCTTCGCCGCGCTGGATGCGGTCGCGCCCTTCGGCGTGTGGCGCGTCCCCGAGCCCGAAACGTGGGGGCGGCTGGTGGCAGACAAGCGCTTCATCATCTACGGGGCGCTCCTCGTGGCGGTAATGGTGGCGCGGCCCGGCGGCCTCTTCCCTTCCCGCCGGCGGAAGCTCGAGTTCGAGGCACCGCCCCCGGCAGAGGTGGCCGAGCCCACCGCCCTTCCTGCGGGAGGGTCGCAATGAGCGCACGGCCGATGCTCGAGGTTCGCGGCCTCAGCATCCGCTTTCAGGGGCTCCTGGCCCTTGATTCGGTCGACATGAAGGTCCCGCCCGGGCAGATTCGGGGCCTCATCGGTCCCAACGGCGCCGGGAAGACGACGCTCTTCAACTGCCTCACCGGCTTCTACCGGCCTACCGCCGGGGGCATCCTCCTCGACGGCGTCCGCATCGACGGCATGCCCATGCACCACGTGGCGGCGCTCGGCGTTGCGCGCACGTTCCAGAACATCCGCCTCTTCGCCAACATGACGGTCATCGAAAACGTGCTCGTGGGAGCCCACCGCACGATCCCTGTCGGCGGCCCGGAGCAGCTTCGTCCGCGGCGGCGCCGCGAGCAGCGCTTGGCCGAGGTCGCCGCCCAGCTTCGCGGCATCCCGGGCGGCGTTGCCAGCAGCCTTGTCGAGATCGCCGGGGCGCTCGTCCGCCCCCCCGCGTGGATACGAGCGGAACGCGAGGCCGTAGAGCGGGCGCGCCGACTCCTCGGCGCGGTGGGGCTGCGCGGTCGCGAGAACGAGCTCGCCCGTAATCTGCCCTACGGCGACCAGCGCCGGCTCGAGCTTGCCCGGGCTCTGGCGTCTCGCCCCCGTCTGCTCCTGCTCGACGAACCCGCGGCGGGGATGAACCCGGGAGAAACGCTGGCGATGATGGACCTCATCCGCCGCGTTCGGGATGAGTACGGCCTGACCATCATCCTCATCGAACACCAGATGCGCGTCGTCATGGGGATTTGCGAGGAAATCACCGTCCTCGATTACGGCCGGAAGATCGCCGAAGGTCCGCCGGAGGCAGTCCAGCGTGACCCCGCCGTCATCGAGGCGTACCTCGGCACCAAGTTCGCCCGCCAACTGCGAGGTGGTGATGGCGCTCCTTGAGATCGAGGGCCTCGTTGCCGGCTACGGAGCCATCACGGCGGTAAAAGGGATATCCCTCCACCTCGACGAGGGCGAGATTGTCACCCTCATCGGCTCGAACGGGGCGGGAAAGACGACGACGCTTCGTGCGATTTCGGGACTCATCCGGCCGCGTCAGGGCGAGATCCGCTTCGCGGGCCGCTCGCTGGTCGGGATGAAGCCGCACGAGATCGTGGCGCTGGGGGTGGCTCATGTCCCCGAAGGGCGCGGAATCTTCGGCACCCTCACGGTGAAGGAGAACCTCCTCTTGGGGGCGCACCGCCGGCGGGACTCGGGCATCGCCGAGGACTTGGAGCGCGTCTTCGCCCTCTTCCCCCGCCTCCGCGAACGGGTCGGCCAGGTCGCCGGGACCCTCTCCGGCGGCGAACAGCAGATGCTGGCCATCGGCCGCGCGCTCATGGCACGGCCGCGGGTACTCCTCCTCGATGAGCCCTCGATGGGGCTCGCGCCCTTTCTCGTCGACGCCATCTTCCAGACGATCGCCGAGATCCGGGCCGCCGGCACGCCTATCCTGCTCGTCGAGCAGAACGCCGCCGCCGCCCTCGAAATCGCTGACCGCGGCTACGTTCTCGAATCGGGTACCATCGTGCTCTCCGGCAGCGGAGCAGAGCTGGCCCGGAACGACAACGTCCGGCGCGCCTACCTCGGCGAGCTTTGACCACCCAGCGGAGGGTCCTATGCGTATCGGCCTCATGATCGAAGGACAGAACGGCCTCACCTGGGAGCGGTGGTCGCATATCCTCGCGCTCGCTGAGCGCCTCGGCTTCCCCACCGTGTTCCGCTCCGACCACTTCTTCATCGGACCGCAGCGCGACTCGCTGGAGGCGTACCTCTCCTTCGTCGTCGCCGCGAAGGAAACCCGGACGATCCGCTTCGGCCCGCTGGTGACGCCGGTCACCTTCCGGCATCCGGTCAACGTTGCCCGGATGGCAGCCCAGATACAGCTCCTCTCCGGGGGGAGGTTCGTCATGGGTTTGGGGGCAGGGTGGAACGAAGCCGAGCATCGCGCCTACGGCATCCCCTTCCCCCCGATCCGGGAGCGCTTCGAACGTCTCGAGGAGGCCATCCGGCTGACGAAGGCGCTATGGACGGAGTCGCCGGCGAACTTCGCCGGGAAGTACTACCGGCTCGAGGGGGCCGACCTGCGGCCGAAGCCCGACCCGGTGCCTCCCATCCTCATCGGAGGCGGTGGCGAACGCCGCACGCTGCGGCTCGTTGCACAGTACGCCGACGAATGGAATGCGGTGAACCTCTCTCCGGAGGCGTACCGCGCCAAGCTCGAGGTTCTCGAACGGCACTGCGAGGCAGTCGGGCGCGACCCGGCGACCATCCGCCGCTCGATGATGGCCTTCGCCATCATCGGTCCTGACCAGCGGGCTCTCGACCACGCGACGCGCACCATCATGACCATGTTCGGGGCGCCGCCGGGTATGTCGCTGGAGGACTTCCGGCACGCCGCACGGGCGCGGGGGCTCATCGTCGGCAGCACGGGCGAGGTGATCGAGCGCCTCGGCCGCCTTGCCGAGCTCGGCGTGGAGGAAGTCCAGCTCCAGCACTTCGATTTCGATTCGGACGAGGTGCCCGAGTACATCGCCGGCGAGATCGTCCGCGCCGTGCGCGACCTTTGAGGGCTCAAATGGCGTCGGTGGGGACGCCGGGCGGGGGCGGGGGCGCTGCCGCTTCGATGCGCGCGCGGGCATCCGCCACCCAGGCGCCGTCCGGACCGGCGAAGACCGGGTTGAGATCGATCTCTGCCACCTCGGGGATGTCTTCGACGAGCTTCCCGAGCCGCACGATGATGTCGGCCAGGGCATCGAGATTCGCCGGCGGGCGGCCCCGTGCCCCGGTGAGCAGCGGGTAGCCCCGAAGCTCGGCGAGCATCGCGAGTGCCTCCTCCCTGTCGACGGGCGCAAGGCGCATGCTCAGGTCGTGGAAGACCTCCGCGAAGATCCCCCCGGTGGCTGCCACGACGATGGGCCCGAACTGACTGTCGAAGAGCCCGCCCACGAGCACCTCCGTTCCCGATAGGTGCGGCTGCACGACGAATCGCACCTGCTGAAATCCAGCCCCCGCCAGGTCGGCAGCCATGCGCTCGGCGGCGAGCTCCACCTCGGCCGGGCTGCGCAAGTTGACGCGGACGGCGGAGCGCTCTGTTTTGTGGACGAGCCCGGGCGCGACGGCTTTCACGACGAGCGGGGTCTGCGCCAACGCCTCCGCCGCCGCGCGTGCCTCGGCCGGCGTCGACGCGAAGCCGCACGGGACCAGCGGGATCCCGTAGGACTCCAGCAGCCGGAGGGTTTCCTCCCACGAAAGCCAGCCACCTCCGCGGCCGAGCGCGTGCGCCACCAGCGCCATCGCCTCGTTCCGGCGGACGGGGAGTGTCGGCGGTCGCCGCTCGGGCACTGCGAGCCACTCGGCGTAGTCGGCCACGCGCGCGAGGGCCCGCACCGCACCTTCGGGGAAGGTGTAGGTGGGAATGCCGGCACGCCGCAGCGAGGCGGGCGGACCCCCGGCCATCATGAAGACGGCGGCCAGCGGCTTTCCCCGCTCGCGGGCGAGGAGGGCAGCTTCCTGGATGCGCTCCGCAATGGCTTCCGGGTCGCTCTCCAGCGGCGGAAGGTAGATGGTCACGACGGCATCGACCTCGCGTGCCTCGACGACTGTTCGGAGGGCGTGGGCGTAATGCTCGGCGGTGGCAGGGGCGGTGAGGTCGACCGGGTTGACCACGCTCGCCTCGGGGAGGAGCCCTGCGCGCAGCTTCGCTGCCGTCTCCTCGGAGAACTCGGGAAGCTGGAGGCCGGCAGCCTCGGCCGCATCGGCGGCCAGGATCGCCGGGCCCCCGACATTGGTCACGATCGCCAGCCGCCGACCCTTCGGGAGGGGCTGATGCGTCAGCAGGCTCGCGACGTCGAACATCTCCTCGAGGGTGTCGGTGCGGATGATGCCCGAGTGCCGGAAGAGCGCGTCCACCCGGATGTCGGCCGCGGCCAGCAGCGCGCCCGTGTGGGAGGCGGCTGCCCGGGTTCCTGCTGTCGAGCGTCCGGCCTTCACCGCCACGATCGGCTTCCGCCGGGCGACCCGGCGAGCGATGCGGCCGAACTTCCGCGGGTTGCCAAATGACTCGACATAAAGAAGTATCGCGTCCGTTTGGGGGTCGGCTTCCCAGAAGTTCAGCAAGTCGTTGGCCGAAATGTCCGCCTTGTTCCCCAACGAAACGAAGCTCGAAAGGCCCAGGCCGAGCGTGCCCGCGTAGTCGATGATCGCCAGCCCGAGCGCCCCGCTCTGCGAGGCGAAGCCGATCTTCCCCGGCCGCGGCGGCTTCGGCCCGAAGGTGGCGTTGAGACGGACCGATTCGTCGGTGCTGATCACCCCCATGCAGTTCGGGCCCACCAGTCGCATACCGTACCGCCGGCAGATCTCGACCAGCTCCTCTTGGCGGCGCCGCCCTTCGGGGCCGGCTTCGGCGAAGCCCGAGGAGACGACCACGATGGCCCGCACGCCCCGGCGTCCGCAGGCATCGGCCGCCTCCGCCACCGCCTCGGCCGGCACGGCGATGACGGCGAGGTCCACCGGTTCGGGAAGGTCTTCGACCGATGGGTAGGCGAGCACGGACTGGACGACCCTCGCGTTCCGGTTGACCGGGTAGACCGGGCCTTGAAACCCGAATTCCAGCAGGTTCCGGAAGAGCTCCCCGGAGACGGTACCCCGCTGGCGCGAAGCCCCGATGACTGCGACCGAACGCGGGCGGAGGATGGCCTCCATCGCGGCGATCGCCGCCAGCTGCTCCCGCCGCTCGAAGCGCTCGATGGCCTCGGGCGTGAACGACGTGGGCATGGTGAAGGCGATCTCGTCGAGGGTGGGACGGAGCTGGAGGGGGAACCCGGACTGCTCCAGGACGTCGAGCATCCGGTAGTTCTCCGGCAGCATTACGCCCTCGAAGGTGGTGATTCCGTGGGCCGCTGCCGCCTGCGCCAGGTGCGCCAAGAGCAGCGTCCCGAGCCCCCGCCCCTGGAGGCGGTCCGACACGGCGAACCCGACCTCTGCCCGGTCGGGCCCGGTGCGAACGTAGGAAGCGACTCCGACGATGTCCGCCTCGGGGCCGGCGGTGGCGAGCAGCGTGAGCCTCGTGACGTAGTCAACCTGGCAATCGACTTCGGCGCGCTCTTGGAGGGCGCGCTTCCCAGCGGAGAAGAAGCGGAGGTGGCGCGAGGCCGGGCTGAGGGAGCGGTAGAAGGCCGCGACTTTCTGGGCGTCGTCCGGGCAGGCCGCCCGGACGTGCACGGTCGTGCCATCGCGGAGCACGACGTCCGTTTCCCGGTAGGGGCGGACGGGGAGCCCGGCCGCCGGCGCCGCCTCACGCTCCTCCATCGAGTTCACGATACCAGGGCTCGGTATCCGGGGGCATCGTTTGGTCGACCCCAAGGTGGTGGCGTGCTGCCATGCACGAAGCGGTACCGCCGGAATACCGCCGGCCTTCCCGCCGGGGTTACGGAGACACCCGCTGCGGCGCGCGCTACCCTGCTATCGGGTGCCCCCGTAGCTCAGCGGATAGAGCAGCGGTTTCCTAAACCGCGTGCGCAGGTTCGACTCCTGCCGGGGGTACCAAGGAGCGCACCTCCCGCACCGCTGGAGCGTCGCTACCCCCAGCCGATACCCTACGGCTCGTGGAAACCTCCGGCGACCCGCGCCTCAACCTCGCCCGCTGGGTTCCCGACGAACTCCCGCCCGCGGGTCAGTGGCGCGCCCTCGTTCGCCTTGCGACAGCGGTGCGGCAGGTCATCGACATCCTCTCCGACACCGAGGCGAGCGAGGCGGACCTCGACGCCGCAGCCGAGCAGGTCGAGCGCGTCGCCGCGGAGCTGGGACAGCTGCCACGCGGGCGCCGCCTCTGGGGCTTTGCAGAAACCGCCACGAGCGACTCCCCTAAAGCCATGTTCGACAACAGCCCCATCATCGGCATGGCCAATCCAGTCGCTCCGCCCCTCCGGCTGCGCGTCGAAAACGGACGCGTCGTCGGCACCGCTATCTACGGCCAGGCGTACGAAGGGCCGCCGGGACACCTCCATGGCGGGTGGGTTGCGGCCTCGTTCGACGAAGTACTGGGGATGGCCCAAACCCTGAGCGGCAAGCCGGGGATGACGGGCACCCTCACCGTTCGGTACCGGAGCCCGACGCCCCTCCACGAGGAGGTGCGATTCGAAGGCTGGATCGAGCGGGTGGAGGGCAGGAAGATCTTCACCCGCGGCACGCTCCGCGCCGGCGACACCCTGTGCGCCGAGGCGGAAGGCATCTTCATCAGTGTCGATTGGGAGCGCTTCCGCTCTCTCGCCGACCGCCGCCCAGCGGCGGGCTAACCGTTCGGCCGAACGCGCACCTCCACCGTTCCGCCGGGTCCGGGCGCGAGGTCGATGTCTGCCGCGCCGAACGCCTCGATCACGTAGGCGTTGGCCTCGAGGTGCCCCGTGATGCGCGGCGCGGGAAAACGCGTCTCCCCGTCCGTCAGGGCGGCCGGGAGCAGGAGCTGGTCCGCGAGGTGCTCGTCCACGTCGGCGATACCCCCCAGGAACGCCGCTGCCGCGTCGCAGGCGTGATCGGCGACCCGCTCCGACGGTACGCCCCGTTCGCCCAGAGCCGAAAACCCGGCTGAGGTGTGTTCGAACCGCAGAACGACCGTCACTGCCGCTCCGGCCGACGACGCGTCGGCGACCGCGGGGAATGCGTCGACGGTCACCCCGAGCGGCGCGAGCCTCCGCCGCACCTGGTCGGCCATCCGCTGCGGCACATGTTCGGGCAGCCGCGAGGCGATAGCGAAGACCGAGACGCGCCTGAGCGGCCCCCGCCCCTGGGAGCGCCAGGCTCGAGGCCGCCCGGGTTCGACCTCGAGGACGAGCCGGCCTGCACCGGCGGGGTACCATCCCGGGCGGAGGGCGCGCCCCGCCGCCCGATAGCCGAGCCGCGCCAGCGCCGGCACCCAAACCTGCGATGCGTAGTCGGCGGTCGGACTCCACGGGACGTGCGTACCGCCCCGAATCTCGACGGTGCTTCGGCCCTCTGCGAAGGAGAGCGCGATCGCCACCGTCTGGGCGAGGAGCGTCGCCGCGCCGGCGCTCCCGCCCTTCCGGGCGGCCCCGATATCGAACCGGTAGGCGCCCGGCTCCGGGTGGCGCTTCGGCACGAAGGTGAGCTCGAGCGAGCCGAGCCGGGCGCCCTCGACCTCCGCTGCCACGATGCGCTGGCAGGCGAGCACGGTCGCTAGGTGTTGGGCTGCCAGCCCGGGATTCGGGCGGCCCGCGCGGATGCGGACGACGCGCACCGGCTCACCCCGCACCATGGCCAGGGCGAGGGCGGTACGGAGGATCTGGCCGCCGCCCTCACCGTACGAGCCGTCGATCGTGCGCATGGGCATCCGTTCCCGTGCGGCCGGGTCGGCTGTCCGGGCCGTCCGGCCGGAGGTAGAGGAGGTCGCGCGGTCCGATGCGCAGGGCCCAGAGCGACCCGAGCGCCGCCGCCACGATGGGCACGACGAGGGCGGCATGGACGAGCACGGCGAAGGCCGCAGCCGCGCCCGCTCCGACCCCGTATTGGGCCAAGACCGCCGTGACCGATAGTTCGTAGGGCCCGATTCCGGCCTGGGTTAGGGGAATGCCGACGACCGTGTTCGCCACCACGACCACGACCAGTACCGCTCCGATGCTTACGTCGATATCGAGCGCCTCAAGCACCGCCACGTACACGAGCGCTTCGCTCGTCCAGCTCGTCAGCGAATAGAAGAGCGCCTCGGCAGCCGTGCGCGGCCGCTCGAGGGCGCGGAAGCCGTGGGCGAACCAGCCGAGCTGCCACTTGGCGCGGTTGCGCAGCCCCCGCGGCGGCTCGCCTTCCGTCCAGCGGGTGCCCCGGCGGGCGACTGCTACCGCCGCCGTGAACAACACGGCCATCGCCGCGGCGTAGGCAAGGGCCGCCCAGGCGACGGCCTTTCCTGCATCGAGGAACGTGGCCGCCGCGAGGATGAAGGCGAACGTGGCCAGGTCGAGCAGCCGTTCGGCGGCGATGGTGCCGAGGGCCGTCATCCTCCGGATTCCGCGCCGGCCGAGCACCTGGACGCGGGCGAGGTCGCCGGCCCGCAGCGGAAGGGCTGCGTTCAGCCCAAGGCTCAGGTAGAGGATGCCGGTAAGCGTCCCCAAGCCGGCGTGTTCGGGCTTGCCCAGCAGCGTCCGCCACCGGGCCGCACGGAGGACGTCGGAAAAGAGGTTCGCAGCGGCGGCCGCCAGGAGCCACCCGGGGTCGGCTCTGCGGATGGAGTCGGCGAATTCCGCGCTGTCGACGAGCTGCCACAACGCGGCGAGGAGGCCCGCGCTCAGGGCCAGCTGGAGCGCCCAGATGGTGATGAACCGCCGTCGCGAGCCCACGGCCGCTGCCTCAGACTGCAGGCGCGGGCGTTCGTTCCAGGGGGAGCGGCCGCCCGGCGCGCAGCGCCGCCTCGTGGTATACCGCCAGAATTTCGTCGGCGAGGACGGACCAGGCGAAGCGCCGGGCGCGCTGACGGCCTCCCTCCGAGAGGCTCCGCCAGAGTCCGGGGTCGCGCAAAACCTCGAGCATCGCTGCTGCGAGCGCCCGGTGGTCGCCCGGCGGCACGAGGATGCCGCTCGTTCCGTCCTCCACCACCGCCGCATACCCCGGGTTAACTGAGGCGACCACGGGCGTACCCGCAGCCATCGCCTCCGCCAGCACCAGCCCGAAGCTTTCGTTCCCCGTGGCCGGCGCACAGAACACGTCGGCGCTCCGGTAGGCATCGGGAAGCTCGGATTCGCGGACCGGGCCGGCGAAGCGGACGGCCTCGGTCACGCCGAGCTCGCGGACAATGGCCTCCGCTGCGGCCCGCAGGGGGCCGTCGCCCGCGATGACGAGCTCGGCCTGGGGGAGGGCACGGACGACCTCGGCGAAGGCTCGGATGGCCACCAGCACTCCCTTGCGAGGTTCGAGCCGCCCCAGAAAGAGGATCCGCTGGCCAGCGGGGCCGGCCCGCGGACCGCCGTCGAAGCGCTCGTACTCGATGCCGTTCGGCACGATGCGGTACTCCCCCGGCAAGAAGCGCGCCACCGTGCGCCGGGCGGCTTCCGAGACGGCGATGCGCGCGTGGAGCTTCCGCGCCAGCGGCCGGACGACGGGCTGGGCGAAGAGGTACAGGAGGTGCGGCCGCTCCCGCGTCAGATGGAACGTGCCGACCGTCGCCGTTCGCGAGAAGAGGAGCGCCCCGAACGAGGTCATGGGCACGAACGGCTCGTGCAGGTGGAGGACGTCGCACGGGTGTTCTGCGAGCAGGCGGCGCATTGCGGCACCGATGCGGGGGTCGATGGCCAGCCGCGCCACCGAGCCTGCCACCGGGATCGGCACCGAAGGACCGCAGGGGATCACCGGCAGCCCCTCTGGCAGCCGGTTCGGGTGGGACGCTGGCCCGAAGAGGAGTACCGCCGCCCCCCGCCGTTGGAGCTCGCGGCCGAGGCCTGCCGCATGGGTGTTCACCCCGCCGGACACCGAGAGGTCGTACGGCGTGACGATGTTCACGCGCAGGCCGCGGAGCGGGTCAGATTCCGACGCAATCGCCTCCATGGGCCGCCGTCCTTCGCGAACGTCGCCCTAGTTGTACGGGCTCGCCTGCTTGCGTGCCATCGCGCGACGTGCGATAGCCTCGAACCGTGCCCACCGAAGCGCGCATCGCCCGGATGTGGCAGGCGGCGAACGGCCGGCAGCAGGGCATCGTCGTCTTCGAGGACATCCACGACCCCCACAACGCCGAGGCGGTCCTCCGCACCTGTGACGCCTTCGGCTTCCACTATGCCTGGTTCGTGTTCGAATCGGAGGAGCCCTTCGACCCGCGTCGCGTGGGGAAGGCAACCTCGGCCTCTGCCAACAAGTGGCTGGAGTACCGGGTGCTCTTTTCGATGGAGCAGTGTCTGCGCGACCTCCGGGCCGAGGGGTACGAGGTCGTGGCCACCACCCCGAACGAGCCCTCCGAACCGCTCTTCGAAGCGCAGTTCTCGGCAGCACGGCTGGCGGTTCTGTTTGGGAACGAACACCGTGGCCTGTCGGAGGTTGCCCTGGCGGGCGCAGACCGGCGAGTGATGGTGCCGATGGCGGGGATGGTGCGCAGCCTCAACCTTTCCGTGACGGCCGCGCTCGTGCTGTACGAGATCACGCGGCAGCGGCGGCTGGCAGGCATGGAACGGTACCGCCTGCCGCCGGAGGAGCGGGCGCGCATCGTCGGGCGGTGGCTGGCGCGGGAATCGGGCTGACCGCGTAACGAGCCGGAAATAACCCTCTCGAAAACTCGTTGGGGAACCAGGCCTGGGCGCCTGGTTCCCCTTCCGGAGGACGGAAGCCAGGAGGACGGAGCGAGCCCGGCTCGGGAAGCAAGCGGCGCACTGGGGAGGACAACCGCTTGCCTCGCTCCTATATACCCGCCGGCGACTCATTCTGTTACGCGCGCGCTCAAATTTGCAGGATCGGCAAATCTTTGAAGTGTCGCGTTGCGCGCTTCGCGCCACGGGCGGGGCGCGGCCGTCTGTAGGAGGGGCGTAGGAATTCCGCTGTTTGGTGGCCGATCGGGGTCTGCCCCGTAACGATTCGGGGTTCTCCCGGGTCCTTTTGGGTGAACGGAGGCCGGAAACCGGCCTGTCTCACCCGTTCCCAGGACGGAGGACGCCCCTATGAACGGTCCACGTTTCTCCCGCGCTTTCAGGCGCGGCCTTTCGCCGTATGGCGCCGCCGCGGCGCTCCTGGGCGTCGCGACGCTGCTGTTCGGGCTTGCTGCAAACAGTGGCCCTGGCACGGTTGGCTCGCTTGGAGCGGGCGTCGCTGTTGCGCAAGCCGATCCCCACGCGCCATGCAGCGGGCCCAACGCGGTGACGGACATCGCTCCGAACTCTTCCGGGACGATCGCTACCTATTCTGCGAGTGTGGGGAAGATCATCATTGCTGTTTGCATTAAGGCGGGCAGCGACCAAAGTGGCGGCATCGACCATCAGCATTTTACCAGTGATGGCGTCGTCCAAATCGATGGAACGAACTGCTATGCAATATCGGGGATAGGAACTGGTTCAGTCGCCGTTTCAGTCATCGGGCCGGGCCCGACCTGCAAGGACCTGAGCCACATCGATGTGCTGCTGGCTGATGCCACGCCAACTCCGTCGCCGTCGCCGAGCCCCAGTCCTTCGCCATCGCCGAGTCCGAGTCCGTCGCCGTCACCCAGCCCGACGCCGAGCCCGACCCTGAGCCCGACCCCGAGCCCGACGCCGAGCCCGACGCCGAGCCCGACGCCGA
>DAOUCS010000180.1:0-4439 GCA_034431815.1 Dehalococcoidia bacterium
GCGACCAGATCGCGGCGTGCGCCCGCTACCTGGACGTGCTCGAGGCGTGGGCGGCGGCGGTGCCGCCGGAAAGTTGGCTCGGACTCGTGGCCGAATCGCGGACAACGGCCGCGCGCAGCACGCTCGCCTGGCTTCGCGCCTACGAGGCGCGCCTCTCCCGTGCCGATTCCGGCAGCGGAGGGAACCCGTGAAGGCCGCTGGCGTGGTCGCGCTGCTCCTCCTCGCGGCGGCGGCCGGGGCGTGCGGCGGCGGCGCTTCCGAATCGAAGCCGGAGCTGTCCGTGGCGGCCGCCTCCGACCTTCGGTACGCCTTCGAGGAGCTGGCCCCCCGGTTCGAGACGGCGTGCGGCTGCCGCCTCCGGTTCACCTTCGGCTCCTCCGGGATGCTCGCTGCCCAGCTCCAGCAGGGGCTCCCCGCCGACGTCTTCTTCTCCGCCGACGTGGGATACGTCGAGCGGCTGGTCCGCGAAGGGGCCGCCGTCTCTGACAGCGTGGCGGTGTACGCCGTCGGCCGCATCGTGCTCGCCGTGCCTGCCCGCTCCGGCAACCGGCTCGAGCGGCTGAGGGACCTCGCGTCCCCGGCGATCCGCGCGGTCGCAATCCCCAATCCGGAGCATGCGCCGTACGGCGCTGCAGCCCGCCAAGCCCTCGAAGCGGAAGGCCTCTGGGAGGCGCTGCAGCCGAAGCTCGTGTTGGCCGAAAACGCCTCGCAGGCGGTGCAGTTCGTGGAATCGGGCGATGCCGACGCAGGCATCGTTCCGCTGTCGCTCGCCATCGCCAGGGCCGCCGACCTCCGGTACGTCCTCGTCGACGACGCGCTCCACGCTCCCCTCCGCCAGGCGGCAGCTGTGCTCGTTGGGAGCCGCCGCCCGGACTTGGCCGCGGCCTTCATTGCGTACACCGTGTCGGGCGCCGGTCGGGAGGTGATGGAGCGGCACGGGTTCGAAACGCCATGACCCCTCCTCTCCTGCTGGCCGGGATCGAGCCCGACGATGTCCGCCTCTCGCTGCAGGTTGCGGGCGGGGCGACGCTCCTGGCCGCGGCCGCAGGCTTGCCCCTGGCGTGGTGGCTCGCCCGCGCCCGCTTCAGGGGGAAGGCCGCGCTCGAAGCCCTGGTGACGGCGCCGATGGTTCTTCCCCCGACGGTGGTCGGCTTCTACTTGCTGCGCCTCTTCGGCCAGGGCTCCTCGTTCGGGCGCTTCCTCGACGAGACCATCGGCGTGCGTCTCGTCTTCACCTGGCAAGGCGCGGCGGTTGCTGCAGCGGTGCTGTCGTTCCCCCTTCTCGTGCGGACGGCCGAGGCGGCCTTCGCCGAGGTGGACCCGGAGTACGAGCGGGTGGCGGCGAGCTTGGGGAAGCCGCCCTGGCTCGTGTTCCTCACGGTGACCCTCCCGTTGGCGGCGAGGGGCGTGGCCGCGGGCATCGCGCTCGCCTTCGCCCGCGCCATGGGCGAATTCGGCGCCACGGTGATGGTCGCCGGCAACATCCCCGGGAGGACGCGCACCCTCCCGATGTCCGTCTACGACGCCGTCCAGGCCGGCGACCTCGCTCGAGCGCACGCCAGCGCCGCCCTCCTCGCGGCGGTCAGCCTCGCCAGCGTCGCGGCCGTCGCCTGGCTTGTCGGGACGGTGCGGCGATGAGGGGCGGCGACGAGCTCGTCCTTGCCGTCTGCGTCCGCCGGAAGCTCGGAACCTTCACGCTCGACGTGAGCTTTGAAACGCCGCACGAGCGCACGGTGCTGCTCGGCCCCTCAGGCGGGGGAAAGACGCTCACCCTCCGCGCCATCGCCGGCCTTCTCCGCCTCGATGAGGGTCGAATCACCCTCTTGGGACGGGTGCTGTACGAAAGCAGCGCGGGCGTCGATGTGCCGGCTCACCGCCGGCGCGTGGGCTACGTGCCCCAAGGGTTCGCCCTCTTCCCGCACTTGGATGTGGCGGGTAACGTCCTCTTCGGTGTGGCGCGCCGCGACCCGAACCGGCGCCGGCGGCTTGCCGAGCTTCTGGAGCTGGTCGGCCTGCAGGGGCTCGAACGGCGCCGCATCGTGGAACTTTCGGGCGGGCAGCAGCAGCGGGTGGCCATCGCCCGGGCGCTGGCCGTCGGCCCCGGGCTGCTCCTGCTCGACGAGCCCTTCAGCGCGCTCGACCCCGACCTCCGGCGCTCTCTCCGCGACGACCTGCTCGAGCTCCAGGAACGAGCATCTGTTCCCATGCTCACCGTCACCCACGACGTCCACGATGCCTACGCCATGGGAGAGACGATCGCCGTCATCGCGGGCGGGCGCGTCCTCCAGTACGGACCTCGGGAGGAGCTCTTCAACCGCCCGCGCACGCTCGAGGTGGCCCGCCTCGTCGGCTTCCGGAACGCTCTGCCCGGCCGTGTGGCCGCTGTCCGAGAAGGGTGGTGCGAGGTTGCCTGGGCAGGTGGCGTTCTTGCCGTCGAAGGCGCACCGTTCCACGAAGGGAGCCGCGTCATCGCCTGCATCCGGCCTGCCCAGGTGATGGTTCGCCGCCTCGAGGATGCCGCTCCGAGGGGGAATCTCCTGACGGGCCTGGCTGCCGACGAGGCGCCCACGCCGGAGGGGCGCCGTATCCGCTTCCTCGTCGGAGGCAACCCCGAGGCGCAGCTCGAGATCGACGTCCCGGAGTACGCCTACTACCGCCTGGGCCTCGACCGCCGCAAGGCGTTCGAGGTGTCCGTCGCTCCTTCGGCGGTCTGGCTGGTGCCCGGCTGACGGCGTTGCCGTTTGGGCGCTTCTCGGGCACCGTTGGGGCGTGCGCCGGGACCCTTTCGCCTCCGTGGCGCCCGTGTACGAGTCGTGGTACGAGACACCCCTCGGCGCCCACGCCGACGCCGAGGAGCTCGCCGCGCTGCGGCGGCTGCTGGCGGGGGAGCGGATGGGCCTGGTAGCCGAGATCGGCGCCGGCACCGGGCACGCGGCCCGCTCCCTCGCGGGCGATTGCGGCCGCATCGTCGCCGTCGAGCCCTCGGCCGCCATGCGCGCGGAAGGGGTTCGCCGTTCGTCGGGCATGCGCATCGATTGGGTAGCTGCGGCGGGAGAGCGTCTCCCCTTCCCCGACGGTGTCTTCGACGGTGTCCTGATCGTTGCGGTCCTCGAGTTCGCGAATGACCCTGCGGCGGTGCTCGCGGAAGCCTTCCGCGTCGTCCGCTCGGGGGGCTGGCTGGTCGTCGGATGGCTCGATGCCCGCTCCTCCTGGACGGCGGTGTACCGCGCCGAGGCCGATCGGGGAGCCGACCCCTGGGCCGGGGCGCGCTTCTTCACCCTCGAACGGCTGCAGGAGCTTGCCGGGACTGCACCGGAGGCTGTCGAGTACGCGCTGTGGGCGGGGCCCCTCGCCGGACCGCCGTTCGACGAAGCTGAGGAAGCGGGCCGGCGTGCCGGGCACCCGCCCGCCTTCGGCGCGGCCCGCTGGCGGGCCGGCCGCCGCCCGGGGTGACGCTGAGGCGAAAGCGTGTTACGATCCCGCCTCCCCTGGGTCGATCATTCGAGCACATTGAAGTGGAAAGGAGCCACGTCATGCGCACACTTCGTCCCGTACGGGCCCTCCTGGCAGCGGTAGCGGCGGGCGGCCTCGTGGCCCTCGTTGGCTGTGGCGGCGACGGCGGCGGCGCAACGCCGACTGCTACGCAGGCGCCTCCGACGCCGACGGCGATGACCCCGACGGTGACCAGCCCGGCCACCGCAGCGGTTCCCACGGTGGCGACCGTGGCGCCCTCGCCCACAGCCGCACCTGCGACGCCCACGCCGACGCCGTGCCCGAGCTACACCCTCGTGCCCCAGGTCGGGGCCCTCGGGGCGAACATCGCCGCAGCTGCCAGTCGGTGGAACACGTGGCTGGGGTGCCCCGTGTTCGCGGTAGGAACCTCGGGCATTCCGGTCGACTTCGCCCCCGCCGAAATCGGCGATCCGGGATGGGGGCAGTACGCCGGCGGGCAGATCTACCTCATGCCGCCGTCGTCCACGCCGGCGGACGACCCTTCGACCCCTTACGCGAACGATTTCGAGCGCCTCACCTGCGTCGTCATGCACGCTCTCGGCCACGTGCTCGGCCACGCCGACGGTTCGACGGCAGCGCCGAAGATCATGCGCCCCCTCGATTGGCCGACCTGGCCGCCGACTTCCTGCTCCACGCCGGATAGCCCGTGAGACGAACCGCCACGCTGCTCTAGACTGCAGCCGACAGCCGGCAGCGGGAGGCGGGCGATGATCCAGGCGACGGCCGCAGTCTATCCCCTCGGAGATGCGCCCGGCGCCGTCGAGGCGGCGATCGACGCGATCGCCGCCTCGGGCGTCGCCTACGAGGTGCGGCCCATGCAGACGGAGCTCCGGGGCGAACCGGATGCGGTCTTCGCCGCCATCCGGGCGGCGTTCGAGGCCGCGGCAGCCCGCGGCGGCGTGGTGATGACCGTCACCATTTCGAAC
>DAOUCS010000181.1:0-5155 GCA_034431815.1 Dehalococcoidia bacterium
AACGCCCCGCCCTACCCTCCTCGCCGAGGCGGCGATGCCGCCAACCCGCGAGGAGAAGGCGCATGAACAAATTCGAAGCCATGAAGGCCGCCAAAGACGGCCTCGACGTCTGGGAGGACATCCTCCGCTACGCCCGCGAACGTACCCCCGTCGACGAGATTCCGCCCGATGACCTGGACCGGATGAAGTGGTACGGGGTCTTCCACCGAAAGCTCACCCCGGGCTTCTTCATGATGCGCCTGCGGATTACCGGGGGACGCCTCTACGCCCACCAAGCAGAAGCCCTGGCCGACATCGCTCAGGCGTACGGTCGGGGGACCATTGACATCACCACCCGGCAGAACATTCAGCTTCGCTGGCTCACCCTCGACGTCATCCCCGACATCATCGACCGGCTCCGGGCGGCGGGGATCTCCACCCTGCAGACGGGCATGGACAACCTGCGCAACTACGTCTCGTGCCCGCTGAGCGGTGTCGACGCCGGCGAGGCGGTCGACACGCGGCCGATCCTCGAGGAGCTCGCCGAGCTCCACCTGGGCCGGAAGGAGTACAGCAATCTGCCCCGCAAGTTCAACTTCTCGATCACCGGGTGCCGAGAAGACTGCGGCCAGGCGCAAACGCAGGACCTCGGGCTCCTTCCCGCCATCCGCGGCACGGGTTCGAGCTCGGTGCTCGGCTTCAATGTCCTCGTCGGCGGGTCGCTTGGAGGGACATCGCCGAAGCTGGCCGAGCCGATGGACGTCTTCGTCGAGCCGCACCAGGTGGCGCGCTTCGTCCTCGCCGTCCTCCGCGTATTCCGCGACCACGGCCCCCGCGAGGTTCGCACGAGGGCACGGATTCGGTGGCTCATCGGGGAATGGGGCATGGAACGGTTTCGCGCTGCCGTGGAATCCGAGTTCGGCGCGCCGCTGGCGCGGGAGGGCCGCCATTTGACGGTGCGGGTGGCTGGCGACCACCTGGGCGTGCGCCCAGAGCGGATTTGGCGGATGTACTCCGTGGGGCTCCACGTGCCCGTGGGCCGAATGACCGCGGCCCAGCTTCGCGAACTTGCGCGGCTCGCCCGCCGGTACGGCACCGGCGAAATCCGCCTCACGAACGACCAGAACGTCGTGCTGGTGCACGTCCACCGGCTCCATCTGGAGCGGCTGCTCGCCGAGCCGCTGCTGGAGGAGCTCTCCCCCGATCCCCCGCCTATCTGGAGGAACCTTGTCGTCTGCACCGGGAACGACTACTGCCACTTCTCCCTCATCGACACCAAGAACCGCGCGGTCGAGCTGGCGCGGCAGCTGGAGGCGCGGGGCGTAACCCTCCCGGAGGGAACGAGGGTCCACATCTCGGGCTGCATCAACGCCTGCGGGAAACACCCTGTCGCCGACATCGGCCTCGAGGGAACGAAGGTGCGGATCGGCGACCAGCAGGTCGAAGCGGCCCACGTCTTCATCGGGGGCAGGCTCGGGCTCGGCTGCGGCCGCATCGCGCGAAAGTTCCGCGAGGACGTCACCTTCGATGAGCTGCCCCTGGTCATCGCCGAGGCGCGCGACGAACTTCGCCGCCTCGAGACGCAGCCTGCTCCCCAGGCGGAGGAGGCGGTGGCATGAGCGAGAGCATCCGCGCCGCCGCCGAGGCCGCTCGGGCGAAGGCTGCCCTCCTGCGGCGAAACCCGGTCGGCTATCTCGTGCTGTCGCTCCTTGCCGGCGCGTACGTCGGCTTCGGGATCGTGCTCATCTTCTCGGTCGGCGCGCCGTTCGCGGCTGCCGAATCGCCGGCGCTGCAGCTGGTCCTCGGTGCAGCCTTCGGGGTCGCGCTCTCCCTGGTAATCATGGCCGGTGCCGAACTCTTCACCGGCAACAGCCTGGTGATGACGCTGGGCCTCGCAGAGCGAACCTGCGGCTGGCGCGACCTGGCCGCTGTCTGGGGTGTGAGCTACGCCGGCAACATCGCCGGTTCGTTGGGCCTCGCGTGGCTCGTGGCCCAGAGCGGCGTCCTCACCTCCGCGCCCCAGGCCGCGCTGGTCGAGCGGGTGGTCGGCACGAAGATGACCCTTGCCTGGGACGAGCTCTTCGTCCGCGGCATCCTCGCGAACTGGCTCGTCTGTCTCGCTGTGTGGATCGGATTCCGCGCCGCGAGCGAGGGCGCCAAGCTGCTCATGGTCTGGTGGTGTCTCTTCGCCTTCGTCGGACCCGGGTTCGAACACTCGATTGCCAACGTGACCCTCCTCGGGATTGGGCTCTTCCAGCCCCACGGCGATGCGGTGACGTGGGAGGGGTTCGTCCGGAACCTCGTGCCCGTCAGCGCGGGGAACGTGGTCGGAGGGGCGGCGTTCGTGGCGCTGGCGTACCTAGCCGCCGCTCGGCCGCTCAGGGTTCCTGTCCTGGGCGTTCGGCACGCGGAGCGGCCGCTGCCAGCGGAGCCAGCCGGCGGGGAGTGACGGTTCCGGCGCGGCCGAGGGCTCTGAGGAAAGGGAGGGCCGGGGCAGTCTCCCCGGCCCTCCGTTTCCGCACGGATGGCCCGAACGTTTCCGTATGGCTGCCGGGCAGGGATTCGAACCCCGACCAAAGGCTCCAAAGGCCCCTGTGCTACCGTTACACCACCCGGCAGCGGCTCCGCGTTGGTGCCGAAGGTGGGATTCGAACCCACACGGGGGCGCTCCCCAGCGGTTTTTGAGACCGCCGCGTCTGCCGTTCCGCCACTTCGGCGCCTTGCACCATCATACCCTGGCCGGTCTCGACCCGAGCGGCTAGGCGGCACAAACGAACCCCCGCGGCCGCCTCACAGAGCGACGCCGCCGCGGGGGATTTCCCGTGTCCGCGGAAAAGACTGGAGCGGAAGACGGGGGTCGAACCCGCGACCTCCTCCTTGGCAAGGAGGCGCTCTACCACTGAGCTACTTCCGCTCTCGCCGCCTCAGTATAGCGCGAGCCTTTCGTTGCGGGGAACGCCCGCCTCAGTCGCCCAGGAGCGTCCGGTACCCGAGGGCGATGACGTCTTCGACGTATTCGCTGCGCCAGCCGGGGTTCGGAATTCGCTTCCCGTGCTCCCGGAACCAGCGGTGGATCTGCAGGTACTCCTCCTCCAGCCGCATCCGCCAGGCGTCCTCCTCGCGGAAGAGCTCCGGATCCACCTCCTCCAGCCGCTTCTGCATGTCCTCGTAGTCGATGTCGAGCTCCTCTTTCCAGAACGTGGAGAGGTAGTCCAGAGACTCCTCGAGGTTGTTCCGGCACTCCTCGAGGAACATCGTCATCATGCCCGTCTCGTCCATGAGTTCGCCGTTCACCCGGTACTTGGGCGCGCAGGCTTCACAGACGACGACGAGCTTCCGGGCGTCGCAGTTGGACTTGTCGGTGCAGTCGCGGCAGCGGGCAGCAAAGGCGGCGGCTTCGGGCGCACGGGTGTACCCCACGACCATCATGTCGCCCAGGGCACCGCACGCCTGGCACGACATCTTGTGCGCCAGGATTTCGTTCAGCGTTTTGTCCCAATCCACTTGCATGGGCTCCTCCGCCATGCGCCTGCCCTCAACGATGCGGTCTCCGCTATCGGACACTGACAGTATACCAGCCGGCCTGACCCGGCATCTCTTCGATTCCGACGGTGAGCCGGCGTATGTTCGAGGCTCCGCGGGCTTCCAGGGCCTGAAGCAGTCGCGCGGCGAACCATTCCGCCAGCCGCTCGGCCGTGGTGTTGTCGATAGGGAGAGGCGCCACGTCGGCCTTGGGGAAGCGGTAGCGGCGGCCCCGGTAGCGGATCTCCCACCCGCCCTCGTCTTCAGAGATATCGAGGTGGGGCGAGCGGAGCTGCAGAAGGAACTTATGGTCCAGCTCGTCGGCGATCGCCTTGGCGATGCGCTTCAGGTCGCCGAAATCCCACACCCAGGTCTCGGCCGTGAGCTCGCCCTCGACGTCCACGAACACGTCGTAGTTGTGGCCGTGCAGCGGCTCGAGGTCGTCGGCGAAGGTGGCCATGTGGGCTGCAGCGAAGCGCAGCCGGTTCCGTTCGACCGTTACGCGGAAGCTCCCATCCATGCCGCCATGGTATCGGCCCCGAACGCCCGGTTGCCGCATCGCGCCGCCTTCGGAACAATGGCAACCGGACTTCTTCCCAGGAGCTGCCGGTGGCCATCGTCCTCGTCCACGGCTCGCGCGGCGCAGGCAAGACCGGTGTCGCAGCCGCCGTCGCCCGGCATCTTGCGTATGGCGGGTCCGCGGTCCGTCTCGTGCGCTGCTCGGCCGACCCCGACGACCGCGTCCGGGCTGATGCGCGCTGGTTTGCCGCTTGCGACTTTGCCCCCGGTTCCCCCTCCGAACCGGTGGCGTCGCCCCCGGGGCCCGGGGGCAACGGCTGGGTCGTGGCGGAGTGCGACCAGCCTCTGGCCGAGGAACCGGCTGAGGCGGTCCGTGTCCTCGTCACCCGGGGCGAACCGCCCTCGGCCGACGCGGCATCCGGCAACGACGCCGTGGTCGTGACGGCCGTTCCTGCGTACCGGGTCGCGTCCTTCCCCTCAGAACTCGGGGGTGCTCTCGTCGTCGCGGTACCGGAAGACCGCACGCTCGCCGGTTTCGCCATCGACGAGCTTCAGCGGCATCTCGCCCTGCGCCTCCTTGTCGAGGGCGATGTTCCTCCCGATGCAACCTGTGACGAGCTGGTGATCGCTCCAATCGGCTCCGATGCCGGCCAGCCGTACTTTCGGCGGTTCGCCGCGCCGGCGGTGGTGGCGCGGTTCGACCGGACCGACATGCACCTCGCCGCCTTGGCTGCCGACCCCGTCTGTCTCGTCCTCACAGGCGGGCGCATGCCTTCGGGCTACACGCTCGACGCCGCCCAAGCGAAAGGCGTGCCGGTACTCCTTGCGCCCACAGACACGGAGAGCACCATCCATTTGCTCGAAGACGTGTTCGCGGACACGCGCTTCCGCGGGGAGCGCAAGCTCGACCGGATGAGCGAGCTGCTCGCCGCTGCCGGGCTCTTCGAACGGCTGCCGCTTCCCCAGGCCGTCGGTTGACCGCTCCCTACCTATTCGGCGGTGGCGTCGATGACCGGAGGCTCCTCCGCGGGCCGCTGCTGGGGCCGCGGGGCGAAGGGATCGCGGCGCGGCTGCGCTGCGGGGGCTGCCGGCCTGGGGTTCGCCGGATTCGCCCTGGGATGAGCAGCGGCGGCTG
>DAOUCS010000182.1:0-24852 GCA_034431815.1 Dehalococcoidia bacterium
AACTTTCGGGGGCTCTTGCGTGCGGCGTGGGAGAACTACGTGGTCGGCGAATTCGGCAGCGGCTCCGGCGGCTCGTCGATCACCCAACAGCTGGTCAAGAACGTCTACATCTGTCCGCAAGTGGGCGAAAGCGACGAACGCTGCATCGCTCCCGAGCGCACCCTCGACCGGAAGCTCCGCGAAATCGCCTACGCCATCGAGCTCGAGCGGGATTACTCGAAAGAGCAGATCCTCCAGTGGTACCTGAACCAGATTTCGTACGGCGGGCAGTACGTCGGCGTTCAGGCCGCCGCCCAAGGGTACTTCCGCAAAGACGCAAAGGACCTGACCCTCGCCGAGGCTGCGCTGCTGGCGGGCATTCCACAGGCTCCCACGCGGTACCACCCGCGCCTGAACTGCGTGACCGACGACGCAGGGAACTGCGTCACGGACGAGCTCGGGCGCACGAAGGTCGGCGGCGCCGCCAAGGAGCGGCAGGAGGCCGTGCTCGACCTGATGGTCGAGCACAGACGGATCACACGCGAGCAGGCCGAAGCCGCGAAGGCCGAGGAGATTTGGGTCTACCCTGCCATAACCGACATGAAAGCGGCGGCGTTCATCGACAACCAGGTTGAACCCCGGCTGGTGAGGATGTGCGAAAAGGGCATCCTGCCCAAGCGCCCCGGCGCTGCCAACTGCGTCCAGAGCGTCCACAGCGCGGGCTACAAAGTTACGACCACGCTCGATTGGTACGCCACCGAGCAGGCGCAGCGGATGATACGCGAGTTCGTCGCCCGCGGGCTCGAGCAGGGCTGCAAGTGCCACAACGCCGCCATCGTCACGATCGAGCCTTCCACCGGGCAGATCGTCGTCTACGCGCCGAATATCGATCCTGACAACACAACCGATCCCCGAGTGGCGGGCGATATCGACCAGCTCGTGGAGATCAACCAGCCTGGCTCCTCGTTCAAGCCGGTCGTCTACCTGGCTTGGTTCGAATACGCCGTCAAGCACCCCATGAGCATCCTTTGGGATACAAGCCCACTGGCGGCCGATGGTGCGACCATTGTGAACCCCAGGCGCGACGGCGGCAGCGAGGGGCTCATCAGCGCCCGGGCGGCCCTCGGCGGTTCTCAGAACGTCCCTGCCTTCCGGGCGGCCCAGGAGGCCGGCGTCGAAAACGTCATCGCAATGGCGAAGCGGATGGGGATCACGACGCTCGAGCAGCACTTCGACCCCACCTTCCGCTCCCACCCTGACGTCACCTACGGGGCCTCGATTGCCACCGGCGGAGCCAACATCCGGGCCGTCGACATGGCGTACGTCGACACCGTCATCGCGAACATGGGCGTGATGGTCGGCGTGCCCCATCTCGCCGACTACGTCGACCCCTCAGAGCTCCGCAGCACCGCCCTCGATACCGGCGCCGACTACGAAAAGGCGCTCAAGCAGCGCCTCGACTTCCAGCGGGGGCACATCCGCCTTCCCGGTACGCGCGAGCTGGATCCCGTGGTCATCCTCGAGGTGCGCGACGCCAACGGAAACGTGCTCTTCCGGCAGGGCGAACCGGAACGCCGCCAGGTCGTCGATCCTGGGAGCGTCTGGCTCCTTCACACCATCATGTCCGACTGCACGGCCCGCTTCATCATCTGGGGCTGCGGCAGCAGCAACAACGACCTCGGCCTGGACTTCTTCATGGACGACGGCACCCGGATTCCGGGCGGGGTGAAGACGGGGACCCAGCAGGGGCCCGCCAGCGCCAGCGATACCCTCGAGACCTGGATGACCGGCTACACCCGCTACGCGGGCACCGCCGTGTGGGTCGGCAACGCGAACAACGAGCTCGTCAACGATCGCAGCTTCGCGGCCGCGAACACCACCGTTCGCCTCTTCAAAAACTGGATGGGCTGGTACCACTCCTACTTGCGCAATCTCGGGGTTTTCGAACGCCCCGCGGGCTTCGAAGACCTCCAGCCGGCGAACGTCCGCCGCGTCGAGGTCAACTCCCCTGCCACCGACCGGGTGCTGCGGCGGGACGGCGATTCCCGGAATCTCCAGAATATCTGCGACCAGAAGGTGCTCGCCTGGGTTCGGACGGATGTCACCTACGAGCCGGAGTGCGAGGAGGTCGAGATCGACACCCGGAACGGCCTCCTGGCCAGCGAGGCCACGCCGGCTCAGTTCCGCGAGAAGCGGAAGTTCGTGAAGCTCCCGGCCTACAAGCCCGAAGCCGCTCGGGAGCTCGCCGAGAAGATGGGAATCCCGATCGCGCCGACGGAGAAGAGCACCGGCAAGGCGGCGGTTGAGATTCTGAATCTCACGAACGGCGCGACCATCGACCGCGACACCGATATCGTCGGGACCATCGACGCTCCTGCGCTCGACCGCTGGCGGCTCGAGTACGGCCGTACGGCCAGCCCGACCGAGTGGACGAAGCTGAACGAAGGCACGGCGAACGTCACCAACGCTGTCCTTGCCCGCTTCCAGGTCGGCAGCCTCGAGCCCGGCGTCTACACCATCCGCCTCGTGGCCGAGACGAAGAACCGCGGCTCGCTCGAGGTGCGGGTGGTCATTAACGTCCTGCCGCGGGCCGGCACGCCCACCCCCACGGGCACTCCGCCGTCGGGCACTGTGACGCCGACACCGACCCGCACGCCGACGGTCACCCCATCGCCGACGCCGTCGCCTACTCCCGTGCCGTAGCGCGGCGTTACGGCCGGAACCGAAACCCGGCCCGCAGGCCAACGGAGCGCGCCCATTCGCCCGCGTTCACCTTCGGGCCGTCGGGCGCCTGCACGCGGAAGACGCGCAGGACTCCGCCATTGAGCCGCACCGCAAAGCTGTCGTCCGCAACCTCGAGCACGCGGCCCGGCATTCCCGGCTCGAGCCGCTGCTCCAGGCGGCAATCGAAGATGCGCAGCCGCGCTCCCTCGAACTCCGTCCACGCTCCGGGCTGCGGGTTGCACCCGCGAATGCGCGCGTACACCCGTTCGGACGGCTCGAACCAGAGGATCCGCCCGTGCTCCTCTGTGCACGGCGGCTCGTAGGTCGCTTCGGCGTGATTCTGCGGAATGCGGGGTGCGGTGCCCTCTTCCACCATCCGTACCGCCCGCGAGATCGCGTCAACACCCTTCGGAAAGAGCTTCTGGAAATAGAGGGAGCCCACGGTGTCGTCTGGCGCGATCTCCACCGCTTCCTGCAGCAGGATCGGCCCTGTGTCGATGCCCTTGTCGGGCCAGAAGATGGTGAGACCGGTCACCGTCTCCCCGAAGATGATGGCCCAGTTGATCGCCGAAGAGCCCCGGTGCTTTGGAAGCAAGCTCGGGTGGTATTGAATCGTCCCCCTGGCGGGGATGGCGAACACCTCCTCGGGGAGGATCGCGGTCACGAAAGCCATGACCGCCAAGTCCGGCGCGAAACTCCGCCAGCGCTCGATGCCCTCGGGCGCGCGCAACTGCTCCGTCGCGACGGCAGGGACGCCGGCAGCTTCGGCCGCTGCCCATAGCGGGTCGGCCCGGCCGCCGGCGGGCGCCGGCGCGCTGACACCGGCGATCTCGTGCCCATCCTCGGCCAAGCGCTTCAGCACCGCCTCGCCGAAAGCTGCCTGTCCGATAAGGACGATCCGCATTGTCGCCACCCTCCCGCGTGCGCTGCGGCTGCCCCGAGGCGGCGGCCGCGGTAGACTCCACCCATGATGCCGCAGCATCGGCGGTGCTGCACCCTCGGGAGCCTCCGGGCGTGATCTGCGTTCAGCCCGCCGCCCTCTCCGACGCGCCGTTCATCCACCGGCTCGTGACCTTCTGGGCCGACCGGGGCGATATGCTCCACCGGCCATTGCAGGAGGTGTACGAATCGATCCGCGATTTCAAGGTGGCTCGGGTAGCGGGAGAGCCCGTCGGCTGCGTGGCGCTTCACATTATGGGTCCCGACCTTGCCGAAATTCGCTCCCTCGCTGTGGCCGAGTCGCACCAGGGACAAGGCGTCGGCGCCGCGCTAGTGCGCGCCTGCGTCGAGGAAGCGCGCCGGTTTGGGCTAGCGCGCGTCTTCGCCCTCACCTTCCGCCCAGGGTTCTTTGAGCGCATCGGCTTCCGGCGGGCGAACGTCCTCGAATTCCCCCAGAAGGTCTGGAACGAATGCGTCCGCTGCCCCTTCTTCACCGATTGCAAGGAGGTGGCAGTGGTCCTCGACCTCGCCGGGCCGGACCTCAGCGTCCCGATGGCGGAGGGTTAGCCTGCGTCCGGAAGGGCATCGAGTGCGGCGAGCGCCAGGACGTCGGCTTGAGAGCCCACGCCCGTGGCCACGCTCACCTCGTACCGCCAGGGGCGAAGCCCCCGGGTGCTCTCCCGGAGCTCTTCGCGCAGCCGGCGCTCGAAACGCGATGCGGACACCGCGCCGCGCCCTTGGAGGATGACCCCCACCGTCCGGGCATCCAGCATGCCGGCGAAGTCGAACGCCGTAAGCGTGCGTGCCAGCGCTTCCGCCACCGGCTCGAGCGCTTCGGCCAGCTCCTCCGCCGAGGCGCACGGTCCCAAAACCCGCACCGCTGCGAACGAAAGGGGTGCCGCGGGGGCGGCGGCGGCCACCGCGGCGAGGCGCGACGACAGCGCTCGTGCTGGGGCGAGAGCCGGGTGGGCGCGCCGCTGTGCTACCGTCCAGCGCTCGTAGGCTGGACTCACGGGAAGGGCGCATGCCCGCCTATCCCTTCGCCCCGATGCGACCACGCGGAGGCTGGTGAGCGAACTGCTTGCCACGGCCGAATCACGAACTCCTTCGCTGACGGCGTCACCGCGATCGTGCCGAGGCGCTGCGCGCGGCGGCATCCGGGGATTCCCCTCCCGCCGATGGGCGCGTCCCCGAATTCGCCTCAGGGCTCCCCGCAGAGGGGACCTGCATTGCCGCGCGGAGGTGGCGGCGGCGGTGCCACACATACAGGGCGCTAGTGACGATCCCTGCCACCCAGAAGGCGCCGAGCCCGAGCGTGATGCGGATGTCGCGGCCCAGGCTGTCGCCGGCCACCACGGCGATCGCCGTCGGGACAAGCATGCCCAGAAAACTCGCTACGAGGAAGCGAGCAAAGCTGATGGCGGTGAGCCCGGCAACGAAGCTGATGAGGTCGAAGTTGACGACCGGCAACATCCGCGCCCAAAAGATCACTTGCCCGCCCATCGTCTCGGCGAGCCGGTCGATCCGCTGGGCAGCTTTGCTTCCAATGAGCCGGCGCACGTGGCGCCGGCCGAGCTTCCGCGAGACGCCGAAGGCGAGGGCCGAGCCGAGCGTCATCCCCAGCATCGAGTAGACCGTGCCCAGGACCGGGCCCCACGCGAGCCCTGCGGCGATGAAGATCGGTACGTTCGGGATTGGCGCGAACAGGACCGAAAGCGCCAGAACGCCGATGTAGACCAACGGCCCCCATAGCCCCCATTGCGCAACCCAATCCCGAAACGGCTCGGCATCGATGGTGTAGGAGAGCCCAAGGACTTCCGAGGTCACCACATACGCCGCGACCAAGAGCAGGAATCCGGCGGCGATGGCGACGATGGTCCGCTTCTGTAGGAGGAGCGGGGTCTCTTCGCCCTCTTCGATGAACAGGTCAATCGCGCGCGGAGGGTGGAGGCGGCCCTCGTCGTCCTTCATCCGCGGTCGCCCCTCTGGAAATGCTCTGCGAGCGCTGTGTTCACTTCGGCGGGGGCCTCCTGCTGCACCCAGTGGCTGACCCCGGGAAGGAACCGGACTGTCAGGTCCTTCACGTACTCCTCGGTCCCCAGCGCCAGGTGTTTCCCCAGAGCGATGTCGTCTTCGCCCCAGATGAGCAGTGTCGGGACCTGGATGAGAGGCGGCGGGTCGGGAAGCCCGAACCCTTTCCGCGCCGCAGCCCGGTACCACTCGATGCCGCCGCGGAGACCTCGGCGCCGCCAGGCCTCCAGGTACGCTTTCACGTCCTCCCGGGTGAAGGTGCCCGGGCGCACGTCGCGGATGAGCAGTCGCGCCAGCCGCCGGTACCGGTCCATCGCCAACAGGCGCTCGGGGAGCCACGGAATCTGGAAGAACGCGATGTACCAGCTCCGCAGCCACTGGCCGTGCTCCCATAGGCCGCGCCGGAAGCGTGCAGGATGGGGGCAGTTCAGCACCGACAGCGTCAGCAGGCGCTCCGGCGCCTTCGAGGCGAGCACCCAGGCGAGCGCCCCGCCCCAATCGTGGCCGACCACGTGCGCCCGCTCCGCCCCACAGGCGTCCAGCAGGCCGATCACGTCAGCGGCCAGCGTTTCGACGTCGTACGGCGGAACGGCATCGGTTTCGTTGTAGCCGCGCAGGTCGGGTGCGATGCAGCGGTACGAGCCGGCAAAGAAGTCGAGCTGGTGCCGCCACGAGTACCAGAACTCGGGGAACCCGTGGAGGAAGAGCACCGGCTCCCCTTCGCCGCACTCCACCACGTGCATGCGGATGCCGTTCGTCTCGATGAAGCGGTGGCGCCGCTCGCTGGCCATCCTCGCCATTGTAGGCAGCCCTCGGGGGCTACGATGCGCGCAGGACCACAAAGAGGTAGAGCAGCGGGAAGGTGAGGATCAGAGAGTCGAGGCGGTCGAGGAAACCGCCGTGACCCGGCAGGAGGCGCGAAGCGTCCTTCACGCCCATCCGCCGCTTCATCCAGCTCTCCAACAGATCGCCCGCGATGGCGGCGAGGGGGAACGGAACGGCGAGGTGGAGGGCTGTCTGCCAGTCGACGCCCGTGTTCAGCCAGTCGTTCAGTATCAAGACAGCAAAGAAGCCTGCCGCGTAGCCTCCGATAGCCCCTTCCCAGGTCTTCTTCGGGCTAATGCGCGGCGCGAGCTTGTGCCGGCCGATGAGCCGGCCGACGGCGTACGCGCCCGTATCAGTGGTGAAGGTGGCGAGGAAGCCGAGGATAACCCAGGAGCGGCCGTGCTCCGCCTCCCGGACGAGCACGAACGTGCTGCCCAGCAAGCCGATGTAGAGGATGCACGCGGCAAAAACACGGTACGGCTTCTGCGGGCCGAAGGCTCGGGTCGGCGCGAAGCCGGCGGCGGCGAACATCGCGGCCAGCACCAGCCCGGCTACCACGAACTGCGAGCTTATGCGGCTGCCTGCCACCATCGCGCCGGTGATGGCGAACCCGGGGAACAGCCGAAAGGCGTCGTACACCGGGCGCGTCGGGAAGAGCCATCCGTGCACGAATTCCGCCGAAGCCAGCACGGCCGCCACGCCGCAGAACACCGCGAAGGGCCACCCCCCGACCCAGACCACCGCCAGGAGGATGGGAAGTCCCACCGCCGCCGTGGCCAGCCGCCGGCTGAGCGCTCCCGACGAGGCTGCGGGAGCCGCCGGGGCGGTCACGCCGATCCGAAAGCGCGGAGGTCCTCCTCGAGGAGCCCTCCGAACTTGCGCTTCCGCCGGCCGTACTCGGCCAGCGCGATGTCGATGTCCTCGCGCCCGAAATCCGGCCAGTAGGTGTCAGTGAAGTACAGCTCGGCGTAGGCGGATTCCCAGAGGAGGAAGTTGGAGATGCGCTGCTCCCCGGCGGTGCGGATGATGAGATCCGGGTCGGGAATCCCGGCGGTGGACAGGAAGGATGCCACTGTCTCTTCCGTAATCTCCTCCGGACGGAGGCCGGCTTCCACGATCTTCCGCGCCGCCATCACGATGTCGTCGCGGCCGCCGTAGCTGAAGCAGACGTTCAGGTTGAGCCCGGTGTTCTCGGCTGTCGCCTCCACCGCCTCCTGCACCTGGCGCTGCAGCCATTCGGGAAGGGTCTCGATGTGGCCGAGCAGCCGGAGACGGATGTTGTTCTGCCGGAAATGATCCAGCTCCCGCTTGATGAACCGGCTGAGGAGGCGAATCAGTGCGCGAACCTCGGGCTCAGGGCGGCTCCAGTTTTCGGTGCTGAAGGCGTACAGCGTCAGGTACTCCACCCCGTGGTCGGCGAACCGCTCGATGATGCGGCGGATGTTCTCCGTCCCGGCCCGGTGGCCGGCAGCACGGGGAAGGCCGCGCTGGGTGGCCCAGCGGCCGTTTCCGTCCATGATGATGGCCACGTGTCGCGGCACCCGTCCGCCGGTGATGGGCGAGATGACGTCGCCAAGGCGGGCGGCCGGCTTCGCGCCGGAGAGCGCCTGACGGGCGGCCGCGTCAGACCTCGAGAAGCTCATGCTCCTTCTTCTTCCCTTCCGCCTCGGCCATCTCGATGTGGCGGTCCGTGAGCTTCTGCAGCTCCTCTTCGTACCGCCGCAGGTCGTCTTGGGAAATCAGCCCCTGCCGCTCAAGCCGCCGCAGCTCGTCGTGGGCGTGGCGGCGAACGTTCCGGATGGCGACGCGCGCCTCCTCGACGCGGTGGTGCACGTGCTTCACCAGCTCCTTCCGGCGCTGCTCCGAGAGCGGCGGGATCGGCAGGCGGATGGTCTGGCCGTCGACGGAGGGATTCAGCCCTAAATCCGAGGCCTGGATCGCCTTCTCCACCGCCTTCACCGCATTGCGGTCCCACACCTGGATGGTGATGAGCCGGGGCTCGGGCGCCGAAATGGTGGCGAGCTGCTTCAGCGGGGTCTGGGCGCCGTAGTAGTCCACATGGATGCCTTCGACCAGGCTGGGATGGGCACGGCCGGTGCGCACGCCCACGAGCTCGCGGCGAAGCGCCTCGACCGCGCCGTTCATGCGTTCATCGGCATCGACAAGAATCTCGTCCGGGTCCTCCATGGGCAGCCTCCCGTGGCGTGGAGCGAAGGTCAGACGCGCCGGACCGGCTCTGCCTCGGCGTGGGACGACACGATTGTGCCGACGTGCTCCCCGCGCAGCGCGCGGTAAATGCCGTCCGGCGCACGGACGTCGAATACGATAATAGGCAGCTGGTTCTCCATGCACAGGCTGAGCGCCGTGCTGTCCATTACCTGGAGCCGCCGCTGGATCGCCTCGATGTACGTCAGGTGTTCGAACTTCTTCGCTTCGGGGTTCGTCCGCGGGTCGGCATCGTAGACGCCGTCGACGCCGTTCTTCGCCATCAGCAGCACTTCGCAATCCACTTCGATAGCCCGCAGCGCTGCGGCGGTGTCGGTCGTCATGAAGGGGTTCCCCGTACCGGCGGCGAAGATGACGACGCGCCCCTTCTCCAGGTGCCGGATCGCTCGCCGGCGGATGTACGGTTCGGCCACCTGTGCCATGGCGAGGGCGGTCTGCGTCCGCACCGTCACGCCCTGCTTCTCGAGCGCGTCCTGGAGGGCGAGGGCGTTCATGACCGTGGCCAGCATCCCCATGTAGTCGGCGGTCGCCCGGTCCATTCCGGTTTCCGCCGCCGAAGAGCCGCGCCAGAAGTTGCCGCCGCCCACCACGATGGCCACCTCGATGCCATCGTGGACGGCCCGCACGATTTGCGCGGCGATAGCCTTCAGCGTTGCGGGGTCGATGCCGAAGGGCCGGTCCCCCATGAGCGCCTCGCCGCTCAGCTTCAGCAACGCCCGGCGGTACCGGCCCTCCATGGTCGTTCGCTCCGTGGGACTACTTCCCCAATTCGAATCGGACGAAGCGGCTCACCCGCACATTTTCGCCCGTGCGGGCGATGACCTCCTTCACCAGGTCGTCGATGGTCTTGCTCGTATCGCGGATGAACGGCTGCTTCAGCAGCACCACTTCCTCGTCGGGGCCCTCCATCTCGGGAGTGCGCTCTTCCGGTGTGATGACGAGGGGGTTCATCGCGGCGATCTGCATGGCGATATCCTTCGCCAGCTGCCGGAACTCAGGGGTATTCGCCACGAAGTCGGTCTCGCAGTTCAGCTCGACGAGGACGCCGATGCGGCCTCCGGCGTGGATGTACGCTTCGACGACCCCTTGCCGCGTCTCCCTCCCGGCGCGCTTCGCTGCGGCGGCAATCCCCCGTTCCCGGAGGATCTCGGCCGCGCGCTTCATGTCGCCGCCAGCCTCCTCGAGGGCGCGCTTGGCGTCCATGACCCCTGCGCCGGTGGCGTCGCGCAGCTCCTTCACCATTGCCGTGGTCACTTCCGGCACGGGCTCACTCCTCCTCGTCGTTGCGTTCCGTCGCTTGTTCGCGGGCCGAGACGACGGTCACCCGGACGGGACCCGCCACCTGAGGCTCTGGCTCATCGGGCGAAGCCGAATAATGCCCTGTCACGAGCGCCTCCTCCGCGGAGCGCCGGGCGAACTCTTCCACCTGCACGCCTGCGCCGACACCGGACTCCCGCATCGCCCGTCCTTCGATGGCAGCGTCGGCGATTTTCCCCAGGATGAGCTTGATGGCGCGGATGGCGTCGTCGTTGCTCGGGATCGGGTAGGTGATCGGGTCGGGATCGCAGTTCGAATCGACCAGCGCGACGATGGGAATCCCCAACCGCTCGCACTCGCGGACGGCGATCTCCTCCTTCACCGTGTCGATGATGAAGACGGCTGCGGGAAGGCGGTCCATGTTCTTGATGCCGCCGAAGTACCGGTTCAGCCGTTCGATCTCCTCCTGAATCTTCAGCTGCTCCCGCTTCGGGCGGCGGGCGAAGTCGCCGCGCTCCATCGCAGCCTCCAGCTCCTTCAAGTAGCGGATCCGCTGCTGGATGGTGCGGAAGTTCGTAAGGGTCCCGCCGAGCCACCGGTTGTTGACGTAAGGCAAACCGGCGCGCTTCGCTTCCTGCTCCACCGTATCGCGGGCCTGCTTCTTCGTGCCCACGATTAGCACCTCGCCCCCCGAGGCCACCACGTCGCGCACGAAATTAATGGCCTCTTCGAGGCGGGTGACGGTCTGCTGCAGGTCGATGATGTGAATGCCGTTCCGCTCCGTGAAGATGAACGGCCGCATCTTCGGGTTCCACCGGCGGGTCTGGTGCCCGAAATGGACGCCGGCCTCCAGAAGCTGCTTCATGCTGACTGGCGCAACCAGAGCTCTCCTCCATCTCTACGGCGCATAGATTTGACCCCCGCGGGGGCCAGGCGCCGCCGTACTCGCATCTTCGAACAGGATAGCCCTCTGCTCCCTCTTGGCGAAACCTTCTCGCCCGATTGACCCCGTACCCCTTCCTCTGGTAGCGTGCGCGCCAGGGAAGGAGGTGATGCGCATGGACAGTAGTTACCGTCGTAGCGACCGCAGCCACGCGCAGGAGGTGACCTCCTCCTAACAGCATTGAGGTCGGCTACGCCAAGGGGGCCAGGTAGGTAGCCTGGCCCCCTTCCATCGGAGGCAGGAATGCCCGCCCGGTGTGAATTCGACCCCCGCGCCTTCCAGAACCACCTCGTGACCAGCCTCGTCGGCCGGTTCCTGATTTACCGCGCCGTTGTGGGGTCGACGATGGATCTCGCCCGGCGCGAAGCGGCTGAAGGAGCCCCACACGGCACTCTGGTCCTTGCGGAGGAGCAGACGGCGGGCCGCGGGAGAAAAGGGCGCTCCTTCTACAGCCCCCGCGGCGAGAACATCTACGCCACCTTCGTCCTCCGCGTCGACCCGGAAGGACACCGGCGTCTCCCGATGGCCGTGCCGCTCGCGGTTTGCCGGGCATGCGAGCTGTTCTGCCCCGACGCCCGCATCAAGTGGCCGAACGACATCTGGATCGGGAGCGAGAAGGTGTCGGGGATGCTCATCGATGCCGAGTACGCGGGCAGCGAGGTCGTCGCCTACCCTGGCATCGGCATCAACGTGAACGGGGATCCCACGGCCATTCCCGAACTCCGCGGCATCGCCACGAGCCTCCGCCGTGCCTCCGGCAGGCCCGTTCCGCGCGAGGAGCTCCTCGCCCGCCTCTGTAACGAGCTGGAAAGCTGGCTCGAGGCTCCGGCCGAGCGCCTTGCGCAGGAATACCGCGCCCGCAACCTCTTGCTCGGGCGCGAGATCACCGTGCATCCGCCCGCCGGCGAGCCGTACCCCGCGCGCGCGGCCGACATCGACGCCGACGGCGCGCTCGTCGTTCAGCTCGCTGACGGCCGGCGCGAATCCCTCCGCGCCGCCGAGGTGACGGTGCGGCCCTCCTGAATCAGGCCTCGCGGCCTCCCCTATCCCGCATGAACATCTCGATGAGGTCGATGGGGATGGGGAATACGATGGTGCTGTTGTTTTCGGCGGCCACCTCGGTGAGCGTCTGCAGGAAACGGAGCTGGACGGTGATCGGTTCCTGGGCCATCACCAGGGCCGCCTCCCGCAGGCGCTCGCTCGCCTGATACTCGCCGTCCGCGGCGATGATCTTCGCCCGGCGCTCTCGCTCGGCCTCGGCCTGCCGCGCCATGGCCCGCTGCATCGAGGCCGGGAGTTCGACGTCTTTGATTTCGACCGCCGTCACCTTCACGCCCCAGGGCTCGGTTTGCTCGTCGATGATCCGCTGGAGCTGCTGGTTGATCTGCTCCCGCTGCCCCAGCAGTTCGTCGAGCTCGGATTGCCCTAAAACAGAGCGAAGCGTCGTCTGCGAAATCTGCGAGGTCGCGCGGATGTGGTCCATGATTCGCACCACGGCCGCCGTCGGCTCCACCACCCGGAAGTACACGACGGCGTTCACCTTCACGGTCACGTTGTCCCGCGTGATGGCCTCCTGCGCGGGGACGTCGAGGGTGATCGTCCGCAGATCGACCTTCACCATCCGGTCGACGAACGGCAGGAGGATGAACAGTCCCGGACCCTTGGCACCGATGAGCCGGCCGAGGCGGAAGATGACCCCCCGTTCGTACTCGTTCACCACACGGATGGAGAACGGAAGGAGCGGGATGAGCATGAGGGCGCTGAACCCAATGAGCAGCGCCCGGATCACCTTGGTTCCCGCGCCCACCTCGTACTCGGGCGGGGGCATCCCATAACTATCCTTCGGGCGTTGTTCCGTCACCGGCTTCCTCCTTTCGGACGACGAGTTCGAAGCCTTCCGCGCCTACGATACGAACCCGCTCGCCTTCTCGAGCCTGGCCCTCGGCCATCCGCGCCCGCCACCGCTCCCCTTGGACGACCACGAACCCCTCCGGCGTGAGCGGGGTTCGGGCGATGGCTGACTTCCCGATCATCGCCTCCAACCCGATGACGGCGGGGATCCGCCGCATCCGCGCCAGCCCGAGGGCGAGCGAAACGAACATCCCGACCACCACGAACGCCAGCACCCCCAGCACGATGCGGTTCGGCTGAAGCTCGGCCGGCGTATTGCGGAAGGCGATGATGGCGCCCAGGATGAGGGCTACGATCCCGCCCGCGCCGAGGATGCCGCCCGAGGGAACGAAGAGCTCCAGCGCGAAGAAGACCAGCGCTAAGGCGATGAGCGCAAGGCCGGCAGTCTCTACGGGGAGCGCACCCAACCCGAGGAAGCCGAGCACCATGGCGATGGCGCCCGCCACGCCGGGGAAGATGAGCCCCGGATTCGAAAGCTCGAAGATAAGGCCCAGGAAGCCGAGGCTGATGAGAATCGAAGCCAGGGTGGGGTCGGCAAGGAGCCCCAGGAACCGCTCCCAGGCGGTCATCCTCGTTTCGACTTGCGGCGCCGCGGACACGTTCCCCAGTTCGAACGTGACCCCCGGTCGAAGCTCCACCCGGCGGCCGTCGACCGCCCGGAGCAGCGCGGCCAAATCCGGCACTTCGTAGTCGATCACGCCGAGGCGGAGCGCTTCGTCGGCGTTCGCCGAGGCAGCATCGCGCACGGCCGATTCGGCCCAGTCGGCGTTCCGCCCCCGCATCTCGGCCAACGCGCGGATGAGCGCCGCGGCATCGTTTTCGATCTTCTTGCCGAGCGTCCCTTCGATGTCGGACCCGTCGATATTGACGGCGCTCGCTGCTCCGATGCGCGTCCCCGGAGCCATTGCAGCGATGTGGGCGGCCATCGTCACGAAGGTGCCGGCGCTCGCTGCCCGGCCGCCGGGTGGGTACACGAACACGGCCACCGGTACGTTCGCCCGCAGGATGCGCTTCACGATGGACTCCATCGAGCTGCTCAGCCCTCCGGGTGTGTCTATCACGATGACTACCAGCCGCGCCTGCGAATCCTCTGCCCGGCTGATGCCCCGGTCGATGTACCGGTCGACGATGGGGCCGATGGTTCCGTCCACCTCGAGCAGGTGGACGGCGCCCGAAGGCGCCCGCTCCCCGCCGCAGGACGAAGCGAGGAGCATGAGCAGCCCAGTGAGGAGCGACACGGCCGCGGCAAGTCGGCGATGCGGATGGCGCATAGGCACCAACGAGTATACGGAGGCGTCAACGCCCGTTCGCTCTGCGGTTCGACCGACGACGCCCATCGCCTATCATGATTCGCGAGACATGGCTGAACGGGCGTCTTCCCCTCCTCTTCCGGCGCGGTCCCGCGGCATGCGCGATCTTCTCCCCGGCGAAATGGCGGCCTTCCGCCGGGCTGAAGACGCGTTCCGCGCCGCCGCTTCGCGCTGGGGCTACCGGGAGGTCCGCACCCCCACTATCGAGCGGTACAGCCTCTTTACCCTCGCCGGGACGTTGACGCCGCAGATGCTGTCTCGCGTGTACACATTCCTCGATTGGGACGGCTGGAGCGGCGAACGCGTCGTGCTGCGCCCGGATTCAACGATTCCGGTGGTGCGAGCCGCGGAGGAGGCCGGCCTGCCCCTGCCGGCGCGCCTCTGCTACGTACAAACCCGATTCCGATACAGCCACAACGGCGAGGAGAGCGAGCTCTGGCAGGGCGGCTTGGAGTACCTCGGCGCCCCGCCGCTCCTGGGCGAGCTCGAAGTGGTGGCGGTGGGCTGCGAGACCTTGGAAGCACTCGGCTTCTCTCCGACCGTTCGCCTCGCGCATGTCGGCGTCGCTCGCGCGCTGGTCGAGGCCGTCGCGGCAGGCGACGGCGCCCGCCAGCGGGAGCTCACCGATCGCGTTGCCGAAGAGGGGTTGCAGGCCCTCCTGCCGGAGCTCGGCGCAAGGCTCGCTTCCTTCACTGCGCTCGCGCTCGAGGAGGGGGAAGGGAGCGGATTTCTGGCGAACCTCGCCTCGCTTGCCGGCGGTGCCCTTCCTGGCGCCGTCCCTGCCCTGGAGGAGCTTCAGACGCTGGCGGATACCGTCGCCGCCTCGGGACGTCGGACGGTCATCGCGCTCGGTATGCCGTGCGACTTCGAGTACTACGAGGGGGCTGTGTTCGAGTTCGCCGCGGACGGAGCGGCCTGGGGCCGGGGAGGGCGGTACCGGCCGCCGTTCGGGCGATGCGCCACTGCCTGCGGCCTCGGCATGGAGCTCTCGGAGCTCGCCGCTGCCCTCGTCGCCGAAGGAGAAGCGCTGCCGCCGCCCGCGGTTGTGCCCGCATCGCCCGCCGACCTGCCCCGTGCGCTCGACGTCATCCGCCGCATCCATCGGGCTGGTCTCGCAGCGACACTGGAGGCGTCGGCCGAAGGGCAGGCGACCGCGGTCCGGGTCGGCGCGGATGGGCTGCATCTCGTGGCCGGCGGCTCCGCCGCGCCCGTTTCGTCGCTGGAAGAGCTCATCTCGCATCTCGCGCAGCGGAAATGACCATCAAGCTTGCCCTCCCCACCGGCGACAGCCGCCCTGCCGTGGCCGCGGTCCTTCGAGAGGCGGGTCTCCCTACGGAGGGGTACGACCCGAGCAGCCGTCTGCTCCGCGCTCACTTCGCCGACCACGGCCTCGCCGTCCGCATCTTCCGCGAGCGCGATATCCCGGTTCAGATCGCCCTGGGCAACTACGACGCCGGTATCTGCTCGGCGGTCTGGGTGTTGGAAGAGAGCATCCGCTTCCCCCGTCAGGACTTGCGCCTGCTGGGCTCGCTTCCCGGGCCTGCGCTTGGCGTGTGGCTCGCTGCGGCTCCGGCATCCGGCCTCGAACCGGGCACGCTGCCGATACCCGAGCCTGGGCTGCGGGTCGTCTCCGAATTCCCCAATCTGGCCGATGCAGTTGCTATTCGCCTCCGCTGGCCTGCCTACCGCCTCTTCCCCCTCTACGGGTCGGCGGAGGCCTACCCGCCGGAGGACGCCGACCTGGCCCTTCTGGCCGCGCCCAGCCGCGTGGATGTGGAACGGCTCGGGCTCGTGCCTCTCGCCCGGGTGGCGGACTCTCCGCTCGTGCTCGTGGCGAACCGTCGCGCACTTGCGGCTAAGGACCTTTCCCCGCTTCTTGCGGCGCTTCGCGCTCAGCTGCGTGAGCCGCCCGCTGGTCTCGTCGCTCCCGTTGGGGTCCCTCTCCGTCCCATGGAACGTTGCGCCCGACGGGCGGACGTCGTGCGGCTGGCTCTGCCGGACGGCCATGCGCAGCGGCACACGTTCGAGGCGCTCCGGGCCGCTGGCCTTTCGTTCGACGGCTACGGCGAGAAGGCGTTCGCGAGGCGCCCGCGCTCGGAGATCGAAGGCCTGGAAATCAAGGTGGTGCGCCCGCAGGATATGCCCGCCTTCGTCGCCCGCGGTGCCTTCGATGCAGCGGTGACCGGCGTCGATTGGCTCCGCGACCATCTTGCTCGGTTCCCCTCGTCGCCGGTGCGGATGGCGGTCGATCTGGGAAGGAGCCGCTACAAGATCGGGCCTGTCGTCGAGCAAGCCTTCCCTGCCGATACCACCGCCGATGCCCTCCAGGTGTGGTGGAAATTGGGCCGGCCGATCCGGATCGCGAGCGAGTATCCTGCGCTCGCCGAAGACTTCGCGAGGCGCTTCCACCTTCCCGCTGCGGTCATCATGCCCATCAATGGGGCGAGCGAGGGGTTCGTGCCCGAGGATGCCGACATTCTCATCGAGGGGTCGGAGACCGGCACGAGCATCCGCGCCAACGGCCTCAAGATGCTCGATCCCTTCCTCGAATCCACCAACTGCCTCATCGTGCGCGAGCCGCCCATCACCTCCCGCACCGACGTCCTCGAGCGGTTGGTTGAGCAGCTCCGGGCCGGCGTTCCGGCCGCCGCAGGTGCCTGATGCCGCCCATCACCCTCCACATGGTCCTTGCTAGGGCCATCGCCGGCGCGCTCGGGCACCCCGACCTCGCCGGTGCGGAGGGGGCGTACCTCCTAGGGGCGACGGCGCCCGATATCCGCATCCTCACCCGCCAGGACCGGCAGAGTACGCACTTCTTCGACCTCGCCGGCCCCGACCACCAGGACTCGGTCGCCGGGTTCTTCGCCGCCCATCCCCATCTCGCCGACCCCGGGGCGCTCAACCCCTTCACCCGCGCCTTCGTGGGCGGATACCTGACCCATCTCGTCTTCGACGAGCAGTACATCACGACGGTGTACCGGCGGCTCTTCGCGCGCCACGAGCAGCTGGGGGGGACGGTGCGGGCGAACCTGATGGACCGCCTGCTCCAGTTCGGACTCGAGCGCGACTACGGCGAGCCGGAGGTCCGAAAAGCCATCTGCGCCGCGCTGGCCTGCACCGTGGAGAACATCGAGGTCGGGTTCATCGAAACGGAGACCCTCGAGCGTTGGCGCCAGATAGCCGCCGACGCCGCCACGAGGGACATGGACTGGGACCGGATGCGGGGCATGGTCGCCAACCACCTCCGCCGGGCGGGCATCGGGGAATCGCCGGAGCTGACACGCTTCCTCGATTCGCTCCCCGAGCTCCTCGATGAGACAATGGCCTACGTTACCGACGAACGGATCCGCGGCTACCTCGAACGGTCGACGGAGGCTGCGCGATCCGTGCTGGCGAGGTACCTCGGATGCGCATAATCAGGAACGCCGAAGAAGGCCGCCGCACCATCCTCGCACGCCGCCCCCTCGAGCTCGACGATCTCCCGATGGATATCCGCGAGACGACCTTCCGCACCTTTGGCCAGGAGCTCCCGCCTGAGGAGGTCGTTCGCCGGGTCATCCGCGACGTTCGCGAGGACGGCGACAACGCCGTCCGCTACTACAACCTGAAGTTCGACAACGCCCGCACCGAGGAGCTCCGGGTGACTCCTGAGGAGGTGCGGGCGGCCTACGACGCAGTCGACCCCGAAGTCGTCGAGGCACTGCGGTTCGCCGCCAACCGCATCCGCCAGTACCACGAACTGCAGCTCCGAGGCTCCTTCTTCGATTTCAACCAGAACGGGCTCGGCCAGCTCACGCGGCCGCTCCAGCGCGTCGGGATCTACGTCCCCGGTACGAAGGCGCCGCTGCCCAGCACGGTGCTCATGTGCGCGATTCCCGCCCGGGTCGCCGGCGTCGACGAAGTGTACCTCACCAGCCCGGTGCTGCCTGACGGGAGCGTGCCGCAGGTGAAGCTCGTGGCGGCCGACATCGCCGGCGTCGATGCCGTCTTCAAAGCCGGCGGTGCACAGGGCATCGCGGCCTTCGCCTACGGCACGGAGACTATCCCCCGCGTGGACAAGGTGTGCGGCCCGGGCGGCCTCTTCGTGGCGATCGCGAAGCGCCTCGTCTTCGGCGATGTAGGGGTGGATTCCATCTACGGCCCCACGGAAACGGTCATCATTGCCGACGAGAGCGCTGACCCCGAGCTGGTCGCGGCCGACCTGCTGGCACAGGCCGAGCACGACCCTCTGGCCAGCCCCATCTTGCTGACGCCCTCCCACTGGCTTGCCGAGCAGGTGGCGCGGCACGTCGAGCGCCAGCTCGCGACGATGGAGCGGGCGAAGATCGCCCGCCAGGCGCTGGAGAACCGCGGCGGATGCATCCTCGTCAACGACATCGACCATGCCATCGAGCTCGCCAACGAGTACGCGCCGGAGCACCTCTGCCTCTTGGTGGAAGAGCCGATGGCCTACGCTTCGAAAGTGCGCAACGCCGGCGGACTCTTCCTCGGCGAAGCCTCTCCCGAGGCGATCGGGGACTACACCGCCGGCCCCAGCCACACCATGCCGACGGGCGGGAGCGCGCGCTGGAGCTCGCCCCTCAGCGTGAATGATTTCCTGAAGACCATTGCCGTGGTGAACCTGCCTGCCGAGGCCACCGAGGAGCTCGCCCGCGCCGCCGCCGTCATCGCCAGGGCCGAGGGTCTGACTGGCCATGCCCGCGCCGTCGAGCGGCGCATCGAGGGACGGTAGCCGACGATGGACGTACGCACGCTGGTCCGGGCCGACTTCGCCGACCTGGAGGAGTACGCGCCCGTTAAGCCCATCGAGGTGCTCGCCCGCGAGCTCGGCCTGGCCCCGGACGAGATCGTGAAGCTGGATGCGAACGAGAACCTGTACGGGCCCCATCCGGCTGTGCGCGAGGCGGCCGCGCGTGCGCCCTTCCACATCTACCCCGACCCGTATCACACCGCCCTGCGGCAAGCGCTGGCCGAGTGGCTGGACGTGCGCGCTGAGCAGATCGTGGCCGGGGCTGGCGCCGATGACATCCTCGACATCGTCATCCGCCTCGCCTGGCCCGATGCGGTGGTCACGGCGCCGCCCACCTTCGGGATGTACAGCTTCCTGGCGCGCGTGAACCGCGCCCGGGTCGTGGAAGTCCCGCGCCTCGAGGGCTGGGAGCTGGACGTCGCAGGCATCGCTTCGGCCGTCCGCCAGGGGGCAACACTGATCTTCCTCGCTTCCCCGAATAACCCCACCGGCAACCTGGCCAGCGTCGAGGAGGTCGAGCGGCTCTGCGCTCTCGACGCGCTGGTGGTCGTCGACGAGGCGTACGCGGAATTCGCCGGCACCACCTTCGTTCCGCTCATCGCGGAGCACCCCAACCTGGTTGTGGTGCGCACGTTCAGCAAATGGGCGGGCTTGGCGGGCCTCCGCATCGGCTACGGGGTCGCGAACGAGGAACTTGCCCGCCGGATGATGGCGATCAAGCAGCCGTACAACGTCAGCGTCGCCGCCGAGGCCGCCGCCCTCGCCGCTCTGGCCCACCGGGATGATCTCATGGACACCGTACGGGCCACCGTGCTCGAACGGGAACGGTTGGAATCCGAGCTCGCGCGCTTCCCCTGGCTCCGTCCGCACCATTCTGCGGCCAATTTCGTCCTCTGCGGCGTCGAGGGGCGCTCCGCTCGGCACGTGGCCGACGCCCTGCGCCGCCGAGGCGTGCTGGTCCGCTACTACGACCGTCCCGAACTGCGAAACTACATTCGCATCAGCGCGGGCCGGCCGCAGGACACCGACCGCTTGCTGGCAGCTCTCCGAGAGGTGGAAGAGGAGTGACGCCCCGCATCGCCAGCCTCACGCGCTCCACCGCCGAAACCTCCATCGAGGTCACCATCAATCTCGACGGGAGCGGCCGGGCCGACGTCTCGACGGGCATCGGCTTCTTCGACCACATGCTCGCGCACCTCGCCAAGCACGGGGTGTTCGACCTGGTGCTCCGCGCCCAGGGAGACCTCCACGTGGATGCTCACCACACCGTGGAGGACTGCGGCATCGTCCTCGGCCAAGCCTTCGCCCAGGCTCTGGGCGACAAGGCCGGCATCGTGCGGGCGGGCTCAGCCGCGATGCCGCTCGATGAAGCGCTCGCCTTTGCCGCCGTCGATCTCTCCGGGCGGCCCTACGCCGTCCTCGACCTCCGCTTGTACGGCGCGGAGGTTGGGGGGCTCCCGCCCGACCTCTTCGCGCACTTCTTCGAATCGTTCGCGGCGGCTGCCAGCGCGAACGTCCACATCCGCACCCTGGCCGGGGTCAACGACCACCACAAGATCGAGGCCTGCTTCAAAGCATTTGCCCGAGCCCTCGACCAGGCGGTGCGGATCGATCCCCGCCGCAAGGGCGACATTCCCAGCACGAAGGGAATCCTGTAGCCTAGCCCCGCGTCGATGTCTGCGGGGAGCCAAAGTTCGGGGACGCTGCGCCCCAAGCTGCAAGCGTATCTCGCGGCGCGCCTCGAAGCGCCGGGCCTTCGTGTAGCCGCCCTCTGGCGTGTCCCCGGCGGCGCTTCCCGGGAGACGTGGATCGCGGAAGCGGAACTCCCGGGCCAGCCGCCCCAACGGCGAAGCTTCGTCATTCGCCGCGACCCGCCAGCGAGCCTGCTCGACAGTGACCGCGAACTGGAGTTCGCCTTCTACCAGGCGTTCTCGGGAAGCGCTGTCCCCGTCCCGCGACCGCTGTGGCTCGAACGCGACCCTGTCCACCTCGGCAGCCCCTTCTTCGTGATGGAGCGCATCGAAGGCTGTGAGGCGAGCCCACGGCGCGTGCTCGACCCCGCCTTCGAACCTGCCCGCCCGCGCTTCGCCCGGCGCATGTACGAAACCCTCGCTGCCATCCATGCCTTCGATTGGCACGGCACGCCGATCGAGGGCGTGGTCGAGCCGCCGGCGCCGGAGAGCTGCTGGCGCCGTGAACTCGAGCATTGGGAGCGCATCATCGATGAGCAGGAGCTGTCGCCGCAGCCCGTGGTGCGGGCCGCGATCCGCTGGCTTCGGGCGAATCCGCCGCCGCCTCCGCCACGTGTCACCGTGGTGCACGGCGACTACCGCGTGGGGAACCTCCTCTTCTCCCCCGAGGGCGAGATCCACGGCGTGCTCGATTGGGAGATGGCTCACCTGGGCGACCCGCTCGAGGACTTGGCGTGGTCCTTCCTCGAAAACTGGGAGTGGGCGCGGAACGGGCTGAAGGGCGGCGTCATAGCCGCCGAGGACGCCATCGCCGTCTACGAAGCGGCCTCCGGGAGCCGTGTGGACCGCACAGCCCTCCACTGGTGGGACGTTTTCTCGAGCGTCAAGGCCCAGGCCATCTGGCTCACCGGTGCGCGCAGCTTCCAGGAGGGCCGAAGCACGGAGCTCATCCACGCGATGACCGCCTACTGGCTCACCAACTTCCAGGACGAAGTGCTCCTTCGTTCGCTCGGGAGGGCGCCATGAGGCCCGACCCGCCCATCGCGCTGCAGCGAATCGCCCAGGCGCTCGTGTGGGAGATCGCGCCGCACCTCTCCGACCCGTTCGCACAGCAGACGGCCGGGCTCGCGGCGACGATCGCCGCCATGCTCGCCGAGGAATGGGACCGCGCGGCAGCTCGCCTCGCGGAGGAGAACGCGTCTCTCCGGGCGCTCTTCGCGGCCGCGGCCGACCTGGCGCCCCCGGAGTTGGCCGGAAGGCTGCAGGCGGCCGCGGCCCAGTCCGATGTCGATCTCCGCGTCTCTCGACTGCACGCTGCCAACGACGAGCTTCGCCGCCTGCTCATCGAGCTCCACGTTTGGTGCGAAGGGCAGGATGACCCTCGCATCGCCGCGCTGAACGAGGCAATCTGGGAGGAGCTGAAGGAGTCGACCAGGCGCCGGCGCTTGGTCGCGAGGCCGCTATGAAGGATGCCCTCCGCGCCGCGCTCGCACGGTACTCGCCTTCCGCCATCGACGACGAGCCACATCTCGCCCGCGCGGCGGTCCTCGTTCTCTTCTACGACTGCGCCGGTGAGCCGCACCTCGTGTTCCAGCGGCGCTCCGACCGCGTCCTCCATCACAAAGGGCAGGTGAGCTTCCCCGGCGGTGCAATGGACCCCGGCGACGAGCACCCCCTCTGGACTGCGCTCCGCGAGACGCACGAGGAGATCGGCGTCGCGCCCGAAGACGTCGAGCCGCTCGGGCAGCTCGACGATCTCGTCACCATCAGCGGGTTTCAGGTGACCCCGTTCGTCGGCTGGCTGCGAACGTACCCATACCCGTGGCGCTTCAGCCCTGACGAAGTGGCCTACCTCCTGGAGGTTCCGTTCGCCACGATCTGCGACCCTCGTTCCTTCGTGCCCGACGTCAGGACCTACGAAGGCCGGCCGGTCGTCCTCCCCTCGTATCGCGTCGGGCCAGACCTCATCTGGGGAGCGACAGCGCGGATCGTCGCGAACCTGCTCGACGTCTGCCTCGCTATCCCGGAACTGGACGTGTCGCGTGAGCCCCGGTGACGGCGGGAGACGCCGTATCGTCGTTGCCACTGGCGACGCCCTGTTCTTCGCGGCGGCGAGCGATGTGGCCGGAATCTTGGGCATCTCTGCAGCCCCGGCGGGCACCAGTCCGATGTCGGGCGACATCGTCGTCCTTGACGTTGCCACTTGGGCCGGCACGCTCCCGGAAGGGGAATTCGCGTCACTGGTCGCTTGCATCCCCGGCCGGGACCGTGCAGCCTTCTCCCGGTGGTCGGGGGTAGCAGGGTGGACGGTCCGGCGCGAACGCCTCCCCGAAGAGCTGTTCGACGCGCTGCAGGCGGCCCTCGCGGCGCTACCTTCCGATGAAGGCCGCGGGTAGCATGGAATCCGCCATGTCGGCTCCCAAGCGGCTCGAGTCGCTCCTCGCCGAGCTACCCGGAGCGCTCCTGGTACGCGGCGACCGCGACGCTCCTATCACCGGTGTCGAGCACGACTCCCGTCGGGTAACGCCCGGCGTCCTGTTCGTCGCGATCCCCGGCTTCCGTGTGGACGGTCACTCCTTCCTCGCGGAAGCTGCCGCCGCTGGAGCGTCGGCCGTGCTCATCGAGCGGGATCGCATGGCTTTGGCCGAAAGCCTTCCGGCCCACGTCGCGGTGGCGGCCGTCGAGAACACGAGGGCGGCGCTCTCGGTCGCGTCAGCGTGGTTCTACGGTCACCCGAGCCGGGCGATCCCTGTCGTCGGCATCACCGGGACCGACGGCAAGACGACGACCGCACACCTCCTCGCTGCCGTGTTCGAGTCGGCCGGACTGAGGACAGGCCGCCTCGGGACGGTGGACGTGTCGATCGCCGGCCGGACCGGTTCTTCGGTCCAGCGAATGACGACACCGGAGGCGCCCGCGGTGCAGCGCCTCCTCCGCGAGATGGTGGACGCCGGCTGCGAGGTCGCGATCGTGGAGTCCACGAGCCACGGCCTCGCCCTCCACCGGCTCGACCACGTGGCCTACGACATCGCCGTGCTCACGAACATCACGAGCGACCACCTCGATTTCCACGGCACCTTCGAAGCCTATCGGGAGGCGAAGGGCCTGCTCTTCCGAGCCCTCGACCGTCACCCCTCGAAGGGTAGGGAGCGGTTCGCGGTCGTCAATGCCGACGACCCGAGCGCGAACTACATGTTGTCGCTCACCACCGCCCGGCCGGTCCGGTACGGGCTGGAGGCGCGCGACGCGGACGTACTTGCCCGCAACGTGGTCCTTCGGCCCGACGGCTCGGACTTCCGCCTCGTCACGCCCTTCGGCGCAGCCGAAACATCGATCCGGCTGCCTGCCGTCTTCAATGTCGCCAATGCCTTGGCCGCTGCCTCGGCAGCGCTCGCCTTCGGCCTCGACCTGGCGACCGTGGCCCGCGGCCTCGCATCCTGTCCGGGTGTGCCAGGCCGTATGGAGCGCATCGACGAAGGGCAACCCTTCGAGGTGATCGTCGACTACGCCCACACGGGCGAAGCAGTCCGGAAAGTGCTCGAAGTGTTGCGTTCGGTCTGCCGCGGGCGTCTCATCATCGTCGTCGGTGCTGCCGGCGAGCGCGACCCCGGGCGCAGGTTCGGGGTAGGCCGAGCCGCGGCCGAAGGCGCCGACTTTGCCGTCTTCACCAGCGAGGATCCCCGCCGCGAAGACCCGAGCGCAATCGTCCGCGAAATCGGAAGCCATGCCGAACGTGCTGGCCGCCGCCGCAACATCGACTTCCTCGAAATCGAAGACCGGCGGGAGGCGATACGCGCCGCCCTTGAGCGCGCGCGGCCCGGCGACATCGTTGTCATCGCCGGCAAGGGGCATGAACAGTCGATCATCTACGGCGAGGAGGAGCGCCCCTGGGACGACCGCCAGGTCGCGCGGGAGGAGCTCCGCGCCCTTGGCTTTACCGGTCCGCGTGCCGTCGGTAGCACCTAACCCTTAGCCCCCTATACTGCCGGACGTGGCGGCGGGATGCCGCCGAACCCGAAGAGCCATCGACGACGAGGTACCTGTGGCGAAGCGCCGACGACGCGAACTTCACCACCTCCGGCAGCGGCCTGGTCAGCGGAAGCCGTCCCGCGCGGCAGCTCCGTCGGCGAGCTATAAGCCTGGCTTCCCCATGAACCTGCTCACCCAGAGCTCGCTCTTCTACGCCATGGGCGCTGTCATCATGATTGGCGGCGTTCTGCTCGCCGCGCTCCTCGCTACCCGGCAGGGCTCGCCGAGCCCGGCGGG
>DAOUCS010000183.1:0-35333 GCA_034431815.1 Dehalococcoidia bacterium
ACACGGTCCGCACCATCGGCCCCTTTAAGGATCGGCAGCCTGGCCCCGAGCGCACCGGTGCGCACCACACGGTAAACGCCAACAAGTACACGATGACGCTCAACCTCCTGAACCCGAAGGGGCGCGAGCTTGCCCTACGGCTGGTGCAGTGGGCCGACGTCGTTTGCGAAAGCTTCACGCCCGGGGCAATGGCCAAGATGGGCCTCTCCTACGAAGACCTCCGGAAGGTGAAGCCGGACATCATCATGCTGAGCAGCTGCCTCAACGGGCAGACCGGACCCTACGCGACGCTCGCGGGTTACGGAACGATGGGTGCTCAGCTCGCCGGGTTTGGCGAGCTCGCTGGCTGGCCGGATCGGCCGCCGGCCGGCCCCGCGGGAGCGTACACGGACTACGTTGTTCCGAAGTTCGAAGTTGCTGCCATCCTGGCCGCGCTGGACGACCGGCGCCGCACGGGAGAGGGGCAGCACATCGACTTCTCCCAAGCCGAAGCGGCGATTCACTTCCTCGGCCCTGGGCTCCTCGACTACCTCGCGAACGGGCGGCTCTGGCAGCGGCAGGGGAACGCGTCGCCCTGGTACGCGCCGCACGGGGTGTACCCCGCCGCCGGGACCGACCGCTGGGTGGCGATCGTGTGCGGCACCGACGACCAGTGGCAGGCGCTCTGCCGGGTGCTCGGGCGGGACGACTGGGCTGCCGACCCCCAGCTCGCCACCGCGGAGGGGCGCGTCGCCCGGCGGAACGAGCTCGACGAAGCGATTGCAGCCTGGACGGCAGCGCGGGAGCCGGAGGAGATCGAGCAGCTGCTGAACGGGGCAGGCGTGCCGGCCCACCGCGCGGCCAGCAGCGCAGACGCCTTCGCCGACCCGCAGCTCGCGCATCGGGGGCACTTCGTGACCGTCACCCACCCCGAGCTCGGCCCCATTCCGGTGGAGAACGCGCGCTGGCTCCTCAGCCGCACCCCGCCCGAGGTCCGCTGGCCGGGCGGGACCTTCGGCCAGCACAACGAGGTCGTCCTCCGCGACATCCTCGGCCTGAGCGACGAGGAGGTCATCGAGTACGTCGCCTCGGGCGCCCTCGAATAGCGCCAGGGATCGGGGAACCTGACCGGCGGGCGCGGCGGTCGTACAATCCCGCCATGCTGCAGCGCTCATTCGTCGCCGGCCGCACCGCCGTCTTCACCGAGTCGGTCATCCGCGAGATGACGCGCCTCGCGATGGAGCATGGCGCCATCAACCTCGCCCAGGGCTTCCCCGACTTCCCCGCGCCGGAGTTCGTGAAGCGGGCGGCCATCGCAGCCATCGAGGCCGACATCAACCAGTACGCCATCACCTGGGGGTCGCCGAGGCTGCGGCGGGCGATCGCCGAAAAGACGGCACGCCATTACGGCCTCACCTACGACCCGGAGACGGAGATAACGGTGACGTGCGGCGCGACCGAGGCGATGATGGCCTCGCTGCTGGCTCTGGTCGAGCCGGGCGACCAGGTCATCGTCTTCGAGCCGTTCTACGAGAACTACGTGCCCGACGCTGCGATGAGCGGCGCGGTGCCGGTGTTCGTCCCTCTGCGTCCGCCGGAGTACACGTTCGACCCCGCCGAACTTCGCGCTGCCTTTTCGCACCGCACCAAGGCCGTCATCGTCAACACTCCCAACAATCCCTGCGGCCGCGTCTTCACCCCGTCCGAACTCGAGGCCATCGCCGAGCTCTGCCGCGAGTTCGATTGCCTCGCCGTCACCGACGAAATTTACGAGCACATCGTGTTCGACGGCCGCCGGCATGTTCCCTTGGCCTCCCTTCCCGGCATGCGCGAACGGACCGTCACCATCTCCGGGATTTCGAAGACGTTCAGCGTCACCGGCTGGCGCATCGGGTACGTGCTCGCCCCCGCGGAGCTTTCGGCGGCGATCCGCAAGGTCCACGACTTCCTCACGGTGGGGGCCCCCGCTCCGCTGCAGGAGGCCGCTGCCGTCGCTATCGAAGAGGCTGACGCCCGCGGCTACTACCGCGAGCTGGAGGCGATGTACGCGGCCAACCGTGACCTCCTCGTCGAGGGACTGCGCGCGGCGGGGTTCCGGTGCCATTCGCCGGAGGGGGCCTACTACGTGATGGCTGACTTCTCGCCCCTCGGCTTCGAGGGCGACGACGTCGCCTTCGCCCGCTACCTCACCGAGGAGGTCGGCGTTGCTCCAGTCCCGGGCTCCAGCTTCTACCGCCACAGCGAACTGGGCCGAACGTCGGTCCGCTTCACCTTCTCGAAGTCCCGCGCGACGCTCGAAGAGGCGGTTGGAAGGCTCCGACGCGCCTTCGCCTAGGGAGCCCCTTCGCCGGCCCGCTCGAGGATGCGGACTCTTCCCGCGCGGCCGTCCACCTCCACCAGATCGCCGGTCCGAATGACTCGCGTGCCCGTACGGACGTTCGTGACGGCCGGCAGGCCGTATTCGCGAGCCACGGTGCTGCCGTGGCTGAGCGCACTGCCGACATCGACAACCATCCCCCCTGCGAGGGCGAAGAGCGGGGTCCAGCCTGCGTCGGTGACCGGCGCCACGAGGATCTCGCCCGGCTCCAGCGGTCCGTCGCGGTCCGGATCGAGGATGACCCGCGCGCGGCCGACGGCGTACCCAGCGCTCACCGGCGTGCCGTGGAGCTCCAGGGCGTCTTCCGGTGGGGTCGGCCGGCGCGGCGCTGGCCGGCCGCGGAAGCGCTCCGGGTACTCGAGGTAGCGGGCCCGCTCCCGTTCGGCACGCCGCCTGGCGACGAGCGAACGGTAGTCGCGGCGACTTGCTCCGAGCAGGAGTTCGCTCACCTCGAGGTTCGTGAGAAAGTAGACGTCGTCCTCCCGGTCGATGGCTCCCCGGCTCACCAGCCGCCGCGCGATCTCCGGCGCAAGGTAGTCGGCGAGCCGCGCCTGCCGCACCGCCAGGGACTTCGTGCGCTCGCGCAAGGCGACCCACCGCTGCGCCCGCGGGAGCAGCCAGCGGAGAAGGGCGCGCTGCGGCAGGTTCAGCTTCCGCTCGACCTCGGCGGTGAGCCGCAGCCGTGCCTCCTCCTGACGGGCGAGCACGGCTGGCGGCGCCTGTTCGGCAGGCAGATCGAGGTAGCTCCGGACCATCGCCAGCACTGGAGCGGGGTCGCGCCGCCAGGTGACCGCTGACGCCTCCATCTCGTTCACCGCGCGGTGGCCGTGCCGCTCCAGGAAGCGCGAGAACGCCTCCCTCCAGGGGCGTGGCAGCTCCGGAGCGAGCGGGTCGCGAAGCGCGCCGGCCCGCAACGGAACGTCCAGCCCGCACGCCCGAGCGACCTCGGCGAGCTCCCAGGTGTCGAGGGCGATGCGCGCGCTCTCCACCTCACGCAGCCCGGTGAAGAGCGTCGGGAGCGTGGACTCCGCATCGCTTCCGAGCACGGGCCGCAGCAGCCGCCCTACCGCGTCGAAGGCGCCGCCGGCCAGCCCGCTCACATCAAGGTGGATGTGGAAGCGGCGGGCTGCGAACAGCAGCGCTCGCTGCCGCCATCGCTCCAGGTCGGCATCCGAAAGGCTGGTCGGGTCCAGCGCCCGGTAGGCCCGCTCCCAGCGGGCAACGTCGCCTTCCAGTCGTTCGACCCCGCGTTCGAGACGGAGGAACGCCGCCAGCAGTGGTCCCGCGCTGCGCAGCCGGTGCGTAGCGAGTCCCAGGCGCCTTCGGAACGGGAGGCGCCGGCGTTCACCGCTGCCTCCGAGGTAACGGTGCTCCAGCGCCTCCGGGTCTCCCCCAGGCGTCCGTTCCGCGACCATCCTCAGCGCCTTCACGTTCAGGAACGCCCGGTAGCCGAAAACGCCCACGAAGCGTGGCCATTCGTAAGGGCGCAGGATCCGCAGCCGCTGGTAGCTCCGGGTGTACGCCTCGTGGGACGTCTCTTCGAACAGGGTGATGGTGAGCGGTGTCAGCAGTCCGGGTAGCACCTCCTGGACGTTCGCGCTCGTCCACTCGTCCTCTTCGGAGGTCTCCGTGTCGAACTCGAACCCATCCCCTGCGCCGCCGACGGCGGAGATGGGTCGCGCCTGGAGGAGCCAGATGCGGCCCTCCCGGTCGACGGCGAACTCCACGTCGACGGGCATGCCGAACGCGTCCTCCGCAGCCAGCGCGAGCCGCGCCACCTCCGCGGCCTCGCGATCGTCGAGCGCGGCCGGCGAAGCCGGCCGTTGCGCCACGTCGCCGCCTCGCAACACAGTCCACCGTTCGCCCGTCTCGGCGCCACCCACCAGGCGGTCGCCGAGGCCGAGGACCGCTTCGACGACAATCCGGGACCGGTCGCCGCTGGCGGGATCGCAGGTGAAGACGACGCCCGCGGCGCGCGCCTCGACCAGCCGCTGGACGACCACGGCCATCCCGCCGCCGGCGCTTCCCATCCGTTCGCGGTAGCTGTCGGCATGGCTGGCCAAAGCCGATGCGACGCACCGCTCGATGGCCGCGAACAGCTCCTCCCGGCTTCGGACACCGAGCACGGTTTCGAACTGCCCTGCGAAGGAGGCAGCAGCGCTGTCCTCTTCGACGGCCGACGAGCGCACGGCGACCGGCTCACCGCCGGGTACGAGCTGACGCCACGCCGTTTCGATGGCCTCTCGGCCGCGGCTGTCGCCCCCCGCTGCCGCCGCTGCTGCGTCCGGAGGGATGACGAACCCGTCAGGCACGGGGAGCCCCGCTCGGCGCAGCGCCACGAGGCTCGCCCCCTTTCCGCCGAGCAGGCCGCGGTTGACCCCGGCTTCCGCCAGCCAGACGACCCCCACGGCATAACGGTACCATCGCCATCGCGAGCGGCGAACTCAGCCTTGGAGGCTCGCACCTGCCGGTGTTACCCTTGAGTCGGCGCTGGGGACTCGTCTAACGGTAGGACAGCGGACTCTGGATCCGTACGTGGGGGTTCGAATCCTCCGTCCCCAGCCATCCGCCTACCTCCCCGCGGCGCGCTCCAGTTTCGCCAGCAGGGCGTCGAGGTCGCGTTCGCTCTGCACCCCGCGCATCAGGCGCAGGAACGTGCCCACGTCTCCGGAAAGCTCCGCCACACGCTCGATCTTCGGCCCGATGGGGCTCGAGGCTGCCGGCTGGTCGGCGTAGGCGCCGTAGAAGGCGAAGTACGCCTGATTGATCTTCCGGATGTAGATACCGTGCTCGGCGAAGTACCGGCGCTTCGCCTCCATCGCCGCCTCTGCTTCGGCGATCCGTCCCTCCGCCAGCAGCCGGTCGACCTCGAGCCGGAGGGCGCGCATCTCCGCGCGGAAGTCGATGGTCGGCGTCGGCCGCGTTGGGGCACTTCCGTCTGCCCCTGGCGGGAGCTGAGTCGGGAAGAGCTGGGCCGCCACCTGCGCCAGCTTCGCGCCCGCGATGTTCGCCGTCGTCTCGTTGAGGATCTCCCCTTCGGTCCCGCGCAGCCACGACAGGCCCAACGGGTAGAAAGCGAGGTAGTGGTGAACCCATTCGTGCGCGGCCGTTTCGACCATCGAGGCGTAGCTCCGGTCGTCGCGGACGATAGCCGGATAGGCGGCGACACCGCCAAGGGGGACGACAATCGAGACGCGTTCGGCCGTGTCCGTCCGCGCTTCGATCGCCTCGATCTCCCCCAGCGTGAGCCCGTCCTTGAGCAGCACGTTTCGCACCCGCTCGATGCGCGCCCGCGGCGAGACCACCAGGAGCTGGGGCGGCGAGGTGAGCTCGAACGCCACCGGTGGCCACACGATTCGAACGTCGCTGAACAGCGGGAGGGGCTCGGCAAGCCCAGCTGCCTCGATGGCCTTCGTCACCCGCTCGCGGATGGTGAATTCGACCGTGCCTTCGTACGCGGCTCGCTCTCGGACGAGCGCATCGACGAGCGCCAGGTCCGGGTCGGAGCGGTCGAGCTCGGCCCGAATGCGCGAGGTGAGTGCGAAGTACGCCTCGATGGCCCGTTGCTGCTCCTCCGCCGAGGGCCGCCGTTCGAGGCCCATGACCTGAACAATCACGTTCGGGAGCGTCTCGGCCTGCCAACGCCAGAGGTGGTAGCGGTAGGGAGCCAGGCCGTCCCGCTGCACGACGAGAGCGATCACTAGGCCCGCTATCACTCCCGCCAGGCCAGCGCCGACGGCAGTGAGCCCCCACGCGCGCGGCTGCCAGGGGCGGAACTCAACGGCCGACGCTTCGGCGAATGGAGGCATGGCGCCCATGAAGCCTACCGCACCGGTGAGGAACAGCGCGGAAAGGGCCTCGTCTGACCCTAGCCTCCGGGGGGCGTACAATCGGGTCGATGTCGGCCGGCACCACGGCGTTCAGCGGCGCGCCCCTTCCTCGTCGGGAGGTGCGGTATCGATATGCCTCGTTCGAGGCGCGGGTCGCCGCGGCCATGCTCGATGGACTCGTCCTCCTCATCATCGCCTCCCTCCTCGTAACGCTCGGTTCGCTCATCGTCCTCTTCTCCTCCGATTTCGAGCGTGTCGACCCCACGACCACCGCTATCAACGCCTTCTGGGTGTGCATCCTTTCCATTCCCCTCGCGTGGGTTCTTTATTTGGTCGTGTCGTGGGCGTGGAAGGGCCAGACCGTCGGCGACGCGGTGATGCAGATTGTGGTCCTGCGCTCGGATGGGCAGCCGCTGGGGGTGCTCGGCGCTCTCGCGCGCACTATCGCCGTCCTCGTCTACGCGCTCTTCATCGCGGCGGGCGTGCTGGCGGCCTACCTCACGCGAGAATCCTTCGCCGCCGCGGCGGCCTCCATCGGAGCGGGCTTGGCGCTGTGCATCGTTGGACTCATCTGGTCGGCGTTCGATGGGCACCGCCGCGCGCTGCACGACCGCATCGCCGGCACCATCGTCGTCCGCCTCCCCTGAGGTCGACGCGTGCATCGGGGCTGGTCCGAAGACGGGGGGTTACCCCGAATGGGCGGCGGCCCCGCGCCGGCGGAAGCCCACGGGTGGACGGTCCTCCTATCCGTGACCGTCCTCCTGCTTTCGGGCGCCATCGTCCTCTGGCAGGTCACCGCGCCTCCCACAGCGGAGCGGTTGGTCCGGGCCGCGGTAGCGGCCGCCATCGACCCCGCCGGTTACGTGGCCGACCGCGGCGCGGAGCTGCGGGCCATGGCCGCAGAATCGCCGGTGGTGGAGCCTCCCGGATTTGCCGTGCCGGTGACGCTGACCGCTGCCGAGGTCTCCGGCGCCGCTGACGAGGAGCTGGCACACCTGCTGCTCGTGCGCGCAGCGGATGCGGTGTTCGTCCGCGGCGCGGCCGCCTTCGACCCAGAGGCCCAGGGATCGTACTCCCGGTTCTCCCGAGCGGGACTGCTTGCCTGGTTCATCGACGTCCTGCGCGACGAGCGGCTGCATCGATGGGCAGGCGCTGCGACCCTCGCTCTCGCCGCTGCGGCGGCGCTGCTCGCCGCGGCGATCGCGGCCCGCGCGGCCCCCGCCCGGCGGCTGGCGCTCATCGGCTGGGGTTTCGTCGCCGGTGTGCTTCCGGGCGTGGTGTTTTTCGGGGCGATCGCCTTTTGGCTTGACAGAGCAGGGAGCGACCCCTTCACCCGCATGCTGGCCAGCATTGCTGCCGATGTGTTCGAAATCGGCCGCAACGATTGCCTCGCCGTGCTCGCCGGCGGGGCGGCTTTGGTAGCCGTGAACCGGGTCCTCGTCTGGGCCGCCGCTAGGCGCAGGGGGCCCTCGGCCGAATCCGACCTGCAGGAAGCGGCTGATTGGCCTCCTCCAGCCGACTCCGGGCGCGAAGGCGACGTGGTCAACGAGCCGTAACGGAGCTGCGCCGGTATGCGGCGCATCCGTCGGCGAGCGGGCACTGCTCGCAGCGCGGGGCGCGCGCTGTGCAGATGCGCCTGCCGTGCTTGATGAGGCACATATGGAACGGGTAGTAATCGTCGGGCTCGACGAGCGCCTCCAGCAGCTCGTGAGCCGTTTCGGTGCTCGCGTTCTCCGGGACGATGCCGAGACGCTTCGCCACTCGCTCCACGTGCGTGTCCACCGGCATGGCCGGGCGTCCGAGGGAGAAGAGGAGCACGCAGGCAGCGGTCTTCGGTCCGACCCCCGGCAATGCCCTCAGCCATTGCCGAGCCTCCTCCAGCGGCATCTCCCGGAGGAAGGAGAGGTCCCAGTTGGGCGAGCGCTCAGCGATGGCCCGCAGCGCCGCCTGAATTCTGGGCGCCTTCTGGTTCGCCAGGCCGCCGATGGCGATGACGTCCGCGAGTTCAGCCTCGGGAGCGGCCATCACCTCAGCCCAGGACCGGTATCGGCGGAGGAGCTGCACGAACGCCCGCCCGGAATTCCGGTCCGACGTGTTCTGGGAGAGGATGGTGAGCACCAGCTCGGCCACCGGGTCGCCCGATGGCACGAGCTTGGGCCGACCGTAGAGCGCCGAAAGCCGGTCGATGATCTCGCTCGGACTGAGTGCGCCGGTCACCGCAGCAGCCGCTCCATGGCCCCGGCCAGAGGGCCCAGCCGGCCCGCCTCGCGCGCGTACGTCGAATCGCCGCGCTGCACCGCGAAGAAGCTCGACCAGAGAGCAGGGAGCACGCGGGCGGCTGCGAACCAGGGAAGCGGCGCCCGCCGCAGTCCGCCGTAGAAGATGGCGGCGATCCTTCGCGCGGCACGCAGCTCGGGCATGAGTTCCTCGTCGACCAGGCGCTCGTACGCGCGGGCGTCCCCTTCACCGGAGAGGGCCGCCAAAATGGCCTTCGCGGCGAGGCGGCCCGAGGCCACGGCATAGGCGATGCCCTCTTGGGTGAACTCATCGGCCAGCCCGGCGGCGTCCCCCACGAGGAGTACCCGCTCCCGGGCGATGGGCTCGCGCCCGCGGCGGAACCGGAGCTTGTGTCCCCGCGCCAGTTCGACCTCCGCTGCCCCGAGCCCCAACCGGTCGAGGAAGCTGCGGGCCGCGGACTTGAGGCTGCGCGCTTGCTCCAGCGGCAGCACGATTCCCGCCGAGATGCGGCCCGCCTTCGGAAAGGCCCAGGCGTATCCCCACGGGAGGTACCCCACTTCGATGGCCGCACGCCGACTGTTCGGGCTTGCCGGCGCACGGAGTTCGAGCTCCCACGCGGCGCACTCGGCAAGACCGACGCCGAGATTCGCAGCCTTTGCCGTGAGGCTTCGCGCACCATCTGCTCCGACGAGGAACGAAGCAGCCGCTTGGAAGCCGTCTGCCCGAACGCGGACGCCCGCTGGATCGATTTCGATGGACCGCACGAACGCCGCGTCCCGCAGCACGGCTCCTGCCCGCTGTGCGTGTTCCGCGAGCAGGGCATCGAAGCGGTCCCGCATCACCATGTAGGCAAAGGGATGCCCGGCGTTCCGGACGAACCGGTGCCGGCCCATCAGGGAGAGTTCGAGCTCCTGAACCTCGGCTTCGGCCACCCGGCCGAGCGGGAAGGGAAGCATGCGTGCCGTTCGCAGCGGCACGCCGCCTCCGCAAGCCTTGTACCGGGGCAGGCGCTCCCCCTCGAGCACGAGAACGCGTACGCCGGATGCCGCCAACTCCCGCGCCGCGGTCGAGCCCGCCGGACCTGCGCCCACGACGATCACATCCCACTCGGTCACGAGGCGATTCTAGCCCTGGTGGGGAACCCTTCGCCGTCTCACAGCGTCATGCTTCGGGAATGCGCCGCATTGTTCCATGGCCGAGCCGGCGCCTATACTCGGCCTGGCGTTCGAACGGGCCGAGGGTAGCTGTGACGACCATCGCAACGGACTTCGAAACGATCATCGGGCTCGAAGTCCACGTCCACCTCACCACCGCCAGCAAGATGTTCTGCGGCTGCAGCGCCGACTATGCGGGCGCGGAGCCGAACACCCATGTCTGTCCCGTCTGCCTTGGGATGCCCGGGACGCTCCCCGTCATCAACGAACGTGCCATAGAGTACATCGTGATGGCGGGCCTCGCTCTCAACTGCGAGATCGCCGAGTTCAGCAAGTTCGACCGGAAGAACTACCCCTACCCCGACCTGATGAAGGGGTATCAAATTTCGCAGTACGATCTCCCCATCTGCCGCCATGGGTGGCTCGACATCGAAGTGGATGGAGTGCGCCGCCGCGTGCGCATTCAGCGCGTGCACATGGAGGAGGACACCGCGAAGCTCATCCACCGCCAGGAACCCGTTACCGGCGAGCGGTACAGCCTGATCGATGTGAACCGTTCGGGCGTCCCCCTGGTGGAGATCGTGAGCTATCCGGACATCCGCTCCCCCGCCGAGGCCCGCGAATATCTGGTGAAGCTTCGCCAAATTCTTCGGTACATCGGCGTCTCGCGGGCGAACATGGAAGAAGGCGATTTCCGGTGCGATGCCAACATCAGCCTCCGACCGCGGGGTAACGAGGTCCTTGGCCCGAAGGTGGAGATCAAGAACATGAACAGCTTCCGCGCGGTCTTCGAGGCGCTCTCCTTCGAAGAGCGCCGGCAGGCCGACGTGCTGTCCTCGGGCGGAACGGTCGTGCAGGAGACGCGCGGCTGGGACGACGAGCGGAAGGTCACCGTCCCCCAGCGCACGAAGGAGGAGGCGTCCGACTACCGGTACTTCCCAGAGCCCGACCTTCCGCCGCTGCGCCTCAGCCGGGAGTGGGTGGAGCGCATCCGGCAGCGGCTGCCGGAACTTCCCGATGCGAAGCGGGAGCGCTTCCGAACGTTCGGCCTTTCAGAGTACGAGGCGGCCCTGCTGAGCGAGGACCGCGCCCGGGCGGACTACTTCGAGCGTTTGATGGCTGCGCTGGAAGGCGAGCCGTCCCGCCGTGCGAAGGTCGCGGCCAACTGGATGTTGGGCGAGGTGGCCCGCTGGCTGAACGAGCGGGAGGCCGAGATGGAGGCGTTTCCTGTTCCGGCGGAGCGCCTTGCCGAGCTGGCCATGCTCGTCGAGCGGGGAACGATCACCGGCCAGGTCGGGAAGAAGGTGTTCGAAGAGATGACCGCGACCGGCGAAGCCGCCTCCGCCATCGTCGAACGGGCCGGCCTCGCCCAAATCTCCGCCGCTGACGAGCTGAGAGGGCTGGTGCGTAAGGTGATCGAGGCTAACCCTAAGGCTGTGGCGGATTACCGCGCGGGGAAGGAGGCGGCGGTGAAGTTCCTCATCGGCCAAGTGATGCGCGAAACGCGGGGCCGCGCGAATCCGCAGCTCGTCCACGAGCTGCTCACCGAGGAGCTGCAATGAGCCTGCTCGCCCGGTGGCGGGCGCGGAATGGCAAAACCCCGGGGAGCGGTTGGTGGGATCGTGTCCGCGCTCACAACGCCCTGAAGTGGCTCTACCCGGGCATGCATATCAAGCGGTGGCTCGCCCTGCTGCTCCTCGGAGTGGTTTTCATGGGTCTGGGTATGGCCTACGTCCTTCGCGAGGCTTACCTCACCTACACGTTCCCCGCCCCCTTCTACTACATCACGCTGCAATTCATTCCGCGCTGGGCCCGCGGCCTGCTCTTCATGGGCCTCTCCCTCGCCACCGTGGGCGTCTCCGTGTGGAAGCTGAACGAATCGCTCCTATTCGCCTTCGTGCGCCCTGGGCGCGACCAGAGCATCACCGACGCCATCTACGCGAAGCGCATTCTCGCCCGCGGGCCGCGCATCGTGGCCATCGGCGGGGGCACCGGGCTCTCCAACCTCCTCCGGGGCATCAAGAACTACACCTCGAACATCACCGCCATCGTCACGGTCGCCGACGACGGCGGCAGCACGGGCCGCCTCCGGCAGGAGTTCGGTGTCATCGCTCCCGGCGACATCCGCCAGTGCATCGCTGCCCTGGCCGAAGCGGAACCCCTCATGTCGCGGCTCTTCCAATACCGGTTCAAGGAAGGGACTGGGCTCGAGGGACACTCCTTCGGCAACCTCTTCATCGTGGCGATGTCCGAAATCACCGGAAACTTCGAGGCAGCCATCCACGAAACGAGCCGGGTTCTGAACGTCCGCGGTGCCATCCTCCCCTCGACATTGGAGGACGTCACCCTCAGCGCCCGCACCGAGGATGGCGAACTGGTTCACGGCGAACATAACATCACGGAGCGGGGCTCCCGTATCAAAGAGGTGTTCCTTAACCCGCCGAACGCCGAAGCCCATCCCGACGCGGTTCGGGCCATCATGGAAGCCGATCTGGTCGTTGTGGGGCCGGGGAGCCTCTACACGTCGGTCCTTCCGAATCTCCTCGTTCCTGGCATACGGAAGGCCCTCCAGGCCACGGCCGCGCTTCGGGTATTCGTGTGCAACGTTGCCACTCAGCACGGCGAGACCGATGGGTTCAGCGTCGCCGACCACGTCGAGGCGATCCTCCGCCACACGGGGCCTGGCCTGTTCGACGTTGTGGTGGCGAACAGCAACGTTGCCGCCCCATTGCCCGAAAGCTGGCATTCGGCGCCGGTCGCCCTCCACGATGCGGGGTCACCCGCGCTGCGGGGCATTCGGGTTGTCGAGGCAGATGTCGTGGCCGAAGAAAACCGCTATCGGCACGACCCTGCCAAGCTCGCCGCTTGCCTGATGCGTTTGTACGATGGCAGAAACGCGGTGCTTGCCGAGGCGCGCGCCATCGTGGAGCGCGAATCGGCGGCGCTGGTGCAGTGAGATGTGGTTCAACCTCCTCCAGATCGCCGTCTCGCTTATCCTCATCCTCGTCGTCCTGCTCCAGGTGAAGGGCTCCGGGTTCGGCGCGGCTCTGGGGAGCATCTCTGGCGGCTCCATCTACCGCACGAAGCGCGGACTTGAACGCACGCTCTTCCAAGCGACCATCATCCTGGTAATCGTCTTCATCTTTGTCTCGTTCCTGAGCGTGCAAGCCCAACGGTAGGCGGCCTCCATCGATGGCGCGTCGGCCGGCGCGATGGTCGCGGCTCAACGGTTCCCCAGCGCTCGTCCTCGCTGCAGCCATCTTCTTGGCGGCGGCAGCCGCCCTTGCCGCACTGGCGCTTCGGGCCCGAGACGGCGACGGCGGCCTCTTGCCGGGCCTGACCGAGTACGTCGAGGCCGTCCCGGGCACGTGGCAGCGCGTCAATCCGATCTACGCCTCCCTGAACGACCCCGACCAAGACCTCGTCGCCCTCCTCTTCTCCGGGCTCGTGCGCCTCGCTCCCGACGGCCGCGTCGAGCCAGACCTCGCCGAGGCGCTTCCGTCGGTCTCGGCCGATGGGCGGACCTACACCTTCCGGCTGCGGCCGGGGCTGAAGTGGCACGACGGCCAACCGGTCACCTCGTACGACGTCGCCTTCACCATCCGCCAGATCGTCGACCCAGGCTTCCGCGGCGACCCCCTGCTCGCCGAGGCGTGGCAGCCGGTACGCGTGGAGACGCCGGACGAGCGCACCGTGGTCCTCGAGCTGGAAGCGCCATCGGCACCGTTCCTCGCCCGGTACGCCACTATCGGGGTCTTGCCCGAACACCTCCTGCGCGGGATGACGGCTGACCAGCTCTACGACGCCCCGTTCAACGCCGCGCCGGTCGGCACTGGTCCCTACCGCCTCGTCTCGCTCTCGTCGTCCGAAGCCGTGCTCGAAGCGAATCCCGACTACCATCTCGGGCGCCCGCGGATCGGGCGCATCCGCCTCGTGTTCGTCAGCGATGCTGCAGCCGGGGTGCGGCTCTTCCAGTCCGGGAGGGTCGATGGCGTGCTCCTTCGCGACCGGCTCCCTGAATCCCAGCGGGTGCAGCTCGAGCGGATGTCCGGCGTGCGCGTCCTCACCCCCCAGCGGGCTGCCTACCTTGTCCTCTACCTGAACAATGCGCAGGCAAACACCTTCGCCGATGTCCGGGTGCGGCGCGCCATCTCCCTCGCACTCGACCGGGAGGCGATCGTCGCGCAGGCGCTCGGCGGTGCGGGCACGCCCTCCGCCTCGCCCGTGGCACCCGGCTCGTGGGCGTACGTACCCGAGCTCGACCAGCGCGATCGGGACCTTGAGCGGGCGCGGCGCCTGCTCGAAGAGGCGGGCTGGCGTCCCCATCCCACCACAGGCACGCTGGTGCAGGAGGGCACCGAATTCCGGGTCACGATCCGCACCGATAACGACCCGACGCGGATCGCGGTTGCCGAGGCCGTCGCCCGGCAGCTGGATGAGCTTGGGATTCGGGCTACTGTCGCCAGCACCACTTTCGCCGTCCTCCGACGCGACTTCCTCCAGCAGCGGCGGTACGAGATCGCTCTTGCCGGCTGGGAGCAAGGGCCCGACCCTGACCCCTACTTCGCCTGGCACAGCACCCAGATGGGTACCGCGGGCCTGAACATCGCCAACTTTTCCGATGCCGTCGTCGACCGGCTCATCGAAACCGCCCGGACTACCCTCGACGAAGAAGTCCGCCGCGACATGTACCGTCAGCTTCAGGAGGTGTGGCAGGACGTGGCGCCCAGCGCCATCATCGCCTACCCGCGCTACACCTACCTCCTTCGTGCGGGGGTCGAAGCGGAGGTCCCCGACCTTCTCACTGCTCCTTCCCAGCGGTTCGCATCCATCGCTGAATGGTCACGATGACGCTGATTGCCCTGCTCACCGATTTCGGGCTCCGGGACACCTACGTCGGCCAGATGAAGCTCGTGATCGCCGGCATCGCCCAGGACGTCCCTGTCGTGGACCTCGGCCATGGCGTCGAGCCCCAGCAGGTGAGGGAAGGCGCTTGGCTCCTCGAGACAGCCATCCCCTATCTCCCCGAGAACGCGATCGTCGTGGCCGTGGTCGATCCCGGCGTCGGAACGGCGCGACTGCCCATCGCGATTCGGGCCGCAGGGCGTACCTTCGTTGGACCCGATAACGGACTCCTGTCCGGCGTCTTTCCCGCCGAAATACGGCGGGCGGCGTCAGGGGGCGGGTCTGCCGCGATGGTGCCTCGCGGGATCGAGGTGAGGAGTATCGACGTGGCCCGCTTCGCGCTCCCCAGCGTGTCGGCCACCTTCCACGGCCGAGACGTGTTCGCTCCAACCGCCGCGCGACTCGCCTCGGGCCTGCCCTTCGAGGAGGTCGGTCCGTCGCTCGCGGAGGCTGTCGTGCTGCCGCCTTTCGAGGGAGTCCTGCTCGATGACGGCCGGCTGCGGGGCGAGGTGATCCACGTCGACCGGTTCGGCAACCTCATCACCACCATCCGCGCCGAACAGCTTCCGCGTCGCTTCCGCGTACGGGTCGGATCCTCCGAACCGATACCTCCGGCGCGCACCTTCGCCGAGGTCGGGCGTGGCGCTCCGCTCTGTCACGTGGATAGTTCAGGATTCCTCGCCATCGCCGTCCGCGAAGGCAATGCCGCCGAGTATTTCGAAGCTCGCCTGGGGACGCCGGTCGAGGTGGAGGAAGGATGAGCGAGCCGCGCCTCGTGTTCTTCGGTTCGCCCGAGTTTGCCCTTCCGAGCCTTCGCGCTTTGCTCGAGGCCGGTTACCACGTGGCACTGGTGGTGACCCAGCCCGACCGCCCCGCAGGGCGTGGCGGCCGGCTTCAGGCACCGCCGGTGAAGCGGGCCGCGCTCGGCGCCGGCTTGTCCGTCTTCCAGCCCGAGACGCTGCGCGGCGGGGAGGCGGAGGAGCGGCTGCGCGCGGCCGATCCCGACGCCTTCGTAATCGCGGCCTACGGGAAGATCCTTCCCCAGCGGATCCTCGACATCCCGCGGCGGGGCTCCCTCAACGTCCACGCCTCGCTCTTGCCTCGCTGGCGCGGTCCTTCGCCTGTGGCGGCTGCCATCCTCGCCGGGGACCGCGAGACGGGCGTGACCATCATGGAAGTCACGGCCAAGATGGACGCCGGGCCCATCGTCGCCCAGCGGCGGGTTCCCATCCTTCCTGACGACCGGACGGGCACGCTCGAACCTCGTTTGGCGGCCGTGGGTGCCGAGCTCCTGGTCGAGGTGCTGCCTGGGTGGCTCGCGGGCGAACTCCGGGGCGTGCCCCAGGACGAGGCTCAGGCCACCTACTGTCCCTTGCTCCGCAAAGATGACGGTCGCCTCTCCCCCGACTTGGACGTCGCCACGGCCGAACGGGCGGTGCGCGCCTATGACCCGTGGCCCGGGGCGTTCGTGATTTACCGCGGTGAGCGGCTGGCCATCTGGCAAGCTCACATCGCCGCCGATCCGCCGCAGCCGTTGCCGCCGCCCGGAACGGTGCTCGTCGTGGAACGTGCGCCGGCGCTCGCCTTTCGGGGCGGTATTCTGGTCTTGGACGTGGTCCAGCGGCCCGGGGGGCGCCGCCTTACCGGACGCGAATTCTTGAACGGAGAACGGGGTCAACTCGCCCCAACGTTCACATGAACGCCGGTTCCGAGTCCTTCTACCGTCTCCTGCCGGAAGAGGTCGATGAGCGCGTGCGGAGCCTCGGCCTCCCGGGCTACCGGGCGCGCCAGCTCCTCGACGGCGCGTACCGCCAGCTCGCCATTTCGTGGACGGAGGTCACCACGCTCCCGCGCGACCTCCGCCGCCGCCTCGATGTTGAACTCCCCCTGCGCCCGCCGGCGGAAGTGCGCACGGCCTCGACGCCTGAAGAGGACACGGTGAAAACGCTCCTGCGTTTCGCCAATGGGACCCTGGTCGAAACCGTGCTCATGCGGTATCCGGCCGAGCGGGGGCATCCGCGGGCCACCGTGTGTGTGTCGACGCAAGCCGGCTGCGCCATGGGCTGCGTCTTCTGCGCCACCGGCCAGATGGGATTGGAACGGAACCTCCGCGCCGAAGAGATCGTGGCCCAGGTGCTCCACTTCGCCCGCTGGCTGCGTCCGGCCGGTCAGCATGTCACGAACGTGGTGTTCATGGGTATGGGCGAGCCGTTCGCGAACTACGCCGAAACGCTCCGCGCCGTGCGCATCCTCACGCATCCTCGGGCGTTCGGGCTCTCCCAGCGCGCGGTGACCATCTCGACGGTCGGCGTCCTCTCGGGCATCGAAAAACTGGCTGGCGAAGGCCTCCAGGTCGGCCTCGCGATCTCGCTTCACGCCCCGAACGACGAGCTTCGGCGCCGGCTCGTTCCCACGGCCGCGCCTGGATCGGTCGAGCGGCTCATCGCGGCGGCGAAGCGGTATCGCGAGCGCACCGGCCGCCGCGTCACCGCGGAGTACGTGCTCGTCGAAGGCGTGAACGACAGCCTCGCGCACGCCGAACAGCTCGCGCTCCTCCTACGGGGCACCGACATCCACGTGAACCTTATCCCGCTGAACCCCACGGCCGCCGGCTTCCGCCGCCCGGCCCCTTCCCGCGTTTCCGCCTTTGCCCGCACGCTCCGCCGCATGGGCGTGAACTGCACGATTCGTCGCGAGAAGGGCTCCGAGATCTCGGCCGCCTGCGGGCAGTTGCGCACCGACGCCGCACGGAGCGCCGTCAGCCCAGAACCCGTCGCCACGCTGACTTCAGGACAGCAATGAGCGCCCGTCCCAGCACGATACCGACGCCGACGGCGACGGCGCTGCGCAGGTCGAACCAGGTGTGGACTTCGCCCCGAACGACCGGTGCCGCGAGGAGGACTGTCCGAACCTCATCGCACGCAACAGAACGCCCGATCACCGCGGCCGCCGAAGATTGTTTCAGCGTGCCCTGATCGATCCGGGCGTAGCCGACGGCGCTCTTTTCGAGAACAGCCTGCTTCGTGTGCAGCGAGCGAACTGCCGATCGCTCCACGTGAGCCTGTTCAGCGACGAGCTCGCCCACGGCCGATCGTTCGTAGCGCTGCTGCGTCGCTGCTCCGTTCCCGCTTGCCCCATCCGGGCCCCATTCGTGTGTGCTCATTTCCGTTCCTCCACCGGCTCACCCTATCCTGGCCTTCGACGGTGTGCAATGAACCGCTGCGGACGTCCGACTTCGACTACGAGCTTCCGCCGGACCGGATCGCGCAGGAGCCGGCGGAACCGCGCGATGCTGCCCGCCTGATGGTCTTGCGGCGCGGGGACCGCCGAATCGAGCACCGCATCTTCCGCGATCTCCCGCAGCTTCTCTCCCCGGGAGATCTGCTCGTCATGAACGACACACGCGTCATGGCGGCCCGCTTGTTCGGCGTGCGGGAGGACACCGGCGGGCGGGTCGAGCTGCTGCTCGTCCGGCCGGCGGGCCCTCGGCGCTGGGTCGTTCTGATGCGGCCTCTGCGGAGCGCCCGCCCCGGGCGCCGCTTCCGCTTCGAAGCGCGCGGCGGACCCCTCGGCGCCACCGTCATCGAACGGCTTCCCGATGAGGCGGTTCTGGAATTCGACCGCGAGATCGACCCGGCAGCCGAAGGCCAGGTGCCGCTGCCGCCCTACATCCGCCGCTTCCGCGGCGACCCCGAGCGCTACCAGACGGTCTACGCCCGCGAAGCCCGCAGCGCCGCCGCGCCGACAGCCGGCCTCCACTTCACCCCCGAACTCCTCGAGCGGGTACGCGGAGCTGGAATCGAGACCGCTTTCGTGACCCTCGATGTTGGCCCGGGGACGTTCCGCCCCGTCACTTCGGAGGATCCCCGACAGCACCGACTCGATGTGGAGCGGGTGACAGTGCCGGCCCCGACGGCGGAGGCCATCGCGCGCACGAGGGAGCGGGGCGGCCGTGTCGTCGCTGTGGGAACCACCGTCGTGCGCACGCTCGAGCACGTGGCCCTCGAATGTGGCGGCGAGGTGAGGCCATACGAAGGCTGGACTGGTCTCCTCATCCTCCCCGGGCACCGCTTCCAAGCTGTCGATGCCCTCATCACGAACTTTCACCTCCCGCGGTCGAGCCTGCTGATGCTCGTGGCAGCGCTCGCCGGACGGGAGTTCGTGCTCAAGGCGTACCGCGTAGCCGTTGCCGAGGGGTATCGGTTCTACAGCTTCGGCGACGCGATGCTTATCCTCCCCTGAGCTCGGGGAGGCGCCAGCCGCCTCCATCCGCTTCGGCCAGCCCGTCGCACACCAGCGCGTCGAGGTACGCGATCACCTTCGGGCGATGCCAGGGCGGGAGCGCTCCCGATGCTTCTTCCACGGTGACCCTCCCGCGTTCCCGTAAGAGAGCGAGAAGCCGTCCGCGTGCGTAGCGTGCCGTCTGTTCGAACGGAGGCTCAGGGCGCGGGCGGGCGCCGTCAGGCGGGTGCCCGGCCGCATGCCAGCGGCAGCTTCGGGCGAGCGGGCATGCGTCGCAGCGGGGCGAGGAGCGGCAAACGAGGGCGCCTACGTCCATGACGGCCAGCGCGGCCTCCCGGCAGTCGCGGGCCGTCCGCAGCCAGGCGTCTGCAGCTTCGAAGAGCGGCCGCTTACCGACAGCTTCGGCCGATTCGCGCCCGAAGAGGTGCCGGGCGAGGAGACGGCCGACGTTCGTGTCCACCGGCATCACCGGCGTTCCAAAGGCGAAGCAGGCGACGGCGCGGGCGGTATACGGGCCTACGCCCGGCAGACGCTGCAGATCCTCCAGCTGCGCAGGAAAGGTGCCCGCGGCCGAGATCGCCCGCGCCGCCTCGTGGAGTGCTACTGCCCGGCGGCTGTATCCGAGCCCGGCCCACGCCCGCAGCACCTCGGCGCGGCTTGCGGCCGCGAGCGCCTCGGCGCTCGGCCAGCGGGCAAGCCATGCCTTGTACGCTGGCAGGACGCGTGCAACCTGCGTCTGCTGCAGCATGACCTCGGACACAAGCACCGCGTACGGGTCGCGCGTCTGCCGCCAGGGAAGCGAATGACGCCCGTTCGCGCGGTACCAGGCAAGGAGCGCGTCCAGGAGCAGCGAGATCGCTTCGATCAGATCTCCTCCTCTTCCTCCTCTTCCTCGTGCAGATGGAGGGATGCCAACGAGGGCACCAGAGCAATCTCCGCACCTTCGCGGCGGCTACGCTTTCGGGGCCCGACCGATCGAAGCAGGGCCTGACCTGCGGCGATCTGTTCGGCGGTGGCACCTTCGGGAAGAATCACGGCCGCCGATCCGCAGTCCCGGAGTGCACGGATCTCTGCCGCGCTCGGTTCGTGTCCGACGATGACGAGCAGCGGCGCGCCCGATAGGGTTGTCACCCGGATCAGCTCCGCTTCTTGACGGAGTGTGAAATCGCCCGCCGCCCGCTTCACCAGCACGGCATCGACCTCCAGCGGGCCCAGCGCCCGCAGGACCGCATCCGGCACCTGCTCGGTGTCGAGGAACGCCGCCACGTGCCCCAGCTTGTCAGGGTCGACGGCGCCGGCGCGGGTCCCCTCCAGTGTGCTGACGACGAAGTCCCACCCGGCCGCGGCCAGCGCGTTCGCCAGGGGCTCGTCCACATGGGGAAGCCAAATGCCGATGGGCACCTTGTCCTCGCGGTGGGCGGCGATCGCGCCCTCAAAGCCGTTCGGCTCGGGGGTGTGGGCGATCACCAGGTCTGCCCCTGCCTCGATCGCGGGCTTGAGCTGGCTTGGCTCGCGGATCAGCGCGCCCAGCAGCATCGCCTTCGGGCGCTCGCGAACTGCTGCCACGAAACCGACCGGGCGGCCCTCCGGGCGCCGCAAACGGTCGATAGCCTTTTGGAGTTTGCTCACTTGTGCGACTCCTCGGTTCGTTCGGGTTCTCAACGAGGATACGGTGCCGGCCGTCCAACCGCCCGCCGGCCTACGCCCGATCCGCACGCACGATGGCCGGCCGCGCTCTGGGCGCCAGCCAGAGGCCGTAGGCCGCTGCGCCCGCAGCGGTCATGAAGCTGAGGGCAGCTGCGACTCGGAAGGCGTCGGCCGGGCCCAACGCCTCGGCGGCGATTCCTCCCATCACTGGCTCCGCGGAAAGGCCGAGGCCAGAGAGCGCCACCGCGAGCCCGATGAGCGCACCTCGATGGCTCGGAGGGGCGAGGTCCATCATCGAGGCGTTCCACGCCGGGACCGAGAGGACGTTGCCCAGGAAGATGGCGACGGCGACCGCCGAGGCGACCGGCAAGTCGGTCAAAGGGCCGAGGGCCAGCAGACCCGCCGCGGCAAGACACTGGCCCGCCGCCAGGGGCTGCCAGCGCTCCAGGCGGTCGGCCAGGTGTCCGGCGGGAACGTACGCCAGCGCTCCCACCACGATGGCGGGGATGAGCGCCAGCGTCAGCGTTTCGAAGCTGACGCCGAGCTGGTGCTGTCCGTACGGCCGAATCGCCGGCACGGCCGTGCCCAGCGCCGTCGTTCCGGTGAAGATGAGGGCCGCCACCGCCGCTAGCTGCGGCGATGCGAGCTCTTTGACGCTCGGCCCGGGCGCCCTCGGCGCCAGAGCCAGCAGCCGCCCGTGACGATACGAAGGGATACGGCTCAGGGCGGCCAGGAACGCGGCGAGCACCGCTCCGGCGGCGGCGAGAAAGAGCGCGCGCGGCTCGACTGCCAGGATGAACGCGCCGCCCAATGCGCCGAGCCCGAACCCTGCGAGCTGAGCGAAATTGAGGAACCCGACGACCCTTCCTCGGCGTTCGGGCGGGTACAGGTCGGCGGCGATGGCGTATGTCGCCGGCCAAAGGAACGCCGTCGCCATTCCCAGGAGCGCAGCGCAGGCGAGGAACGCTGCGGGCTCGTCGACGGCAGCCATCACCGCCATGGCCGGCGCCATGCAGGCGAATCCGATGAGGAGCCCCAGCTTCCGCTCGATGCGGTCCGAGAGCGCTCCGGTGGGCGTTTCGCTTAGGAAACGCGCTGAGCCGTACGCTCCCAGCAGATAACCCGGCCAGGCGTCGTTCGTTCGCAGGTAGTTGGGCACGTACTCCTGAAACCCCGGGAAGATCACCATCCCGAGGGCCACCTGGACGAGTAAGACCGTGACTCCCAGCGGCCAGGGAAATTCTGCAGCGAGACGCCCCCTCATCCCCCGCCGACTGTACGACGGAGCGGGATTCCGGGCGACCGCTACGTCCGGGCCGCTGCGAGCCGCTCCCTGAGGAAGCCGCCGATACGTTCGGTCGCTTCACGGGCTTCGGGGGCGGCAGCGAACAGCTGCCACACGTGTATCGCTTCGTCCCACGGCTCGAAGGCGACCTCTACGCCGGCTGCCTGCGCCCGCTCGGCGAGCCGCGCCGCATCATCGTAGAGCGTCTCCCACGTGCCGACCTGGATGAGCATGGGCGGCAAACGGCGGAGGTCGGCGTAGAGCGGCGAAGCGAGCGGGTTCCGCGCGTCGGCTCCTGCCAGGTAGAGCGACGCCATCTGGAGCAGCGGTTCGCGCTGGACGATCGGGTCGAGTGAAGCGCGTTCCGTGAGCGAAGCGCCCGTCCCCGCGAGGTCGGTCCAGGGCGAGAGGAGCACGGCTGCGGCAGGCATCGGCAGTCCTTCGTCCCTTACCTTGACGAGCGTCGCGACCGTGAGCCCGCCCCCGGCCGAGTCGCCACCGATGGCCAGCCGATGCGGGGCGAAGCCCCGTTCGACGAGCCCCCGGTACGCCCTCGAAGCATCCTCGACGGCTGCCGGGAACGGATGCTCCGGCGCCAGGCGGTACTCGAGCACCAGTGCCCTCACGCCTGCCGCCCGGGCGATGCGGGCCGCAAGCTCGCGGTGCGTGTTCGCCGAGCCGATGACGTAGCCGCCTCCGTGCAAGTAGAGGAGGACAGCGTCCTCCGCTGCACCCGGAGGGGTCAGCCATTCGCACGGGACGCCTGCGATGTCGGCGCGCTCCACGCGGACGTCCGGTGGCAGGGGGAACATCGCCGCCATCTGTTCGAACCCAGCCCGCAGCTCCTCGGGCGTCGTGCCGGGTCCGGCCGCCGGCCGGCTGCGGAGCAGCGCGATGATCGATTGCAGCTCCTGACTTGGCATCGTGGTGCTCCTCCGTCCCTGGTTGATGCGTCAGTCTAGGGCGTTGCGGGCCTGCGCTGCGAACCCTCCCTCCTGGAGCCGGGCACGTACTCCGGCCGCGATGAACAGCAGTCCGGGAATCTGGGCCAGGTGATACAGCGCGTCGTGGTTCCACTCCCAGTGGAGGCGAAACTCGATGGGCAGCGCCCTCACTGCCGCGGCGGCGGCGCTCGCCCCGATGGCTGCCAGGAACCAGCCGGCGCCTGCTTCCTTCCTGCGCCCGGCGCGCGCCCACAGCGCGACGATGCCTGTCATGGCCCCTGCCTGCGTGGCGAGGAGGGGTCCCAGGGTGCGGAGGCCGGCCGCGAACCCGCCCGCGAGCGCGGCCCCGGAAAGGGCGCCCAGGGCCGCCCAGGGCCGCCGGCGGAGGGCGCCGAGCTCGGCCGCGCTCGCGAGGTAGAGCGTCAGCATGCCTCCCGCGACCAGCAGCGAAACCGCTGCCCAGGCAGCGGAACCGTGACGCGTGGGCTTCAGCTCCCCGTGGTAGAGCGCGCCCGCCGCGGCCCCCGACGCAAGCGTGGCAAAGGCCCCTGCCCACGCGAGGCGACGGCGGAAGGCGCACCATCCGGCCAGCGGTGCGCAGATCCCGGCCAGCAGCCAATCGGTGACAGCCGCAGCAGGTTCGTACACGTCGGCTGCAAGGTAGAGGGCCGGGGCGCCGTGGGCAACGTCAGCCGAAATCGTGGGAATCGGGCGGGGCGATCTGGCCGGGCAGAGGGCAGGGCCTGAACCGCTCCGCCACGATGTGGGGAAAACCGCTCCGTTCGTTGTCGACCCTCCCCCGGACGATGACGAAGGGCGTCGCCCGCACCAGTTCCCGCTGGGCGTCCTGCAGCTGCGGGTGGACGACCACATTCACCCACCCGAACTCGTCTTCCAGCAGCATCAACATCACCCCTCGCGCCGATTCCGGCCGCTGCCGGGTGACCACCATGCCTGCCACCTCGACCCGCATCCCTTGCGGCAGCCGATTCGGATTCCCCACTCCGCCCACATGCCGGCTCGTCAGGATCCCTTCGTGGAGGAGGGAACGGATGAGCGCCATCGGGTGGCCGACAGGGCTGGTGCCCACCAGCTCCCAGTCCCACGTCATCCGCTGCCAGGGGCTCAGTTCGGGGAGGGTTACCATGTCCTGCTCCGTGGGCAGCGGCAGCGGCGGCTGGAAGGCGGTGCCGCCGCGGTTCGTTCGCCCCAGCGTCAGCAGCCCCAGCTGCCAGAGGAGCTCCCGCCGCGAAAGTCCGAACTCGTCGAGCGCGCCCGCGCGGATGAGCGCCTCCGCCTGTCCGCGATCCAGCCGTGCCCGCGTTAGCAGGTCGGAGAGGGAGCGGTACGGTCCCCCACAGGTTCGCTCCCATTCGATGCGTTCCGCAGGGCTCAGCGGGCCGACGATGATGTCCCGTCCGCCCTTGCGGCGGATTCCCCGGCGGCGCCATCCGCCGCCCAGCCCTGCCACCCGATCGAGGCCGAGGCGGATGGCGTCGCCCTCAGGCCAGGTGCAGGCTCGGCTGGCGTTCACCGACGGCATGCGCACCTCGATGCCGTGGCGGCGGGCGTCCTCCAGCAGGCTCTCGACGGAGTAGAAGCCCATCGGCTGGGCGTTGATGAGGGCGCAGTAGTAGGCCACGGGATAGTGCAGCCGCAGCCAGCACGACTCGTACGCGAGCAGGGCGAAGGCCACCGCGTGGCTCTTCGGGAACCCGTAGGCAGCGAAGGCCGCGATTTTCTCGAAGGCCACCTTCGCCGCCTCCTCGCTCACCCCCTTTCGGCGGGCGCCGGCGAAGAACTCCTCGGCCAGCGCCTGCATCGCCTCGGCCGAGCGCTTCCGGCTCATCGCCCGGCGCAGGCGATCGGCCTGCCCGGGGGTGAACCCCGCCACCGAGGTGGCGATCTGGAGCACCTGGTCCTGGTAGAGGACGTGGCCCAGCGTTTCCGCCAGGCACCAGCTCACTAGCGGCTCCAGCTCCGGGTGGCCGTAGTCGATGGTCACCGGCTCGCCCCGCGCCAGCCGCTCCCGGTACTCCATGTACGGCCGGAACGCACCCGCCAGGATCGGCCCGGGCCGGATGATGGCCACCTGCACCGCCAGGTCGGCCAGGTTCCGCGGCTGGGTGCGCGGAAGCGTCTGGATCTGCGCCCGGCTCTCGATTTGGAAGACGCCCATCGTGTCCCCTTCGCGGATGGCGGCGAACACCTCCGGGCTGTCGTGGGGGATGCGCCCAAGGTCGACCCGAACGCCGTGCGTGTCCTCGATGATGTCCAGGCACTCGTCGACGGCGGAGAGCATCCCCAGGGCGAGGAAGTCGATCTTCACGAAGCGGGCGTCGTCGACGGAATCCTTGTCCCACTGGCAGACGAAGCGCCCCGCCATCCTCGCGGGCTCCAGCGGCACGACGCTCGAGAGGGGTTCGGCGGAGATCACCACGCCCCCCACGTGCTGGCTGATGTGCCGCGGAAAGCCCGCCAGCTGCGCGGCCAGCTCGATGAGGTCCCGCCAGAGCGGCTGGTCGGCGAGGGGGCGCAGCTCCGGGATGCGGCGCATCTCCTGCTCGACCTGGCGGGCGCTGGCGAAGCCGTCGCCCATCTTCGCCAGCTTCGCTACCAGCGGCTCCGGCAGCCCCAGCGCCTTGCCGATGTCCCGCACGGCGTTCCGGAAGCGGTAGGTGGGGAAGGCCGCCACGATCGCCGCGTGCTCGGGGCCGTATCGGTCGTAAACGCGCTTCAGCAGCTCGTCGCGGATATCCCGGGGGAAGTCGAGGTCGATATCGGGCAGCGAGTACAGCTCCTCGTTCAGGAAGCGCTCCAGGTAGAGCTCGTTCGTCACCGGGTCGATGTGCGAAAGCCCGATGAGGTAGCAGACGATCGAGCTCACAGAGGAGCCGCGCCCCCGCCCTACCGGCCGTTCGTCCGGTGGAAGCTCTCGCGGCCGCCCGTGCAGCTCGTGGGCGATGTCGCCGACGAGCTGCAGGATGTCCCAGTACACCAGGAAGAAGCCCGCGAGCTTGTGCTTCGCGATGAGGGCCAGCTCCCGTTCGAGCCGCTCCCGCGCTTCCGCGCGGACCGCAGGGGTCGCGGTCCCGTATTTCCGAACGAACGCCCGCTCGCAGATGTTCCGCAGGAAGCCGTCGGGCGTCTCCCCTTCCGGAACGGGGTAATCGGGGAGCCGGTAGGGGATGTCGCGGGTGAGGTCGAAGGTGCACCGCTCGGCGATGGCGAGGGTGTTCCGCACCGCTTCGGGGTAGGCTGCGAAGCGGCGGAGCATGGCCTCGGGGGGCTTCAGGAAGAACTCCGAATTCGGCCGCCGCACCGCGTGCGAAGCATCCAGCGTCAGCCGGTGGCGGATGGCCACCAGCACGTCGTGGAGCCGATGCCGCTCCCGCACGTGGTAGTGCACGTTGTTCGTGGCTACCAGGGGAACGCCGACCGAGGCCGCGACGCTCGCCAGCGCCGCCGCCCGCTGGCGGTCGCCGTAGACGTCGTGGTGCTGGAGCTCGACGAAGAACGCGTCGCCCAGTGCGTCGCGGAGCTCGCCGGCGAGGGCGCGCGCTTCGCGCCAGCGGGGGTCTCCCTGCGCCGGGTCGAGGAGCCTGGCCAGCGGGCCGCGGCGGCATCCGCTGAGCACGATCAGCCCTCCACGGAGCTCGAAGAGCCAGGGCCACTCGACGCGGGGCTCGTCTTTCCCGTGCGTGCAGTGGGCGCGGGTCAGCAGCCGGCAAAGGTTCCGGTAGCCTTCGGCGTCGGCGGCCAGAAGCGTCAGATGCGAAGGCGCTTCGTCCGGCGCGCGGGGCGCCATCGTCACCTCGCAGCCGGTGATAGGGCGGATCCCCGCGTCGTGCGCGGCGCGGGCGAACTCCATCGCCCCGTACAGGTTGTCGTGGTCGGTGAGGGCGAGCGCCTCGTAGCCCAGCGCCCGCGCCCGGGCCACGAGCTCGTGGGGCGTGCTGGCGCCCTCGCGCAGCGACCAGCAGGAGTGCACGTGGAGTTCGACGTACCCCGCCACGGTTCAGAGGATAGAACAAATGTTCTAACAGGGCTACGCCCCCCGGCGCTGCACCCGCTCGGCGGGCGCCGGGTACGGCTGCCGATACCAGGCGTCGCGCACCGCGTCGTGGAAGACGGTGAGCTGCTGGCCGTCGCGCAGCTCTAGCAGGAAGTAGCGCCGTACGATGGGCGCTCGCCACCACTCGTCATCGATGCGCCACCGGTCGATGATCCGCGCCACGGGCACGAGCTTGCCCCGCCGGAGCACCGCCCGCGGCACCCCCGAGGGGCCGGCATCGACCGCGATCGGGACGGGTGCGTTCAGCGGCCGAAGGCCACCAGCGCCAGCTGCCGTTCCGGAATCCTCGACCATGGCTCCACCTCCACCACGCGGAAGATCTGGGGTTCGCCGTACCGGACGCTGAGCTGCTCTGCTGCTTCCAGGAGTTCGCGCCGCCGCCGCGGCCCGCTCGCCCAGAGCATCGCCTGGTGCCCGTATTCGCTGCAGGGACCGGAGAGCCGCAGGGTCAGCCGCACGCCGGGAGACGGCAGGGTCAGCCGCGCGATCTTCTGGCGCAGGACGAACAGCATCCGCTCGCCGTCGGAGGTGGGCTCGCGGAAGGTGACGGTCCGCACCACCGCCTCGCCGCTTTCCAGCTCGAGCTGCCAGGTGCAGCGCCGCCAGGCCGCCCCGTGCAGTGCCGGCGCCTCCAGCGCCTGCTGGAGCAGCGCGCTGGTCGCCGCCAGGAGCTGCTCGGCCGTGCTCGCCGGCGCAGGAAGCTCCATCGCGGCCTCCGCCGTTTGCTCCGGATGCCGGGGGACGATCGTGCTCGTATCCTTCCCGGCGGCCAGGTCCCACGCGCGGGCGCCGGCCGGTCCGAACTGCGCCGCTACTGCGCTTCGGGGAAGGGCTGCCAGCTGCCCCAACCGTTCGATGCCGAGCAGCCGGAGCCGCTGATGCATCCCCGCGGGCAGGGGGAGCACCTCCACCGGGAGCGGCGCCAGGAACTCCGCTACGGCCCCCTCCGGGACGAGCACGGGCGCCGGCCCGGCTCTCGTCCCGGAGGGGGCCGCGCTGGCGGCTGCGGCGGCCGCATGGGCGGCGAACACCCCCGGCCCCGCCCCCACGGACACGGGAAGCCCGCTCGCTGCCGAAGCCGCCCGCTGGAGGTCGGCCAGGTAGGCCTCGTCGGCAAGCCCCGCGAGCTGCGCCAGCCCCCGGACATCCAGATGGAGGTGGCCGGGCTCCACCTCGTCGACGGCGGGACTGTGCCGCTCGGCGAGCGTGCGCAGGACCGCCGCCGTCTCGGCCAGCGCCCGCTCGTCCGCGGGGACGACGGCTGCCCTCGGGCAGAGGGAGAGCGCTCGGCGCAGAACCATCCCTTCGCTGACCCCTGCCCGGGCGGCCTGCGGGCAGCAGGCCCGCACGCGGGAGGCATCCTCGCCGGCGGTCGCCACGATGAGCGGGCGGCCGCGCGTGCTGGGATGGTCGCGCCTGGCCACCGCGACGGGGAAATCGGGGACGAGGAGGCACACCACCTTCATGGGGCTGCCAGTTTAGAACAAACGTTCTAGAGCTGCCAAGGGGTGGCCGTCATCGGCCGGCGCCCTCTGCCCCGGGGATGGGCAGGCCTGCCGCCGCTAGTGTCGCCTCGAACGCGGCCCGCGCCACCTCGATCTGGTCGTCGTCGGGCACGCGCGTGGTGAGCCCCTGCAGGGCAAGGTTCGGCGCGAAGAGCCACCGCACCACGCGGTACCGCTCGAAGCGGGCGCCGAACCGCAGGATCTCGTAGCTCACCCCCGCGATCGCCGGCAGCAGGAGGATGCGTGATGCGGTCCGCACGAGCAGCCCTTCGTCGACGAGCGCATCGAACGCCGCGAACACCGCCAGGGCCACGACGATGACCACCAGGAGGAAGCTGGTCCCGCAGCGCGTATGTTCCTTCGGGAACCGCCGGATCGCGTCGATAGTGAGCGGCTGGCCCGCTTCGTAGGCGTGGATGGTCATGTGTTCGGCGCCGTGGTACTGGAAGACGCGGCGGATATCGGGCATCAGCCCGATGGCGGCGATGTACCCGATGAAGAGCCCCAGCCGGAACATCGTCTCGGCCCCGACGACCGCCAGCCGGTGCGCTCCGGCCTCCTCGATCCAGTGGGCGGCGACGATCGGCAGGGCGAAGAAGACGGCCACCGCCACGACGATGGCGAGGGCCATCGTTCCCCAGAACGCGTGCTTCGGAAACTCGACCGGCTCGCCGCGTTCGTTCGTCTCGCCCTCTATCGCCACCCGCGAGGAGAAGGCGAGCGCACGCATGCCCAACGCGAGGGTTTCCCACAGGACGACGATCCCCCGCAGCAAGGGAATGCGGCGGACGGGTCCCGTGTACACGCCGCCGAGCTCTTCGCTGTGCACCACGATGTGGCCTCGCGGATGGCGGACCGCGACTGCCATGTGGCGCGGGCCGCGGATCATCACGCCCTCGATGACGGCCTGGCCGCCGTAGTACACCGTCCCCGTGCTCATCCGCCCTCCCGGGGAGCGACCTTGCCCGCAGAATAACCGACGGCGCCGCACCATCGCGCGGCGCCGTGCCCAAGTTCGATTGGGCTGTTTTCCGACCCTATTTCTTTCCGGCGTACCGGCGCGTGAAGCGTTCGACGCGGCCGGCGGTGTCGACGATGCGCTGCTCGCCCGTGAAGAACGGGTGGCAGACGTTGCACACCTCGAGGTGCATCTGCGGCTTCGTCGATCGCGTCTCCACCTCGTTCCCGCAAGAGCAGCGCATCACTGCCGGACCGTACTTCGGGTGAATCCCAGGCTTCATTCCCGCACCTCCGTTACGCCGTCACGGCGTAAACGCTGACCTTCTTTCGGCGTCCCTTCGCATACGGCTCGAACTTCACCCGCCCCTCGATGAGCGAGAAGATCGTGTAATCGCGCCCGAGCCCGACGTTCTCCCCGGGGTGGAAGCGGGTGCCCCGCTGCCGGAGGATGATCGTCCCCGGCGTCACCAGCTCGCCGTCGAACTTTTTGATGCCCAGCCGCTTCGAATTGCTGTCGCGCCCGTTCTTCGAACTCCCGACACCCTTTTTATGGGCCATTTCGGCTCACCCCCGCTCGATCGCCTCGACCACCAGACGAGAAATCGGCTGCTTGTGACCGATCTTCCGCCGGTAGCGGACCTTGTTCTTGTACTTCATGAAGAGCAGCTTCGGCGCCCGCCCGTGAGCGGTGATGCGCGCGCGGACGGCTGCGCCGGGCACCTCCGGTGTTCCCACCTGCGCCCCGGTCTCGTCGATGAGCGCGAGCACCGGCAGGGTTATCACATCGCCGGGCTGGCCCTCGACGCGGTTGATCTCGAACTCCTGCCCTTCCTTGAGACGAAGCTGGCGCCCGCCAGCACGCACGATCGCTTCCACGTCACAACCTCTCCTGGTCGTGCCGACCAAAAGTTCAGTCTAGGGACGGCTGCCGAAGCGGGTCAACGCGCGTCCCCGCGGTCGACGTCGATGTTCGCCTGCGGTCCCCCCTCCCAGGCCAGCCCCGGGGCCGGCTTCGGCTCGAAGACAGGCCGCCGCGGCGATTCGGACACCTTCGGGGCCGAGGCTTCCTCTGGCTTCTCCTTTGCGGCCAGGTCGGGGGGCGGCCACGGCTCGTTGGGGTCGCTGTTCAACAGCCGCTGGAGGGCTTCGCCCTCGATGGTTTCGACCTCCAGCAGGACGTTGGCGAGCTTGTCGAGCAGTGCCCGGTGCTCCCGGAGGATCTTTCGGGCGCGCTCCTGCGCCTCTTCGATGATGGCCCGCACCTCGTCATCGATCTGCTCGGCCACCTTCTCGCTGTAGTTCCGCGTCTCGGCGATCTCCCGGCCGAGGAAGATGAGCTCCTCGCTCCGGCCGAAGGTGCGCGGCCCGAGGCGCTCGCTCATGCCCCAGCGGGTCACCATCGCCCGCGCGATGCGGGTGACCTGCTCGATGTCGTTCGATGGGCCGGTCGATGCCTCGCCGAAGACGAGTTCCTCGGCCGCGTGGCCGCCCAGGGCCGCGCAGAGCTGGTCGCGGAACATCGACTTCGTGCGGTAGTGCACTTCCTCCTCGGGGAGGAAGCGGGTGAACCCGCCCGCCATCCCGCGCATCACGATCGTCACCTTGTGTGGCGGGTCGTGGTGCTCCAGGAAGTGCGCCACCACCGCGTGCCCCGCCTCGTGGTAGGCGGTGAGACGCTTCTCGCGCTCGCTCATCACGCGGCTCTTCCGCTCGGGGCCGGCCACCACGCGGTCCACCGCCTCGTGGAACTCCTGCATGGTGATGATCTTCTTGTTCCGCCGAGCCGCCAGGATGGCCGCTTCGTTCACCAGGTTCGCGAGGTCGGCACCGCTGAAGCCAGGCGTGGCTTTCGCCAGCTCCTGAATCTTCACGTCGTCGGCGATCGGCTTCCCTCGGAGGTGGACGGCCAGGATGGCCTCCCGGCCCTTCACATCCGGCCCGTCGATCACGACCTTCCGGTCGAAGCGGCCGGGCCGCAGCAGCGCCGGGTCGAGGATGTCGGGTCGGTTCGTGGCAGCGATGACGATGACGTTCGTGCCCGTATCGAACCCGTCCATCTCGACGAGGATCTGGTTCAGCGTCTGCTCGCGCTCGTCGTGGCTTCCGCCCAGCCCCGCGCCGCGCTGCCGGCCCACCGCGTCGATCTCGTCGATGAAGACGATGCAGGGCGCGTTCTTCTTCGCCTGGTCAAAGAGGTCCCGAACGCGGCTCGCGCCCACACCCACGAACATCTCCACGAATTCGGAACCGGAGATGCTGAAGAAAGGCACGCCCGCCTCACCCGCCACCGCCCGGGCGAGGAGCGTCTTGCCCGTGCCAGGGGGACCGACAAGGAGCACGCCTTTCGGAATGCGCGCCCCTAGCGCGGCGAACTTCTCGGGGTACTTCAGGAATTCGACGACCTCCTGCAGCTCCTCCTTCGCTTCGTCGACGCCGGCGACGTCAGCAAACGTCACCGTTACCTTGCTCCCCGTGAAGAGGCGGGCGCGGCTCTTCCCGAAGCTCATCGCCTGGGAGTTCGAGCCTTGCGCCTGCCGCATGACGAGCAAGATGAAGGCGCCGAAGAGGAGGAAGGGCAGGATGTTGAGCAGCAGCCCGAGCCAGGGCCCGAAACCGCTGCTCTCCTTGTACTCCAGCACAAGGCCGGGCTTCACCTGGCCATCGACCACCTGCTCACCGTTGAGGGAGACGCCCCGCTCCGTCAGCAGCGACTCGAGGTCGGTGTTCTCCCCCATTTTCGACTTTCTGACGAGCTGCTGGCCGTTGATCTCCTCGCGGTAGTACGCCGTCAGGTCGCGCCCATCGACGACCAGTCGTTCGATCCGGTTCTGGGACGCGTCTTCGAGGATCTGGCCGAAGGCCACCGTCGGGTGGTCGCTCCCCCCCGAGAAGAAGGCGAAGACGATGGCGATGACCGCGACCAGGATGAGGAGGTAGACGAAGCTGTTCCGCAGCCAGCGAGAGTACAAGGAACTACTCCATCGCCCGAGGGCGCGTCTCACCCCGAAGTATACCAGACAGAAGAGGGCCGGATTCCGTGGGCTCGCCCACAGGCGAGCTCCCGTGCCTCGCCCTTTCCCATCTTCGGCCGCACCGCACGCCTCGCGTAGGGTGCGGCCCGCTTCCCGGGTCTCTAGACTGACGTCGGGCGCGCCCGCGCTCGCACCATCATCTCCCCCTCGAGGTGGTTCATGCGTCTGGCATTCGTCGGCGGCACGGGTCCCGAAGGGCTTGGTCTGGCCATGCGCTTCGCTGCAGCCGGCCACGCGGTGGCCATCGGTTCCCGCTCGCCCGAGCGCGGCGCCGAGGCCGCCGAGAAGGTGCGGCAGCGCGTCCCCGGTGCCCTGGCCGAGGGCGGCCACAACGCGGACATCGTCGCCGATGCCGACGTGGTGTTCCTTACCTTCCCCTACGAAGGCCAGGAGCCGACGCTTCGGGCCATCGCCGACCGCCTCGCAGGGAAGATCGTGTGCGACGTGGTTGCCCCCCTCCAGTTCGTGAAGGGGAAGGGTGCGGTGGCGATCGACGTGCCGGGCCATAGCGCGGCCGAAGAGGCGGCAGCCTTGCTCCCGGGTGCGCGCGTCGTCTCCGCCTTCCAGAACCTTGCCGCGGAGAAGCTCATGGAACTCGAGCACCCGCTGGAAGCCGACGTCATCGTCTGCGGCGACGACGCGGAGGCGAAGCAGGTCGTCATCGGCCTGGCGAACGCTATCCCTGGTGTCCGCGGCATCGACGGCGGCGCCCTCTTCAACAGCCGCTACGTCGAGATGCTCACCGCGCTCCTCATCAACCTCAACCGGCGCCACAAGACGCAGACAACGATCCGCATCGTCGGCATCTGACCATGCCCTCGGCACGGAACGGCGAGACGAGCATCTGGTACGAGGTCATCGGCGAAGGAACGCCCGTGGTTCTGCTCATGGGCGTCGGCGGCAGCAGCCGCGCCTGGTGGGAGCGATTCCCGGAGCTGCTCGCTAGGCGTCATCAGGTGGTCCTCATCGACAACAGGGGAACGGGAAAGAGCAGCAAACCGGCGCAGCCTTGGACGATGGCGGACATGGCCGCCGATGTCCATGCCGTGGTGCGCGACCTCGCGCTGGGCAGCTTCCATCTCGCGGGCTGCTCGCTGGGGAGCATCATCGCTCGCCACTACGTCGCCAACTGGGGCGGGGAGCGCCTCCGCTCGCTCGCCCTGCTCTGTCCGCCGAACGGCGTGCCTGCCACCGAGGAGGACCGGGATGCTGCCCTCTTCTGGGATCGCTCTCGGCCGCTCATTGAATCCGCGCGGAAGAGCTGGCCGGTGATCCATCCGGCGGCGTGGGTGGCCGCGAACGAAGAGCTCCTCGTCCGCAAGTTCGAGGAGAGCCTGCGCAAGCCGACGCCCGCCCGTACCTTCCGCTTCCAGCTCGATGCTGCCCAGGCGGCCGGCTTCGCCAACGAAGCGGTCAACCGGTACGCCTGGCCCGTCCTGGTGCTCCACGGCACGGCCGACCGCCTTGTGCCGCCGGCCAACGCCCTCGAAGTCGCCAAAGCGATCCCCAGGGCCCAGGTTGTGTGGCTCGAAGGCGCCTCGCACAACTTCTGGTGTCACGCGCCCGACGAGGCCGCCAGCGTACTGAACGATTTCTTCGCCCGGGCCGACGCCGCTACGGGGGTCCGCTACCGATGACCGCCGCCGATGAGCTCCGCATCTTCGGCATCCCCGGCATTCCCGAAATCCTTCCCGGTACCGACCTCGCCGCGGTCATCTTCGAAGCGGCGGAGCGCGCCGGCCGTCCCCTCCAGAGCGGCGACATCCTCGTGGTGACGTCGAAGATCGTATCGAAGGCCGAGGGCCGCATCGTCGACCTCGACACCGTCGAGCCTTCGCCGTTCGCCCGGCAGTATGCCGAGGCTTGGGACAAGGATCCCCGTGTGGTGGAGCTCGTCCTCCGCGAGGCGAAACGCGTGGTGCGCCAGGTGGGGCCGGTCCTCATTACCGAGACGCGCCACGGTTTCGTCTGCGCCAATAGCGGCGTCGACCAGTCGAGCGCCGGCGCTGCCGGGCGGGCCGTCCTCCTGCCTGTCGATCCCGATGCGAGCGCTCGGCGCATCCGGGACGGGCTCCGCGGGCGCGGCCTCGACGTCGCGGTCATCATCTCCGACACCTTCGGGCGGCCCTGGCGCGAAGCCCAGGCCGACGTCGCCATCGGCATCGCCGGCATGCAGCCGGTGGTGAGCTACATCGGCCAGAGGGATCCCCACGGGCACGAATTCCGCGTCCAGGCCCTCTGCGTCGCCGACGAGCTCGCGGGCGCCGCCGAGCTGGTGAAGGGGAACATCAGCCGCGTTCCCGCGGCGGTCATCCGCGGCTTTCCCTGGACGCCGGACGAGACGGCAACGATGCGCAGCATCGTCCGCGACCCGGAGCGCGACCTTTTCCGTTGACGAATGCCTACACGCCCACGATCAACGTCGCCAGGTAACCCGACTCCGGGTCGCCGCTCAGGGACGCCATTTGCTGCTGCCAGCCGTCGCGGAAGATGGAGTCGCGCTCTAGCGAGAGCGAGGCGAGGTTTCGGGCGCTGTTGCCGTACTCGGAACGGGCGTACACCGTCTCGCAGACGTCTCGCGGGAGGGCGAGCTGCGATGTCGCGAGCTTGTTCGCAGAGGACACCGCCCGTTCGAGGCTCGGGTACACCTCGAAGTGGATGTGGGGCCAACGGCCGGCGTAGCAGCCGGGGAAGACCGTATCGAAGGTGACCCAGCCCTCGGCGTCGGCCGATTGGACCCCGCGGAGGTAGTTCTCGTCGGGCAGCTCGTACACGGAGTAACGGCCGCGGGCGTCGCAGTGCCAGAGGTACACGGCCGCGCCCGCCAGCGGCCGGCAGCCGTTCGCCGTGTCCACGAGGCGAAGCCGCACGGTGAGCGGCACGCCGTCCGCTTGCGTCGACGAGATTCCGAAACTCGAACGGATGTCTTGACGGACGATGCCGAGTTGGGTAAGGACGTTCGGGCCGTTCGAACCGTTGGCCGGGAAGGGCCCGGCAGTCTCCCGGGGTATCGCGTCCGTGCAGGCCGAGAGCGGCGTTTCCTGCGTGGGGATCGGCGTCACGACGGTCGGGCTCGGCCTCGGCACCGCCGGCGTCTCGGTCGGAGAGGAGGTCGGGGTGACCCCCGGGGCTGCCGGTTCGTCGCTCCGGCACCCGACGA
>DAOUCS010000184.1:0-9440 GCA_034431815.1 Dehalococcoidia bacterium
ATGAGCGGCGGAAGGCATGGCTCGAAGACGGCCTGAAGAAGGTCGAGCGCCTCCGATTCCTCACCGAGGGCCGCACCATGGGCCAGGCGGCGATTCAGTTCGTACTCCACGAACCGTGCGTCGCCTCGGTTCTCCCGAACATCTACGACTCCGAGCAGCTTCGCGAGTTCGCCCGCTACGACGAGGCTCGCCCGCTTTCCGACGCAGAGTACGAGCGGGTCCAAGCGCTGTATGCGCGAAATTTCGACCTCGAGATCGCCACCGCCTAAAGGAGCTCGCGTTATGAGCCACACGACCGAGAACCCCGCCGCTCAACCGCACGCACGGGGGCGCATGGTGAATCTCGACCCGAGCGGGCAGGTGACCCTGCCGCCTCCCGACCGCAGCCGGCGGCAGTACCTGAACTACGCTTTCTTCAAAGTGGACCGCGAGTTCCGACGGTTGCCTCCCGAGGAACGCGCCTGCATGAAGGAGGAGTTCGCCTCCGCCGTGGAGCAGTGGGCCGAGAGCGAGGAGGACCTCATCATCCGCACCTACTCGCTCGTGGGGCTTCGAGCCGACGCGGATTTCATGCTGTGGCGCATCTCCCACGACCTCGCCACCTTCCAGCGGATGCAGGCGGCGCTGAACGCCACCAGGCTCGCCGGCTACCTCACCCAGCCGTACAACTTCCTCTCCCTCCAGCGCCGGTCCCAGTACGTGAACCGCATCGAAGGGTCAGGCGAAGGGGTCGAGCTGCTCCCCGGACAAGGGAAGTACCTATTCGTCTACCCCTTCGTGAAGACGCGCGCCTGGTACGACCTTTCCCCCCATGCCCGCCAGGGGATGATGGACGAGCATATCTACGCCTCCAGCCCGTTCAAGGGGGTACGCCTCAACACGAGCTACAGCTACGGCATCGACGACCAGGAGTTCGTGGTCGCCTTCGACTCCGACTATCCCCAGGAGTTCGTGGACCTGGTGGAGCGGCTGCGCTTCACCGAGGCGAGCCAGTACACGCTCCGCGATACGCCGATGTTCACCTGCCGGCGAGTGCCGATCCGCGAGATCATGGAGCAGATCGGATAACGATGGGATACGCCGCCGAACTGCAATCCAGCCTGCGCGAGCTTCGGGCCTGCTGCTGGGACACCACCTCGTGCGACCGCGCGTCCGCAGCGGCCATCGAGGCGGCGGCAGCCGGGCACGGCGACGACGCTGCCGTCGTCCGCTCCTGCCAGCGGACCGAGGTGTACCACCGGTTCCCGGCGTGCGGATGCGATGCCCCGCTCCAGCTGGAAGGGCTCGCCGCGCTCCGCCACTTGACCGAGGTCGCGGCCGGCCTCCACTCGGTGGTCCTGGGCGAGCCCGAAATCCTCGGCCAGGTTCGGGCAGCCCTCCATCATGCGCCGCCCTGGCTCCGCGTCCTCGGCGACCTGGCCGTCGCCGCCGCCCGTGACGTCCGGACCGCCGCCAAATTCGCTGGCCACTCGGGGCACCTGCTCGACCGTGCCTTACGACTCTCCGGCATCGCCCCTGGCGGCCCAGCGGCTGTCCTCGGCGTCGGACAGATGGGACGTCTGGTGGCCCTGCGGGCGCGGGAGCTCGGCTTCGACCCCGTCGTGGTGGTGAGCCGTCGTCACCCGGAATCGCACTGGTTCGCCGAGGGCGGCTTCGCATGGCACCCGCTTTCGCGGCTCCGCGACCTTCCCGCCGTCGAGGTCCTCATCGGCTGCCTCGGCTCGGCGGCCGAGCCCGTCGACGTGCGTTCGGACTTGCCCACGGTGCGGCGCCTGATCGTTGACCTGGGCACGCCCAGGAACTTCGCCGGAGAGAGCACGCTCCCGCTTCTCACGATCCGCGACCTGCTGGCAGCGGAACGCCCGGCGTCGCACGGCGGCGCACGGCGTGCGGACCTTCGCCGACGGGCGGCCGAAGCGCTGGAGCGGCGCCTCTCCATGGCTTCGGAAGACGCCGACACATACGTAGGCGCCTTCCGCCAACGCGTCGAGCGCCTCCGCCGTGCTGAAGCGGCCCGCATTCGGGAGCTGCACCCGGAGTTGCCGCCGGCGACGGTGGAGCTGATTACGAAGTCGCTCGTCAACCGTCTCTTCCACGCGCCGTCCGAACGCCTCCGGCGGGCGGACCCCCACCTGGCGGCTGAGCTTCTCCGGCTGCTCGACCCCACCCGCGACGAGGAGTGACTGTGGCGTTCCCATCGTCGGTACCCGTTTCCACCACCGACCCCATCAACGAGGCGATCCTGCGCGTTTCCGAGGACGCCCTCCAGGGATTCGTCGAGGATCCCATCGGCGCCATCGCCGAGCGGACCGGCCTCGAGGCCGCGATCGTCGTCGAACGGCTCCGGGCAATGCTCGCAGCCGGGACGATCCGGCGCATCAGGCAGACGCTCGTCACGACGAACCTCGCCCAGGGCGCATTGGTGGCGTGGCGCGTGCCCGAGGACCGCCTGCGCGACGCCTTTGACTGGATGTTCACGCGCGACCCGTTCACAGGGCACGTGGTGGTGCGCAGCACCGACCCGGCTTCGCCCGGCGCCTCGTACCGCCTCTGGACGACGATCAAGGTCCCCCCGCCGCATTCGCTCGAACGGCATTGCGCGCTCCTGGCCGAGGCCGTGGGAGCCGAGGCATTCCGCATCATGCCCGCGAAATACCTCTTTACCCTCGGCGTCGGTCACGTACGGAGACGCAACCTCCTTCCCGGAAGCCGCAGCGACACCCTTCCCGCTCCCCAGCCGGTGCAGCTCGTCGAGCTGAACGATGCCGAGTGGCGGGTGCTGCTTGCCCTGAAGCGGGAGGTGACGGCCGACGAGCTCGGCAAGGATCTGTGGCCACGGCGCGCCGCGGAGGCCCGCATCCCCTACGATGCGTTCCTCCACACGGTCCGCGAGCTCGAGCGGCGGGGCCTCCTCGGCCGCTTCTCGACCTTCCTGGAACACGTGAAGCCGAACGGCGCGGGGGAGCGGGTGACGCGGTACAACGCCCTCTTCCACTGGGCGGTACCTCCCGGTCGGGAGATCGACGCGGGGCGCGAAGTCGCCCGACACCACGTGGTCACCCACGCATACTGGCGCGAGGCCGGGCCCGAGTTCGCGGGCGTCAACATCATGGCGGTGGTGCACGGCCGCGACAAGGCGTGGGTGCTTGCCCACAAGGAGGCGATCGACCGTCACCTGCGTGAAGCGGGCATCGAGTTCGGCTACACGAACGTGTTCTGGGGCGGACGCAGCGAAATCAAGCCGTCTGAAATCTCCCCGTTTGCGTATGAGGCCTGGCTCCGCGAGCTGGAGGCTCTGCCCGGAACCGCCGTGAGCTAAGCGCGACGGCGACCGGACGGCGACCGATGGGTTTGCGCCTCGGGCGCGCAAAGGATATGCTCTCCTCGTGAATTAGGGGCACCTAATTAACTCGCTACGGAGGAGCCATCGGAATGAACGTGTCCCACCATCTCCGCCGCTTCGCTGTCCCCATACTTGGTCTGGCTGCGTTCGCGGCCGTCGCCGCGTGCGGAGGCGACAGCGAATCTGCGCCGACGCCCACGGCCACGAGCCCCGGCAGCACCGCGAACCAAACCGCAACGACCCCAGAGCCGACGCCCACCGTCGGCGGGCGGCTCGTGGTGTACTCGGGGCGCGGCCAAAACCTCGTCGAGCCGCTCGTCCAGCAGTTCGAGAAGGAGACCGGCATAGACGTAGAGCTGAAGTTCGGCTCCGATGCCCAGATGCTGGCCACCCTCCAAGAAGAGGGCGACCGCTCGCCGGCCGACGTCTTCTGGGCGAACACCGCCGGCGCCCTCGGCCGCGCCAGGAGCCTCGGGCTCCTCGCCCCGCTCGACGACGAGCTCCTGAGCATCCCCATCGCGTTCGCCCCGGAGTCGCGTTCCTGGCTGCCGGTCACGATGCGGCTGCGGGTCCTCGCCTACAACCCGGACAAGCTGAAGCCCGAACAGCTCCCGAAGTCCATCCTCGAACTTCCCCGCTTCGCTCGCGAGAACGGCCTCCACGGCCGCATCGGCTGGACGCCGACGTATTCGAGCTTCCAGGACATGCTGGCGGGCATCATCGCGGTCCACGGCGAGCAGGCCGCCCGGCAGTGGCTCGAGGAGATGAAGGCGCTCCAGCCGAAGGCGTACCCTTCCAACTCGGCGATGCTGGAGGCGATGCGCGCCGGCGAAATCGACCTGGCGTCGACCAACCACTACTACGTGGTCCGGTTCCAGCGCGCAGGCTACAACATCGCCATGACGCAGTTCGCTGAAGGGGACGCCGGGAACCTGGCCCTGGTTACTGGCGCGGGGATCCTGAAGACCGCGAAGAACGTCCCCGCAGCTCGCGTCTTCCTCCAATACCTGCTCTCCGAGAAGGCGCAGCAGTATTTCGTCGGGAACATTGGGGAGTACCCGCTCATCGACGAGGTCGTCCCCGACCCACGCCTCCTGCCCCTGGATCAGGCCGTCCGGCAGGGGCCCGAGATCGATCTGGAGCAGCTCCCCCTCGAACGGGCTCTCCAGCTGCTCCGCGAGGCCGGGCTCATCTGAGCGCGGTGCTCTCGGCCGGTCATCGGCACCGGGGCCTGCTGCCGGCCGGCAGCAGGCCCCGATAGGATTCGCAAGATGTCCATCGCTCAGATTCGGCGCCGCGCCGCCGTCGCCGCCATGCCCCTCATCCTCCCAATCGCCCTCGCCGGCGGCGGGCTCCTCGTGCCGCTCGCTTACCTGGCCGTGCGCGCGTTCGAAGCTGACCTGGCCACCGTCGGGGAGTTGGTGCTCCGCCGGCGGAACGCCGAGCTGCTCCGAAACACGCTGCTGCTGGCGGGCGGCCTCGTCGCCACGACGACCGCGATCGCCCTCCCGCTCGCCCTCCTCACTGTGCGGACCGACCTCCCAGCGCGCCGCTTCTTCGAGGTTCTCCTCGTGCTCCCACTGGCCATCCCCGGTTACGTAGGGGCGTTCGTGCTCCTGGCGGCCACCGGCCCCGGAGGGCTGTATCCGCTACCCCGGCCCAGCGGCTTCTGGGGCGCTCTGATCGTGCTGACGCTCATCACGTATCCGTACCAGTACCTCACGCTGCGCGCTGCCCTCCTGGGGATCGACCCGGCCCTCGAGGAATCGGCCCGCTCGTTGGGGCGCGGAAGGTTGGCAACCTTTCTCAGGGTGACGCTCCCGCAGCTGCGCCCGGCGCTCCTCAGCGGCAGCCTGCTCGTGGCCCTGCACGCCCTCGCGGACTTCGGGACCGTGAGCCTCGTGCGGTACGAAACATACTCGTTCGCGATCTACCTGCAGTACAACGCTGCGTTCGACCGAACCTATGCCGCGTGGCTCGCACTGCTGCTGATTGCGCTCACGGTCGTGCTCCTGGCGGCGGACTGGCTCCTCCTCCGGCGGCTGCGCCTGGCCAGAACCGGTACGGGCGCACCGCGCCGGCAGCGCCCGGCGCACCTCGGCCGCTTCAAGCCGGCGGCGGTCGCTTTCGCAGCCTTGCCGCCGCTGGCAGCGGTGCTCCTGCCGCTGGTCGCGTTGCTCGACCTCGCATCCCGATTCCCTTCGGGAAGCGCTGCCGGTTTCCGCGAGGCATTCGGGAACTCAATCATGGCCGCAGGCGCGGCGTCCGGACTTAGCGTGGCGCTGGCCGTTCCGCTCGCGTTCGCCGGCGCGCGCGCCCGCCTGCCTGCGGTGCAAGCGGTCGAGCGGCTCGCGTACCTGGGCTATGCGGTGCCGCCGCTCGCCTTCGCGCTGGCGTGGGTGTTCTTCGCGCTGCGGGCGGTGCCCGCCCTCTACGGCACCCGGCCGCTCCTAGTGTTCGCCCTTTCGCTGCACGTCCTCTCCGAGGCCATCGGCCCCATCCGCGCGGCTGTCCGGCAGGCCTCACCGCGCCTCGAGGAGTCGGCCCGCACCCTCGGTGCAGGTCCGCTCGAAACCTTCGTGCGGGTCACGCTGCCCATCGTCTGGAGAGGCGCCGCCGCCGGCGGGGCGCTCGCCTTCATCGGAGCCGTAAAAGAGCTGCCCATCACCCTCATCCTCGCCCCGCTCGGATATTCGACGCTCGCAACCCGAATGTTTAGCTATACTCAAGATGCGATGTTCGCCGAGGCTGCTCCCTTTGCCTTGGCGATCGTGGGCCTTTCGGCCTGCTTCGTCGGAGTGCTGCTGTGGACGGAACGCACCTTCTCGAGCTGAGGGGCATCCGGAAGCGTTTCGGCGCCAACGAGGTGCTCCGCGGCGTGGACCTCGAGGTCGAACGCGGCGAAATCCTCGCCTTGGTGGGGCCGAGCGGCTGCGGGAAGACCACCCTCCTCCGCATCATCGCCGGGCTGGAGCAGCCGGACGGCGGGGAGGTCGTCCTCGGGGGGCGTCTCCTCGCCTCCCCTCGAGGCTCCGTTCCGCCCGAACGCCGCCGCGTCGGCCTGGTCTTTCAAGAGTACGCCCTCTTTCCCCACCTCGATGTCGCGGCCAACGTCGCCTTCGGCGTTCCGCGGGGCGTGGACAAGCGGCGCCGGGTATCCGAGCTCCTCGAGCTGGTTGGGCTGAGCGGCTCGGAGCGCCGGATGCCCCACGAGCTTTCCGGCGGGCAGCAGCAGCGGGTCGCCCTGGCACGAACCCTGGCCGCCGAGCCGGAGCTGGTACTCCTGGATGAGCCGTTCTCGAACCTCGACGCCGGCCTGCGGGCACGCGTCCGCGACGACGTCCTTCGGATCCTCCGCGCAGCCGGAATCACGGCGATCGTGGTAACGCACGACCAGGCAGAGGCGCTCAGCCTGCCCGGCCGCGTGGCGGTGCTCATCGAAGGGCGCATCGCCCAGGTAGGGACAGCCGAAGAAGTGTACCGGCGGCCGGCCTCCCGGGCAGTGGCCGAATTCGTAGGCGAGGCGAACTTCCTCCCGGTGACCCGCGTCCGCGACGGGCTCATCGAGTTCGAACTGGGGAGTCTCCGCTCGCCGGCGCTTCCAGGCGGCCGCTTCGACGTGATGCTTCGCCCGGAAGAGCTCGTCCTCGCGCCCGATGGCGTCCCTGCACGCGTCGTGGGGCTCTCCTACTTCGGTCACGACCAGCTCATCGCGCTGGCCCTGCCGAGCGGGACGATCGTGCGCGTGCGGACGCTCGGGCACGATTTCCCGAAGCCGGGTGCCATCGTGGGCGTTCGCCTGGCGGGCGAACCGCGGCTCGTCGCGGAGCGCTAGCCGCCAATTAGCTCCGCACGAAGCGGCCGAAGGCGCGGTTGTAGTGAATCAGCGGCTCGCCTTCGCTGATGACGGCGCGGACCACCCGGCCGACGAGGATGACGTGATCCCCTCCGTCGAGGCGCGCGTGCATGGCGCATTCGATGTGGGCGAGCGCGCCCGGCACCAGCGGCAGGCCCGTGGCCTCGCCCTCCTCCAGCGCCTGGCCGGCGAACTTGTCGATCCCCTTCGTGGCGAAGTGGAGCGCGAGGTCGCGCTGGCCGTGGGCGAGGACGCTGACGGCCATCGCCTCCGCCTCCGAAAAGACCTCGAACGAATCGGCGCGCCGATCGAGGCAAACGAGAACGAGCGGCGGTTCGAGCGAGAGCGACGAGAAGGCGCTGGCGGTGAAGCCCGCTAGCCTGCCATCCCGCGGGGACCGCGCGGTCACGACGGTGACGCCGCTTGCGAACCGCGCCATCGCCTCGCGAAACGCAGCGGCGTCGACGGTGCGGGGTGCGTGGGTCATGGCTCCTCCGGGGGGCAGGATCGATGGCCGAACGATACCGGCTTCCCAGCCCCGCTGCTACTCGGTGACGACCGCCCCTCTCCCGAGTATACTTCGCCGAGAGCGAAATACTTCCTCCGGGGGGCGACCGTGAGCGTGTACCGGCCGGAACGGCTCAAATTCGGCATCTTTTTGGCACCGTTTCATCCGTTGGGCGAAAACCCGACCGTGGCGCTCGAGCGGGATCTGGAGCTCATCGAGCATCTGGACCGCCTCGACTACGACGAGGCGTGGATTGGCGAACACCACAGCGCAGGCTGGGAGATCATCGCCTCGCCGGAGATCATGATCGCGGCGGCGGCTCAGCGCACCAAGCACATCCGCCTCGGCACCGGCGTTGTCAGCCTCCCCTACCACCATCCCCTCATGGTGGCCGACCGGATGGTGCAGCTCGACCACATGACCCGCGGCCGCACCATGCTCGGAGTCGGTCCGGGAGCGCTCACCTCCGACGCCTACATGATGGGCATCGACCCGCTCACCCAGCGCCGCCGCATGGACGAGGCCCTGCGCGCGATCCTGGCCCTCCTGCGCGGCGAGGTCGTCTCCATGGAGACCGACTGGTTCGTGCTCCGAGAGGCCCGCCTGCAGCTTGCGCCGTACACGAAGCCGCACATGTTCGTGGCCGTCGCCAGCACGTTCTCGCCTGCCGGGCCGACGACAGCCGGCAAGTACGGCGTCGGCGTCTTGTCGGTGGGCGCCCATCAACCCGGCGGTCTCATCTCTCTCCAGCGGACATGGGGCCTCGTGGAGGAGTCCGCGGCGAAGGCGGGCACGACCGTGCACCGCCGCGACTGGCGTATCGTCCTGCCCCTCTACCTCGCCGACAGCCGTGAGGAGGCGATCCGCGACGTCGAGGAGGGGTACCGCCGCTGGAATAAGGAGTACTTCGAGGAGACGCTCGGACGTCCGCCGGACCCGGAGCAGGACTCGCTGGAAGCCGCCATCGAACGGGGAAGCGTCATCGTCGGCAGCCCCGACGACGCCATCGAGGCCATCGAACGCCTATTCGAGCTTTCCGGCGGCTTCGGCGGACTGCTCGTCCTGGCTCACGAGTGGGCGCCGCGCGAGAAGCTCTGGCGCTCCTACGAGCTGCTGGCCCGCTACGTCGCGCCCCGGTTCCAGGGCCAGACGGACGTTACCGCGCGGGCGCGCGATTGGGTGTCGGCCAACCGGGCAACCATCTTCGCGCCCAATGCTGCCGCCATCGGCAAAGCGTTCATCGACGCGGGCGTCGAAATCCCGCAGGAGATGGTGCAACGGATGCAGCGCGGGCGAACATAGCCCTATGCCCTACGCTCATGTCAACGGGGCGGAACTCTGGTACCAGCAGTTCGGCCGCGGGCCGGACGTGGTGTTCATCCACGGAGCCGGAGCCAACCACCTCGCCTGGTTCCAGCAGATCCCGGAGTTCTCGCGCGAATTCCGGTGCACAGTGTACGACGCGCGCGGCTGGGGCCTGAGCCGCGGTAGCCTCGATGTCGGCCGCTGGGCGTTCGGGACGGACCTCGTCGCCCTCCTCGAGGCGCTCGGCATCGGCCAAGCCCACTTCGTGGCCCACTCGATGGGCGGCCGTGCCGTCGCCGGGGTCATCCGGCACCGTCCGAGCGCCATCCGCAGCATCGTTTTCAGCGGCACGAACGGGGGCGTGACCGACGACCGCATCCGCCAGCTGCAGGCGGCAGCGCGGCTCCGGCGTCGCGGCTCGCTGCGGG
>DAOUCS010000185.1:0-27642 GCA_034431815.1 Dehalococcoidia bacterium
GATGCCAAAGCTGGGGTTTCTGAGCCGCCTCATCGGCGATTCGAACGAAAAGGAGCTGCGGCGGCTCTCGGCCATCGTCGCGAAAATCAACGAATTGGGCCCGGAGGTCGCTGCGCTGAGCGACGCCCAGCTCCGCGCGAAGACGGACGAGTTCAAGGCGCGGCTGGAAGCGGGCGAAACGCTCGACGACCTCCTGCCGGAAGCGTTCGCGGTCGTGCGCGAGACGGCCGGCCGCCAGGTGGGCGAGCGGCACTACGACGTGCAGCTCATGGGCGGCATCGTCCTCCACGAGGGGAAGATCGCGGAGATGAAGACGGGTGAGGGGAAGACCCTCACCGCCACCGCACCGGTGTACCTGAACGCGCTCCTGGGCCGGGGGGTCCATGTGGTGACCGTGAACGACTACCTCGCCCGGCGCGACGCCGCTTGGTACGGGCCCGTCTACGACGCCCTCGGCCTTACTGTCGGCGTCATCCAGAACAACGGGGTCACGTTCCGATTCGAGCGCGGGTATCGGCCTGAGACCGAAGGGGAGCAGACGGGGTACGAGAACCTGCGCCCCTGCAGCCGGCGGGAAGCGTACGAGTGCGACGTCACCTACGGGACGAACAACGAGTTCGGCTTCGACTACCTGCGCGACAACATGGTGCGCGACCTGGCGCACAAGGTGCAGCGGGAGCTGTACTACGCCATCGTCGACGAGGTGGACAACATCCTCATCGACGAGGCGCGCACGCCGCTCATCATCAGCGGCCAGGCAGAGGAGGCGAGCTCGACGTACATCGCCTTCGCCCGGGCCGTGAAGGGCCTGGTGGAGGACGTCGACTACGTCATCGACCACAAAGCGAAGCACGTGGCCCTCACCGAAGAGGGCATCGCGAAGATCGAGCAGCGCCTGGGGATCTCGAACATCTTCGGTTCCGACCCCCGGCTGGTCCGCCACCTGGAGGCCGCCCTCGACGCCGAGTATCTGAAGCGCATCGACCGGGACTACGTCGTCCGGAACGGCGAGGTGATCATCGTCGACGAGTTCACGGGCCGGCTCATGCCCGGGCGCCGCTGGAGCCACGGCATCCACCAGGCGGTGGAAGCGAAGGAAGGCGTGAAGATCCAGCGGGAATCGATCACGTACGCCACGATCACCTTCCAGAACTACTTCCGCCTGTACGAGAAGCTGGCGGGCATGACCGGGACGGCCGAAACCGAGGCGGAGGAGTTCCACAAGATCTACGGCCTGGACGTGGTCGTCATCCCCACGCACAAGCCGATGATCCGCATCGACTACCCCGACGTCGTCTACATCAACGAGCGGGCGAAGTTCAACGCCGTGGTGAAGGAGATCGAGGAGCTCCACGCCATCGGCCGGCCGGTGCTGGTGGGGACGACGTCCATCGAGAAATCGGAGTACCTCTCCAGCCTGCTCACGAAGCGCGGCATCCCCCACGAGGTGCTGAACGCCAAGCACCACGAGCGGGAGGCGAAGATCATCGCCAAGGCGGGCCAGAAGGGCGCGGTGACCATCGCGACGAACATGGCCGGCCGGGGGACCGACATCAAGCTGGGACCGGGGGTCGCCGAGCTGGGCGGTCTGCACGTGATTGGCACCGAGCGGCACGAATCCCGCCGCATCGACAACCAGCTCCGCGGCCGCGCCGGGCGGCAGGGGGACCCCGGCTCCAGCCGCTTCCACGTCTCCTTCGGCGACGACCTCATGCGCCGCTTCGCCCCCGACTGGGTAGCCGGGATGCTCCAGAAGCTGGGGATGACCGAGGACATGCCGCTCGAATCGCGGGCGGTGGCGAAGGCCATCGAGCAGGCCCAGCAGAAGGTGGAGGGGTTCAACTTCGACATCCGCAAGCGGTTGGTGGAGTTCGACGACGTCGTCAACGAGCACCGCCGCGTCATCTACGGCGAACGCGAGAAGGTGCTCCGCGGGGCGGACACGCGCACTACCGTGCTCGACATGCTGGAGCAGGAGATCGCCGAAGCCGTCGAGCGGGCCGACCTCGACGACCCGGCGAGCCTCTTGGTGCTGCACGGCGAGCTGAAGGAGATCCTCCCCGCCGAAGCGGTGCCCATCCCCGAGGAGATGGCAGAGCTGGGGGACGAGCTGCTCGACGAGCTCCTCGACCGGATGGAGGAGCAGTACGAAGCGCTGGAGGCGAAGATCGGGCCGGAGACGATGCGCCAGGTGGAGCGGTGGCTCCTCCTCGAGGCCATCGATTACCACTGGCGGGAGCACCTCACCGCCGTGGAAGAGGTGCGCCAGAGCATCGGCCTCCAGGGGTACGCCGGCATCGACCCGCTGGTGGCGTTCAAGCGCGAAGGGTACGACATGTTCGTCCAGCTTCAGGCGAACATCCGGCGGCAGGTGGCCCGCACCATCTTCCGCGTGCGGATCGTCGAGCAGCCGCAGCAGGGGGCGGAGGGCGGTGCGCCACAGCCCGCTGCCCAGCCGGTTCTGGCCGGCGCGGTCAGTCGGCCGGCGGCGAACCTCCGCACGAACCGCGGCGACGGGGCCCCGGCGCGGGCAGCCCAGAAGATCGGACGGAACGACCCCTGCTACTGCGGGAGCGGCAAGAAGTACAAGAAGTGCCACGGCGCCCTCGGGTAGCGGCGTGACCGGGATCCTCCACGAGCTCGGGCTGGATCGGGGGGAGGACCGGCTCCTCCTCATCGAGCCGCCGGACGCGGTCCTCGCCGAGGCGGGCGGGATCTCGCCCCGGCCGGCAGTGGCGAGCAGCGTGCATACCGCCCGGCCGGCGCGGCGGATAGTCTGGTGGCCCGAACCAGAGACCTTCGAGCCCGGCGCCCTCGCTCGGCTGCGCTGGTTGGCCGCGGCGAGCGGCGCCGTGCTGTGGGTCGTCGCCGATGCCGCTGCCGGCCTCGACGGCGAGTCGGTGGCGGCGCGCCTCCGGGCCGCCGGGTTCGCCGCCGAGCGGAGGGCGCTGGCGGCGGGCGAGGTCGTGCGGGCCCTGCCGAGTTAGCATCCGGGCAGGAATGCCGCGGGTTCGATATCCTGCGGCTATCGATGGAGCTCCACCAGCTGCGCTACCTCCGGGCGGTCGTGCGCACGGGCAGCGTCACCGCCGCCGCCGAGGCTGAGCACGTCGCCCAGCCGTCCATCAGCAAACAGATTCGCGCCCTCGAGCGGGAGCTGGGCGTCCCTCTCTTCCACCGCGTGGGCCGCAGGGTAGCGCCGACCGAGGCTGCGCGCCTGCTGGCCGACGCCGCGGACCGCGTGTTCGAAGAGCTGCAGCGGGCGGCCGCGGCCGTTTCGGGAGGAGGCCCCGCAGCCCGGCTGCGCCTGGGGGCGACGGAGACGGTGACGGACTACCTCGTGCCGCCGGCGTGGGCGAAGCTCCGGGCGCTTTATCCGGCGGCCCAGCTCTCCATCGAGATGCTCTCCACCGACGACATCGTCCGGCGGGTGCTGGAGGACGAGTTCGACCTCGGCGTGGTCGTCCTCCCGCTGGCGGATTCGCGCCTGGCCATCGAGGAGCTGTTCGAGGAGCCGGTGCTGCTCGCCCTGCCGCCGGGCCACCGCTGGGCCGGCAGCGGCCCGGTGCCCCTGGCGGACGCGCTGGCCGATCCCGACCTGCTGCTCTCGATGCCGGGCCACGGCCTGCGGATGGAGGTGGAGCGGGCGGCACAGGAGTGCGGGGTTCGGCTGGCGGGGCGGGTGGAGTGCCGCAGCCAGTTCGCCCTCTTCCGGATGGTCGCGGCCGGGGCGGGCATCGCCTTCGCGCCGAGCATCTCCCTCGCCGGCCGGAGGGATCTGCACACCGTACCGACCGACCCGTCGCTCCGCCGGCGGGTCGGCTGGATCCGCCGGCCGGGGAGGCACCTGCCCGCCATCGCCGGCCCGCTGCTGGCGCTCCTCCAGGAGGCGGCGGGCGAAGCCGCTCAGGCAGCGCACATCCGGCGCACCACTTCGTAAACGAGGCGGCAGTTCAGGCGGAAGCTCTCGATGGTGACCCGCTCGTTGTGCCCATGAAAGGTGCGCAGCAGCTCGGGGGAGTCGAGGCCGCCGGAGAACCCGTAGGCGACGACGCCCTGGTTGCGGAAGACGCGGCTGTCGGTGAAGCCAACCGTGACGCCCGGCACCACGACGGCGTCCTCGACATGCTGGCGGATGACCTCCTCGATGGTGCGGAAGAGCTGCGTGTCGTAAGGGCTCGGTTCGGACCAGCCGGCAAAGACGCGCTCGACCCGGACCTTCGGGTCGCCGATCACCTTCTCGAGCTGGCGCTGGAAGGCGTCGGGATCGACGCCGGGAAGGAGGCGGCAATCGATCGCCGCCTCCGCCCGGCCCGGAATCACGTTGTGTTTGATGCCGGACTCCGCCATCGTGATGCTGATGGTGTTCGTCAGCAGCGCGCGGACCCGAATGTCCTCGGCAGCGACGGGCGCCAGGGCTTCGGGGGTCGCGTCGCCGCGGAAGATGCCGGCCCGGCGCAGGCGGGCGAAGTACTCGTCGAGCAGCGGGTAGACGACGAGCTCCCGCTGCCACGTGTGGATGCGGTAGAGGGCGCGCACGAGCCGCTCCAGTGCGTTGTCGTCGTGGGGCATCGACCCATGGCCAGGCGTACCCTCGGCCACGAGCCGGAGCCAGAGCGGCCCCTTTTCGGCCACTGCGACGTTGAACACCGGGCGCTGGACGCCGAAGAGCTCGGTGACACCGCCGCCGCCCTCGTTGATGACGTACTCGGCGCGGATCGCGTCCGGGTGGTGCTGGGCGAGCCATTCGATGCCGTAGAGGCCGCCCGCCTCTTCATCCGCGACGGCGAGGAAGACGAGGTCGCGCCGCAGGGGGACGCCTTCGCGCTTCAGGGCGAGGAAGGCCATCAGCTCGGCGACGCCCAGGCTCTTCATATCGAGGGCGCCGCGGCCCCAGATGCAGCCGTCGCGGATGACGCCGCCGAAGGGGTCCTCCTCCCAGTACTCCCGCTCGACGGGGACGACGTCGGTGTGGTTCAGGAGGAGGAGCGGCCCCCCGGCGGAGCCGTCGCCTGGGAGCATGGCGCGGAGGGATACGCGGCCGCCGCCGGCGTCGTACCGCTGGCAGGGAATCCCCTCGGCCGCCAGGATGCCCTCGAGGAAGTCGGCGGCCCGCCATTCGTTGCCGGGCGGGTTCGAGGTGTCGATGCGGAGGTACCGCTGGAAGATGTCCAGCGCCTCGTCGAAGTAGGCGTTCCAGTCGATGGCAGGTGCAGCGGTCGTCATGGCGGCAGTCTAGCCGCGGCCGGCCATCCCCGCACCGACGATGTAGGTCTGAAAATCGCGCGCCGCGCGTACCGCGAGGTAGGAGCGCACCGCCTCGAACGCCGGCCCGGCGCCGGGGTGCCCTGCGGCCTGGAGTTCGTACAGGTCGTCGATCGTCTCGACGAGCGCCTCGCTCAGTTGGCGGTAGGCAGCGGTGAGCTCGCCGGAGGGCGGCAACGCTGGCAGGTCGGGCCGGGCTCCGAGGGTTTCCGCCCGGGCGCGGATGCGCTCCGCGGCGGGACCTGCCGCCTCGCCGATGATGGAGGGGAGCTGGCGGAGGAGCGCGGTGATGGTGTTGTGCTCTTCGGCCATGATCTGCTGCTCGACGGGGACGCGCTGCCGCACGAACTGCAGGAGGGCCTGCATCACCTGCACGAGCACGCGCGCCCGGTCGCTCTGAACCTCGGGAAGGATGTCCTTCTGGAGGGAGATGATGATGCCTTCGAGGACGTCGTCGACGCTGGGACGGGTGATCATGCCTGCGCTCCGGCGAGAGGGTTCGGGTAGCCGAGGAGTTGCGTGAAGGCGAGCTCGCTCACCAGCACCGGCTGGGTGAGGTAGAGGTGGAGGAGCTCGAGGTGCTTCCTGTCGACGCGCCGCTTCACCGCCGAAACGACAGGCACGCCGATGTGGGCGCCGGTGAAGATCTGGAAGTAGTTCACCTCCTCTTCGGTGACGCCGAAACCGGTGAGCTTGTTGTAGAGGCCCAAGAACCCGCCCTCGGCCTTCACCGACCCGAAGATGTTCGTGTTGCTGAGGAGGTCCATGAGCTTCAGCCAGCCCAGGTCCTCGCGCGGGTCGCCGATGTGGGCGTTCTCCCAGTCGATGATGGCCGTGACGCGCCCGTTCTCGTAGAGGAAGTTCGCGGGGTTGAAGTCGCCGTGGACGACGCGGAGCGGGAGCGGGCGCGGACGCGTGTGCTTCAGGTAGAGGTACGCGTCGCGGAAGACCGGCACGGGGTCGAAGGCGAAGTCGTCGTAGCTGCGGAGGTAGTAATCGATGCTGCTCTCCATGTACCGCTCCCACGAGGAGACGTCGATGCCGACGCCCCGGGGGTCGTCGAGGCGGCCGTCGGGGTTGAGGAGCGCCGGGTCGGTGAGGTGGAGGTGGGCGATGTACTCGCAGAGCTGGGTGGCGATCGCTTCGGCCTCGTGGGTCCGGTCGCCATGGAAGAGAGCGGAGACCTCCCCGCTGCCGGGCATCCGCTGGAGGATCATCGCCGCCTCACCGAAGTAGGAGGGGTCCTGCTCCACCAGGTAGCTCTCCGAAACGGGGAGCGAGGTGTGCCGGCGGAGCCGCTCGAGGAGGTCGTGCTCAAGCTGGCGGTCGCTATGGAGGATGGCCGACTCCCGCGGCGGGTCCTTGCGCAGGATCATCGGCAGCACTTCGCGGCTGCCGTTCCGCACGATGTGGGCGTCGAAGCGGAAGGTTTCGCGGGAGTAGCCGCCGGCGATGACGGCGAGCTCGTGGATCTCGATCTCGTCGGCGTCGGGGAAGCGACGCCGAAGGACGGCGCGCAGCGCCTCGTACATGGTAACCCTCCCCCGCAGACGATCGTGCGCCCGGTGCGAACCGTTCGCACGGTGCGCGGAGTTTAGCAATCGTTCTCGGAAGCCGCCAAGGGGAGGGTGCGGACCGGTGCGCTCGGGAAAGCCGGCGAAGCCGGCCGATACAATGTCGGGGATGGACGAGGTCCGCTTCGGAGAAGCCCCGCGGGCAATCGTGCTCGCCGCAGGGAAGGGAAGCCGCCTGGCGGCCTCGGTCGACGGGCTGCCGAAGCCGGCCGTGCCCCTGAACGGCCGGCCGCTCATCCTCTACACCCTGGAGGCCCTCGCCGGAGCCGGTTTCCCGGAGGCCTACGTCGTCCTCGGCTACAGCGCCCATCTCGTGAAGGAGGCGCTCCAGGGGCCGCTCCCGCTGGCCGTCCGCTACCTCTACAACCTCGAGTACGAAGGGCCGCCGGCTGGCCGCTCGTTGGCCGCGGCGAGACAGGCGTGCGGCGACGAGCCCTTCCTGCTGGTGATGGCCGACCACCTCCTGAGCGTGGAGCTCGTCCGTACGTTGCTGGAGCGGGCCGAGTTCGCGCCGCCCGGCGCCTGCGTGGTCGCGGCCGACTTCCACCCGCGCGCCGCCGCCTACGCGGCCGAGGCGACGAAGCTCCGGATCGCGCCCACGCCCCCCGGTACGCGGCTCCTGCCCGTCCTCGCCATCGGCAAGGAGGTTATGCCGGCCGACGCGTTGGACGCCGGCGCCTTCCTCTGTTCCCCAGTGGTTTGGGAAGCGCTCGACGAGCTGGGAACCGGCTGCGAGCTGAACGCGCTCTTCGCGCGGCTGGCCGAGCGCGGCAAGCTGTACGCCGCCGACGTCTCGGGCAGCTTCTGGTACGACGTCGACACCGACGACGACCTGGCCGCTGCCGCCGCCCTTCTCCGGGGAGAGCAGCGCCTCGCGCCCGCACCGGGCGGTCGCCCATGAGGTACGACGGCATCGTTTCCCGGACGATGAACCGGCGGCTCAGCCGGCCGGCGGCGCGGCTCCTCGCCCGCACCGGAGCGACCCCGAACGCGGTGACCGTGGCGGTGCTCGCCCTCTCCTTCGCCGCGGCGGCGGCGACGGCGGCTGGGTGGAACATCGCCGGGGGCATCGGAATCCAGGCCGCGAGCATCGCCGACGGCATCGACGGGGAGCTGGCGCGGTTGAGAGGCGCCGCGACCCGCTTCGGCGCCGCGCTCGATGCCATCACCGACCGGTACGCCGACGCCGCCATCGTCGTCGCCATGACGCTCTTCGCGTGGCGGTTCGAGGCGTGGCCCCGGCCAGAGCTGCCCGGCATGCTCGCGCTAGCCGGCACCCTCGTGGTGAGCTACTCGAGAGCCCGCATCGAAGCCTCCCTCGCCAACGCCGTGCCGCCGAACCTCGACGCCGTCTTCGGGCTCGCCAGCCGGGACGTCCGGCTGCTGGCGGCCGCGGTCGGCACCGCCCTCGGCCACTGCTACTGGACGCTGTGGGTGCTGGCTGGAGCGAGCTTCGCGACCGCGGCCTGGCGGCTGCTCTACCTCCGGCTCCAAGGGGCCGGGACGGCCCCGACCCCCTAGGGGCCCGGGACGATGGCAACGAGTCGGAGCCGTAGGCGCCCTTCGATGGAGGCGCTGGTCACCTCCACGCTCACCGGCGTGCCGCCGTACTGGAAGAGGACGCTCGACTCCTGACCCGGCGCGCCGCCGCCGATCTCGTACCTCGCGCCGTCGATGGTGACGGTGAAGGGCTGCTCGTGCTCGAAGACGAGGCGCCACACCCCGGGCGAGGGAAGGGCAAGGAAAGTTGTCGCACGAACCGCCCACGGACGCTCCTGCCAGTTGATGCTGAGGTCCTCGCCTTCGAAAACCATGTCGGCCGGCTCCCCGGCGAGCGTGAGGACCTCCACTCGCCATTGGGGCAGGGGCGCGGTCGCAGCCGGGGTCGGTGTGTCGCCGAGCTCCACGGGGCGGGGCTGGCCCGCTTCGCCGTTCGGGTCGAGGAAGGGCCAGGCGATGACGACGGCGAGCGCAAGGAGGGCGATCGCTGCAGCTTCGCGGGCGCCGAACCGCGAACGGTCCACCCCTCCAGTCTACGGCTCCGCCTTCCGCCCCGAGCCTGGCGGTGCAGGGCGCTTTCCATGACGCCGGCCGGGAAGCCGCGTCGTGGGTACGCTGGAGGCATGCACGGGCTGGGCCTTCGGGAAGCGGTAGCCTTGGCCGTCCTTCTCGCCGCCGTCCTCGTGGCGCTGCCGTTCGCCCTCGAGCGGCCTTCGGACGGCGACCCTCGCGACCCGAGCGTGGCGAACACCGCACCCCGGCCCACCGCCGCGCCGGTGACGCCGACGCCGACCCCGCTGCCGCCCACCCCGACCCCCACCCCCCAGCCCCTCGTCCCGAAGGCGCTCCTGGGGTGGAGCCTCCACTTCGAAAGCGAGGAGGAAAGCGGAAGCTACGCCGTTGCGGCGGCAGTGAGGACCGAGACGGTCGACATCGCCGTCCCGAGTTACCCGTTTCCCGACGTTCCGGACGACCGCTGGCGGCTCGTGGCCGAGGGCCTTCTCGCTACCCCTGCCGACGGCCGATACCGGCTCGAACTGGAGTTCGACGGCGAGCTCCGTGTGTTGGTGGACGGGAACTTGGTCGTAGCCACCGATGACCCTCGCGAGGGCCCCCGGCGGACCCAGGTGGAGTTCGAGCACGCCGCTGGGACGGCGGCGTTGCGGTTCGAGGTGCGCGACGTCGGCGGCCCCGTCGTCCTCCGGCTGCTCGCCCCTCCGGTCGACTAGGCCCAGATGATGCCGCTCCCGGTGCCGTCGCGTGGAGGCGAGGCAGGGTAGGGCCTCGCGAGCCCCCGGAGCCAGCGCGCAGCGGTCCACGCGGCCGCGGCGGCGTCGACGAGGTCGGCCGGGGGCAAGCTGCCGCCGGAGCCGCCGATGGCGTCGGGGAAGGCGATCCCCTGGGCGTTCAAGGCCTGGAGGCGAGCGGCGAGCCCGTCCCACGTGTGCTTCGGCATGGTTAGCGGCGCCCCGGTCATCTCGGCGAAGGAGAGCTCCGGGTGGGCCTCGATGAGGCGGGGGTCTCCGGCGAAGGCCTCGGCCTCGAGGATGCGACCCCGGAGAGCCCACGCCTGGGCGGAGACGCCCGGCGCGCCGAGCTCTCGAGCGATGGCTGTGGCCTCGGCCCGGCTGGCAGCCGCCAGGGCTGCCCGCGGCGGAGTGAGGAAGAGGGTGGAGGCGCGCCGGCCGAGGGCGCGCCGGGCGGCGACCTCGGCCTCGCGGATGCCACGCGGCGGCGCCGCGAGAGGGATATCGGCGGCCACGGCATCGGCGTCGTGGAGGAGGGCGAAGGCGTCGGCGAGGCGGCGGACCGCCGCCGCGCCAGCGAACCGCCCCTGTTCGAGGAGCACGACGGCCCACCCCCGGGGTGTGGCGTCGAGACCGGCGACACGCATGGGTCCATCGTACTCCCCCGGGCGCTCGCCGCCGTGAGCCGATCTTTCGCCCGCGGTACAGTATCTCCGCCAGCTCTGCCCGAGGTTGCGCCATGTCTGCTCCGCCTTCCCCCGACGAACTCGACGGATTGGTCGACATCCCCGCGCTCGAGCGATTCCTGGACGAGCGGCTCGGCGGCCACGCGCCGATTTCCGTCCGCAAGCACACGGCGGGCTACTCCAACGTCACGCTGTTCATCGACCGGGGAGACCAGCGTCTCGTCCTGCGCCGCCCGCCGACGGGCCACTTGCTGCCTTCGGCGCACGATGTCATCCGTGAGTGGCGCTTCATCTCCGCCCTCTGGGGCAAAGCTCGCGTTCCCCGGCCCGTCGCTGCCTGCGAGGACCCATCGGTCATCGGCGCGCCGTTCTACGTGATGGAGCGGGTGGCGGGCACCGAGATTCGCGACACCATCCCCGAGGCGTACGACAACCCGGCCGGCCGGCGGAAGATGGCCGAGGAGCTCATCGATGCCCTCGTCGAGGTGCACGCCGTCGACTGGCGGAGCACCGAGCTGTCGGCGCCGCCGACGAGCTTCGCGGAACGCCAGGTGCGCCGGTGGCGGCGCCAGTGGGAGCTCACCCGTCCCCACACGCGCGACCTTCCCGACCTCGACCGAGCTGCCGACTGGCTGGAGGCCCATCTCCCGGAGGAGCGGGAGCGGACCATCGTCCACGGCGACTACAAGCTTGACAACGTGCTGTTCGACCTGAAGGAGCCGAAGCTCCTCGCCATCCTCGACTGGGAGCTCGCGACGCTCGGCGACCCGCTGGGCGACGTGGGCTGGCTCCTTTCCACGTGGGGCGACCCCCGGGACTTCGAGCGTCGGAGTGGAGACGACGAGGTCCTCGCCCCGTCGGTGACGCTCCGCGACGGGTTCCCGTCGCGCCAGGAGCTGGCCGAACTGTACGCCGAGCGGAGCGGTCGGCGGCTGGCCGATATGCACTTCTGGCTGGTCCTGGCGATGTTCAAGGGGGCCGTCATCGGGGAGGGCATCTACATGCGCTACCTGCAGGGGAACGTCACGAACCCCCAGGGGGCGCGGATGAAGGACGAGGTGCCGAAGCGGGTAGCCCGTCTGATGGAGGTCATCGAGGCCGGGACCGTGTAGGGCCAGTCACCGGCCGAGCGCGGCGAGCACCGCGTCCCGGGCGATGGGCCCCGCTTCGAGCGAGCCCGAGGCGCCGTCGTCGAGGACCACGGCAGCCAGGGCGGACGGGGCGGTGACGGGCGCGAAGGCGACGAAGAGCACGTGCTGCTGCAGCTCGGCATCCTCGGCCGTGCCCGACTTCCCTCCTAAGTCGGTATACCCCAGGGCCCAGAACGCAGAGGCGGCCGTGCCGTTGGGCCCGGTGACGAGCCGCAAGCCTTCGTACAGGTGAGCCCATTGGGCGTCGGTGAGGGGGAGCGGCTCGCCGATTGGCTCGGCAACGCTGCCTGCGAGGAGCACGGGGCGGCGAAGCTGACGCGCGAGGAAGGCGCTGTAGGCGTTCGCGAGCTGGAGGGGCGTCACGAGGAGGTCACCCTGGCCGATGGCCAGGTTCACCTCGTCGCCGGGGTACCACGGCTCGCCGCGCGCCCGGCGCTTCCAGGCGTCGTCGGGGACGAGGCCGGCGGCGTCGTCGAGGCCAGGCGTCCCCGAGGGCTCCCCGAAACCGAAGCGGCGGGCCATCTCGGCCAGGAAGCCCGGGCGCTCGTTGTAGAGGCGCAGACCGATTTCGTAGAAGACGGGGTTGCAGGAGCGCATCAGCCCTTCGGCGATGGTGAGCGGGCCGCGCGCCCCTTCCCAGTTTCGCCGGGGCGGGTCGACGCCGTACCAGACGGCCCCGCAGTCGAGGCGCGTGGCGGGCGACACGAGGCCCGAGGCAAGGCCTGCCGCCCCCGTCACCAGTTTGAAGGTGGAGCCCGCCGAGTAGAGGCCGTGCAGCGCCCGGTTCGTGAGCGGCTTCGCCTGGTCGTTCGTGTAGGCGGCGAGGGTCTCGGCATCCCCCCGCTCGAACGCGTCCGGGTCGAAGGAGGGTGAGCTCACCACGGCGAGGAGTTCGTTCCTCCGCGGGTCGAGGACGACCACGGCGCCGGCACGTCCCCCGAGACGTTCGAAGGCGGCTCGCTGGACGCGGGCGTCGAGCGTTGTCTGGATGTCCTGGGCGGGCACGTACGGCTGTTCGGCGAGCGTCTGGAGGACGGTGCCGCCGGGCCCGACCACCCGGAGGGCGGCGCCGACCCTCCCGGCGAGCAGCTCGTCGAAGGCCGCCTCCAGGCCGGCGGCCCCGACCCGGTCACCGGGCCTGCGCCCCGGCATCGCCGCCGCCTCCTCGGGGGTGAGCTCGCGGGTGTAGCCGACGATGTGGGCCGCTGCCGGACCGAGGGGGTGTACCCGACGCTCCTCGGCCGCCAGCACGAGCCCCGGCGTCTCGAGCACGAGGCGGCTCGCCTCCTCGGCGCGTTCGTCGGGCACGACGCCGACCTCGACGCGGTAGTAGCGGGGAAGCGGGCTGGCGAAGGCGCGGTCGATGGCTTCGCGAGGGAACCCGAACGCCTGGAGGGCGGCGCGGACGGCCTGTTCGTCCCGGATGGCGCTCCGGTCGAGGCCGAGGACTCGCACATCGCGGGTGATGGCGAGCGGCTCGCCGTTCCGGTCGTAGATCGCGCCGCGCCGGGGCCGTTGGATTTCGCTCCGGAGGACGCGCCCCCCGGTCATGGCGGGGTGGACGGCGTCCGGCTGCCAGCGCACGCGCAGGTTGCCGCTCTCGTCCCGGGCGAAACGAACGGTAGTGGAGTATTCCAGGGTCCCGAAATAGGCTGTCTGGAGGCGAACATCGAAGCGTGCGCCCGCCTCGTTCGCTTCGATGACCGAAACGGCGATGGCTATCTGCGTGGTCTCGCGGGCGAAGTCGCGGTAGGCGGCTTCGAGATCGACGGCCGCGTAGGCGGCCTGAGACGCCGGATGGAGCAGGAGGTACAAGGCTGCGTAGTCGCTTCCTTGCCAGGCATCGGCGAAGCGCTGGGCCAGGTCGGCCGCGGGGTTGCCCATTGGTTCGGGCAGCGTCGCGCCCGTCCCGCCCCCGGCACGGAGCAGCCGGATTCCCAAGATGGAGCCTCCCACGAGGAAGCCGATGAGGACCGCACCGAGGAACGCCGCCCGCATGGCGCCTCCCCCCCGGCACGCCGGCCGGGCCCACCCCGCCGCATGGATTCTAGCAGCTCTCTCCGCGGCGGCCGTGCTCTCGGGTTGCTTCGGCGGTCGCACCGAGCCTTCGACCCCCACTCCCGTGGGACCAGGGCCGACGGTGGTGCGCCCCACGCCCGAGGGAGAGCCCCGACGGGTGCGCCTCGGCTTCAGCACGCTGCCGCCGGAGGCCACTACAGAGGCATACATCCGCACCTTCGCCACCGTCGCCCAGTACGCCGACACGGTGCTCATCCAACGTCCCCCGCCCTGGGAGGACTTCTTCCCCAACCGGCAGCTTTCGGCCGAGACCGAGGAGACGACCCGGGTCGAAACGGCGCTCCTGGCGCAGTACCCCCATCTCCAGCTCTTCTACGCCATCGACCCGACCGATCCCCTGGTGCAGCGCAGCCGGGCGGCGAACCTCCCTGCGGGCGTCTCTCCGGAGGAGGGGTTCCGGAACCCTCAGATTCGGAACGCCCTCGTGGCGTACACCGCCTACGTGGTCTCGAACTACCGCCCGGCGTACCTGGCCATCGGCGTCGAGATCAACATGCTCCGCGACCGCGCGCCCGAACAGTTCGAGGCCTTCCTCGAGGCGTACCGCGACGCCTACGATGCGGCGAAAGCCGCCGACCCGCGCGTGAAGGTGTTCCCGACCTTCCAGCTCGAGGACCTGGAAGGCAACCTGGGGCGGATCCACCCGCCGCAGTGGGACGCCATCGAGCCGTTCCGCGGGAGGATGGATGCGCTCGCGATCTCCACCTACCCGTACCTCTCCGGCATCCGCACCGCCTCGGAGCTGCCGGAGGAGTACTACTCGCAGCTCCAGGCTCACTGGGACGGGGAGATCATCATCGCCGAGGCGGGGTACGCCTCCGCGACGGTGGAGGGCCAGGCGCTCATCGGCACCGAGGCCGACCAGGCGGCGTTCCTCCAGCGGCTGCTTGAGGACGCGGAACGGAACGGCTTCTCGCTCGTCGTCTATCGGGCCGTGTTCGACCCGGCCTACGTGACCGCCGGCGCAGCCTCCGTCTTTCGAGACATCGGGCTGCGCCGGAGCGACGGGAGCAACAAGGAAGCGTGGGCGCTTTGGGAGGCGTGGGCGCGCCGCCCGCTGGCGCCGTGAGTCCTAGGTGCCGAGGCCGATATCGACCTTCGTGATCTGGTCCTGGTCGTTGAACGAAATGAGGATGCGGATCGGCCCGAAGGGGCTGCCGTCGCCCACGATCTTCACGTTCCCATCGACGAGCTCGGGCTCCCGCCAGGTGATGTTGAATCCAGCTCCCGCCCCTCCTGCCGGACGATTGCGGAGCGACTGCTCGGCAGCAGCCTTGCCCGTGACCGTGCCCGTCATGGGGTTCACGAGGACGACGTCGTCGGCGAGTAGCGCCACGGCTTCGTCGATACGGCCGTCGCGCTGGGCCTGAAGGTACCTGCGGGCGATTTCGATTCGGTCCGCCATGGGGTCCCCCTGTCCGAATGGAATTCAGCGGCAATCGTACAGGCCTCGAGACGGCGCCGCTAGGGCCGCACGACCCGTCAACGATCGCGGTACCGCTCGGCGACGAAGCGCCGGAAGGCGAGCCCCGAGGGGCGCAGCGTGCCGTCGGGTTCGACGAGCCCCCGAGCACGGGGCCCGTCGAGCCCGAGCCAGAAAGCGACGGGCAGCCCCGCTTCGGCGACCGCCGCCATGAGGGCCGACGTCACGCCGGGGTCGTCCACGAGCTCGCCGATCTCGCTGGTGACGGCGGGAAGGCCGCTGACCCGCTTGAGATATAGCCGACGGCCCGCCGGAGCGCCTGCGCATCGGCGATGTACCAATGGAAGTTCACGAAGCCGGCACCGGCAGCACGGTACGACGCGAGGTGCTCCTTTCCTTCCGCAAGCTCCGCCTGCGCCGCCGGGGAATCGAGCCGGGCGCGGAGCTCGTCCTCCAAGGCCCGTCGGGCGAAGTCTTCCGCTTCGGCCGACCTCCCGCCAGCCCGCAGTCCGCCGTACACCAGAAGGGCAACGAGCGAACTGACGAGGCCGCCGTTCGTACACGGCACTCCCTCCTGGTGAGCCGCGCGGCAGGCGGCGCGCAGCTGCTCGGCGTACGTTTCCGGAGAGCCGATGTAGAAGAGCGACGAGTTTTCTTCGTTTTCGACGACGAGGTTTTCGACGACGAGCAGGGCCGGCCGGAGCGTGCGGACGATGTCGCGCACGGTGCGCTCGTAGGCAGCGAGGTCGCGAGGGGGGAGCCGTAGGACCGGGGCCCTCGTTGCGGACGGTCAGCACCAGCTCGAGGCCGGCGGCGCGGGCCGCCTCGCATTCGGGGCAGGAGCCGTCCCACGTCTCGGCGAACACCGACGGGAGCCGGTAGTAGCGGACACCCAGGGCGCCTGCGACCTCCATGCCCCGGCCGCTCCGGACGAGGGCGGAGGAGAGCGTTACGCCGAAGGGGTTCGCCTCGCTCTCGTTCGTCGGGGACGCGGCCGCTTCGGGCATGGGCGTCCGGGGGCGGTCGGCGCCGGGCCGGCTGCAGGCCGAGGCGGCCATCAGCCTCAGTGCGAGCAGCGCCGAGGCCCGGAGTACGCTTCCGGTACGCTTCCGGCGAAGCGGGCAGCCGGCGCCGCGGGCTGCCGGGGCCGGTTCAGTCGTTCCCGACGGAGACTTCCCAGCAGATGTAGAAGAAGAAGAGCCCAAGGAGGATGGGCGCGAGGAAGGCGGGATGGCCCGATTCCAGGAGGCCGATGAACCCGCCCAACACCATGAAGGCGAGGGCGGAGACGTAGACGAAGAAGGCGGGCCAGCTCCAACCCAACATGGCAGTGGCTCTCCGGTGGCGCTATGGTAGCAGTCCGGTTGCCGGCACGGACCTGCCGCGGGCGCGGAGAGCCGTTGGAGCCGCGTAAGAATTGCGCGCGGCTTCAGGCGCTGGCCCTGACCGCGTCGGGGATCTGCACGGGCGGCACCATCCCCTGGAGGATCTTCTCCAGCGCCATCGTGTGCGAACAGACGCCCCAGCCGGAGAAGAAGTCGCAGCTGCAGCGCCACGCGCCGTCGGCGAGTTCGACGCGGTGGACGTCGTTCTCGCCGCGGAAGGTCACCGCCAAGCGCTCGAAGCGGACGCGGTCCCGTTCCTGCGCGTAGAGCCGGGCCTTCTCGATCTTCCCGATGAGGCTGGAATGCATCGCGGCGCTCCTTTCCTCCAAGGGTTGGAGAAACACACAGCGCCGGGCGTTCACCCGGCGCTGGCGCTTCCCGTGGTCGGGGCCATCGCATGCATGGCGCGATAACGGTAGCGAATCCCCGATCGGCCTGTCAACGGCTGCTCGGGAACCAGCGTACCGCCGAGCGCGGCGCCCAAACGGCCACCGACTCTCCGGGCGCCGGCGGGGGAGCCTCGTCCAGCCGGGCGAGACAGGGGACGCCGGCAATGCGCCCGGCGACCACCGGCGCTCCGCCGATGACGGTCACGCGCTCGGCCGCCAGGGGGAAGGGAACGTCCCCCCGGCCGACGCGCAGGGCTCCCGGGGCGACGGCCCACACGCCGCCCTCGGCGGGGATGATGTCCCAGCCGAGGAAGGAGGCGGTTTCGGCATCCGGGGGTGCGGCAAGGATCTCCGCGGCCGGCCCCGCCGCGTGGACCCGCCCGTCGAGCAGGATCACCAAATCGTCGGCAAGAAGCGCCGCCTCCGGCGGGTCATGCGTCACGACGATGACGGTGCCGCCGCCAGCCCGGAAGGCAGCCGGGAGCGCTCCCAGAAGTTCGCGGCGGGCAGGTCCGTCGATGCCGGCGAGCGGCTCGTCGAGCAGCGTGAGGGGCGCGCGGAGCGCGAGGGCCCGGGCAAGGTTGGCCCGCTGCGCCTCCCCCGCGGAGAGGCGCGATGCGGGCCGATCGAGAAGCGCGGCGATGCCCAGCACGGCGGCGGCTTCGGCGATGCGGGGCTCGCGGTCGGCCGGAGGGACGCCCGCGAGCTTCAGCGCGAGGTCGAGATTGGCGCGCACCGTGCCGCGGAGGAAAACCGGCCGCTGGAAGGCAACGGCGAGCGGAGGGCGCGCCGCCCGCCCGTCGAAGGTCAGGGAGCCCCCGCAACGCTCGAGGCCGGCCACAGCGCGGAGCAGGGTCGTCTTGCCGGCCCCGTTGGGGCCGAGGATGACCGTGACCCGTCCCGAGCCGATGACCAGCCGCTCGACAGCCAGCACGGCGCGGCCCGCCCGCACCACCGTCAGGTCCGCGAGCTCGACCCTCATCAGCGGCCCCGCTGCTGCGCAGCCGTGAGGATGAGGTTGGCGCCGAGGACGAGGAGCAGGAGCACCGTGCCGAAGGCGATGGCACGAGCGTACTCGCCCCGCGATGCTTCGAGCACAATCGCCGTGGTGAGGACGCGGGTGCTGCCGTCGAGGTTCCCGCCCACGGTGAGGGCAGCGCCGACCTCGGACACGATGGCTCCGAAGCCCGCCATGACCGCTGCCAACAGCCCGAGGCGGGCCTCCCGCGCCAGCAGCCACAGCCTCCGCACTGGCCCCGCGCCGAGGACGCGAAGGAGATCGCCCAGTTCCTCCGGGAGCGACTGGAAGGCGGCGGCCGTGAAGCTCACCACGAGCGGCGCCGCAATGGCAACCTGCGCCGCGACCATGGCCTGGGGCGTGTACAGCCACCCGAGATCGCCGAAGGGACCGGAACGGGCGATCAAGAGATACATGACGAGCCCCACCAGTACGGGCGGCAGCCCCATACCGGTGTGGACCGCCGCGAGCAGGAGCGTGCGGCCCGGCCAGCGCGCCCGCGCGAGGAGGTAGCCAAGGGGAGCACCGCCGGCGAGGGCGATGACCGTCGCGGCCCCGGAGATGAGCACCGTCCGGCGGAGCACGTCGAGGAGGTACGGGTCGCCCCGTGCGAGCAGCCGGAACGCCTCGGCAATCCCGTCCCAGAGGGTCACCGCGGAGACGCCTCCCGGGCCCGCGGGTCGGCGGGGACGAAGAGCGGCTCCCCGTACCGTTCGATGCCGAAGGCGGCGATGGCGCGCTGCGCTTCTGCCGAGACGAGGAATCGCACGAAGACGCGAGCCAGGTCAGCGCGCACACCGCGGTGCCGTTCGGGATTCACCACGTAGGCACGGTACGGGTTCACGAGCTCCGCGCCGCCCTGGAAGAGCGGCTCGAGGGAGAGGGACGCGCGGAGGACGGTGTAGGTGGCCCGGTCCGTCAGCGTGTAGGCACGCCGCTCGCTGGCGATGGTGAGGGTAGCGCCCATCCCCTGCCCGGACTCGAGCCGGGCAGGGAGGCCGGCGGGATCGACCCCCGCAGCAGCCCACAGGGCCAGCTCCTTGGCGTGCGTGCCGGAGTTGTCGCCACGGGACACGAACGGCGCGGCTGCAGCGGCGATCCGCCCGAAGGCGTCGACTGCATCGGAAGCCCCGCGCACGCCGGCAGGGTCATCGGCGGGCCCGACGACGAGGAAGTCGTTCGTCATGACGAGAACGCCCTCGACGAGGTGACCTTCTGCCGCCGCCTTGGCCTCGGCCTCCGGGTCGTGAACGAACACCGCGTCGGCATCGCCCCGCGATGCCATCGCGATGGCTGCTCCCGAACCGACGGCGATGGCCTTCACGCGGATGCCGGTCTGCGCCTCGAAGGCGGGGATCAGGGTCTCGAGGAGCCCCGAGTCCTGGATGCTCGTGGTGGTGGCGACGATGACCGTCCGGCTCTCGCCGCCGCAGGCCGACAGCAGGGTGAGGGCAGCCGCCACGACCAGAAGGGCAGCGGACCGGAGTCGCACCGGCGAAGCTCCTGGCATTGTGCTTAACGGAGCATATCGGCCGCAGGGCGAACGCGCAGCGGCGCCGCGGCGGGCAGCTCCGCCTTCGTGTTCACCACCAGATCTTGCTTTCGATCTCCTCCGGGTGGTCTTCCCACTCGGTGGTCCAGAGTCCGGAGGAGAGGTATTTCCAGCCGCCGTCGGCCAAGAGGCAGACGATGTGCTGTTCGCCCTCCAGCCGCTCGGCGATCTTCAGCGCCGCCCGCACCACCGAGCCCGAGCTCACGCCGGCGAAGATGCCCTCCTTCTCCGTCAGCTCCCGCGCCATGGCGAAGCTGGAGCGGCTATCGACGACGATGCGGCCGTCGAGGACGGATTCGTCGAGGACGGGCGGGATGAAGCCCTCCTCGAGCGCGCGGAGCCCCTGCACCTGGTCGCCCGGGTGGGGCGCGGCGGCGATGACCTTGACGCCGGGCTTCTTCTCCTTGAGGTAGCGGCCTGTGCCCGTGAGCGTGCCGCCGGTGCCGAGCCCCGCCACGAACACCGTCACCTCCGGGAGGTCGCGGAGGATTTCCGGGCCCGTCGTCTCGTAGTGGGCGCGGGGGTTCGCCTCGTTCCCGTACTGGTAGGGGAAGTAGTACCTGCCAGGGTTCTCGGCGATGATGCGCTGGGCGAGGGCGATGGCCCCGTTCGAACCCAGCTCCCCTGGGGAGTAGATGATTTCGGCCCCATAAGCGCGGAGCAGCTGGGAGCGCTCTGGACTGACGTTCTCGGGCATGACGCAGACGACGCGGTACCCCTTCAGACGGCCGATGAGGGCGAGGCCGATGCCGGTGTTGCCGGAGGTCGGCTCGAGGATGGTGTCACCCGGTTTCAGTTCGCCCCGGGCCTCCGCCGCTTCGATCATGTACTTGGCGATGCGGTCCTTCACCGAGCCGGTGGGGTTCTGCCCCTCGAGCTTCGCGTAGAGGTGGATGCCGGGCCGAGGCGAGAGGCGCGGCATCCTGACGAGGGGAGTGTTCCCGATGAGGTCCAGCACCGACTCGTAGAGGGCCATGGCGCGAGCGTCTCCCGAGCTAGCGGAGGCCCCCGGCGAGGGCCGGGAGGATGTCGAGCACGTCGCCCGGCTTGAGGGGCGTATCGACCCCCTGCAGGTAGCGGATGTCCTCGTCGTTGAGGTAGATGTTTACGAACCGGTGAAGCTTGCCGTCCTCCCCCGAAAGCTGGGCCTTGAAGCCCGGGAAGCGGCGGTCGAGGTCGTCGAGCGCTTCGCCGACGGTAGAGCCGGTGGCCTCGACGGCCTTCAGGCCGCCCGTGAGCTTCTGGAGGACGGCGGTGACGCGCACCTGGACGGTGGGGTTCGCAGTGGAGGATGTCATGCTCGGCGTTCTCCGTTTCGCTCGCGGGATGGTCAGGCGTGCTGGGCCGCCGGGAAGGGCGCGCCGCAGAACGCCTCGTAGTCGATGAGCTGGGTGATGGTGGGGTTGTCGCCGCAGAGCGGGCAGTTCGGGTCCCGCCGGATGCGGACGATACGGAACTCGAGGGCGAGCGCATCGTAGAGGAGCAGGCGGTTCACCAGGGGCTCGCCGATGCCGAGGATGAGCTTCAACACCTCGGTGGCCTGAATGCTGCCGATGGTGGCGCACATCGCCCCGAGGACGCCGGCTTCGGCGCACGACGGCACCATGCCCGGCGGCGGCGGTGCCGGGTAGAGGCAGCGGTAGCAGCCGCGGCCGGGGAGGTAGGTGGTAGCCTGCCCATCGAACATGAGGATGGAACCGTCGACGAGCGGCTTCTTCAGCAGGTAGCAGGCGTCGTTCACGAGGTAGCGGGTGGCGAAGTTATCGGCCCCGTTCACCACGATGTCGTAGGGCTCCAGGATTTCGAAGGCGTTGTCGCTGGTGAGCGGGGTCTCGTGGGTGACCACCTGAATGTGCGGGTTGTAGGCGAGGAGCGTCTCCTTGGCGGAGACGACCTTCGGCCGCCCGACGTCGTCGTCCTGGTGAAGGATCTGGCGCTGCAGGTTCGAACGGTCGACGACGTCGAAATCGACGAGCCCGATGGTGCCGACCCCGGCGAGGGCGAGGTAGATGGCGACTGGGGAGCCGAGGCCGCCCGCGCCGACGATGAGCACCTTCGCCTCCATGATCTTCCGCTGGCCGGCGCTCCCTACCTGGGGCATGATGATGTGCCGGCTGTACCGCTCCACCATCTCGGGCGTGAGGGCGACGGCCCCGCCGGCGAGCGCGGGGATCACGGCCACCTCGTCGCCTTCGCGGAGGGGCGTCTCCTCGCCCTGGAGGGTGCCGATCTCGACCTGGTTGACGTAGACGTTGATATGCGCCGCCAGCCGTCCCTCCGGCCCGAAGAGCTGCTGGCGGAAGCCGGGGAACTGCCGATCGAGGTCGGCGAGAACGTCGCGGACCGTGCGCCCGCGGGCCTGCACATGCACCCGGTTCCCCACCAGGTGCCGGAAGGGCGTGGGGATGTAGACGCTGACTGTCATGGGGCCTCCTTCCTCGGCGCCAGCCGCCCCCGCAGGCTGGCGGTCGGTTTCCATCTGCAACGCGCCCTCTATTGTGCGCCGTTCCTGCACGCTCACGTCCACCACCTCGATCACAGGTTTACGCTCAGGTACCGCTCGCCCGTATCGCAGAGGATAGTCACCACCACCTTGCCGGGGCCGAGGCGGGGGGCGACCTTGTTGGCTGCGACCACGTTCGCCCCGGAGGAGATGCCGACGAGGAGTCCCTCCTCCCGGGCGAGCCGGCGCGTCATGGCGAAGGCGTCCCGATCCTCGACGCGGATGATCTCGTCGTACACCTCGCGGTTTAGCACCCCGGGCACGAAGCTGGCGCCGATACCCTGGATGCCGTGCATGCCCGGCCGCCCCCCGCTCAGGACGGGCGAGCGGGCGGGCTCCACCGCCACGATAAGCACGCGGTCGCCGAGCTCCTCCCGCAGCACCTCGCCGACCCCGGTGATGGTGCCGCCGGTGCCGACACCCGCGACGAAGGCGTCGATTTTGCCGCCTGTGGCGGCGAGGATCTCGCGGGCGGTGGTGCGGCGGTGGATTTCGGGGTTCGCCTCGTTCTCGAACTGTTGGGGCATGAAGCAGTTCGGGTCCTTCTCGACCATCTGCTGGGCGGCGAACACGGCGCCGGTCATCCCCTCGATGGCAGGGGTGAGGACGAGCTCAGCCCCCAGCCGTTCGAGCAGCCGCCGCCGCTCGATGGACATGTCCTCGGGCATGGTGAGGACGAGGCGGTACCCCTTCACGGCCGCCACGACCGCCAAGCCGATACCCGTATTCCCCGACGTGGGCTCGACGATCGTGGCGCCCGGCTTCAGCAGCCCCTTCCGCTCCGCATCCTCGATCATGGCGAGCGCGATGCGGTCCTTGACGCTGCCGCCGGGGTTCAGGTTCTCGAGCTTCCCGTAGACCGTGGCCGCGCCCTGGGGAACCACCCGATTGAGGCGCACCATGGGCGTCGCCCCGATGAGCTCGAGCACGTTCTCGGCGATGAGCGGGCGGGAGAGGCGCGCCGTCATATCACGTACCGGCCGGCGACCGCCCGCGGCTCACGGTCGAGCAGGTCGGCGATGGTGTAGGAGGCGAGGATTTCCTCGGTGGCGGCGCGGACCCGCTCCCAGATCTCCCGCTGGCCGCACTGGTGGGGATGGTCGGTCTGCTCAGGCGGCAGGTCGAGCCACGCCACGGGCGAGAGGCTGCCTTCCAGCGCCTCGATGACCTCTTTAACGGTGATGGTTTCCGGCGGGCGAACGAGCTCGTGGCCTCCCCCGGGACCCCGGATGGAGCGCACGAACCCGGCCTTCCGCAACGTGGCGAGGAGCTGGTCGAGGTACTGCTCGGGGATGTGCCGGCGCAGGGCGATCTCCGACGACTGCAGCGGGCCCTGCCCGTAATGGGCGGCCAACTCGATGAGGGCGCGGAGGCCGTAATCGCCGCGGGTGGAAACGCGCATCCTTCCTGCCTGAGCTCCAGTCCCGAAGGGGAGCGAGAAAGTAGAGTGATCGTGTCAACAATGGTAGCCGAGGATACCGGCGCGGGCAAGGCGCGTGCGCCGCCAGGCCCTGGCGGGTACTATGGGCCCGGGCTTCGCGACGTGACGACTCAGGAGTGGCGAACGGGAATGTGGTCGACCATAGGCTGGCTGACCCTCCTCTGCGGCGTATTCATCGGGATGCTCATCGGGCTGTCCATCGTCGGCATGGCTATGCACGGCTGAGCTCGCTTCCCCGTCCTGGCCTGCAGGCTTCCCAGGCCGAGCGCGATCGGTCACGCTAGCAGCGATGAGCGCTGCGCAGCCGACGGCGCTGGCCGGGGGACCGCTCGCGCCTGGCGACATCCCGCCGGGTTGGCTCACGTCGCAGGAAGCGGCGGCGCGCGCCGCGCGGGGGCTCGTGAACGTCGACACCTCACGCCTGCGCAGCGATGCCGACGTCATCCGCGCCAACGTCCTCACCTTCTTCAACGTGATCCTCGCCGTGCTCATCGCCGGGCTGCTCTTCGTGGGGCAGTTCCGCGATGCCTTCTTCGTGGGCATCGTCACGGCGGCGAACGTCGTCGTGAGCACCATCCAGGAGCTGAAGGCGACGCGCACGCTGCGCCGCCTGCGGGCGCTCACCGCGCCGCGCGTCCACGTCATCCGCGACGGGGTGGAGAGCGCCATCCTCGCCCAGCACGTGGTGCAGGGCGACCTCATCCACCTCCGGCCGGGCGATCAGGTGGTGGCGGATGGGCACGTGGTCGCTCGCTCCGCCGAAGTCGACGAGTCGCTCCTCACCGGCGAGTCCGACGCGGTGTTGAAGAAGCCGGGCGACGAGCTCCTCTCGGGGAGCTTCTGCACGGCAGGCGACCTCTTCTATCGGGCCGAACGGGTCGGGAACGAAGCCTACATCGTGCGCCTCACGGCCGACGCGCGCCAGCTCGTGCGGCGGCTCACCCCGCTGCAGATCCGCTTCCGGCGCATCCTGCGCATGCTCCTCATCGCGACGGGAGTCCTCGCGGCTGCCCTGATGGTCCAGTACAACGTCCAGGAGCGCGGGTTCACCGAATCCCTCACGGCCACCACGGCGCTCATCACCACCGTCGTCCCCGTCGGGCTGCTCCTGGGGATGACCGTGGCGTTCGCCGTGGGCGCGGTGCGCGTCTCCCGTGCGGGCGCCATTGTCCAGGACATCTCGGCGGTGGAGGCGCTGAACTACACGGACGTCATCTGCCTCGACAAGACGGGGACCATCACCGCCAACCAGCTCGAGCTAGAGAGCATCGAATGGCTGCCGGGCATGGAGGGGTACCGCCCCTGGCTCGCGGCCTTCGCGGCTGCCACAGAGAACGACAGCAAGACCGCGGGAGCCCTCGCCGCCGCTATCGGCCACGAGCGGAACGCGGCCCAGCCGACCGGGAAGGTGCCGTTCAGCTCCGACCGACGGTGGAGCGCGCTCGAGCTGACGCTGGGGACCGAGCGGCGAGCCTTCGTCTTGGGCGCGCCCGAGACGGTGCTCGCGCTCTGCGAGGGCGGCGACGCCCTGCGCGAGGCGTACGAGCGCGCCGTCGAGCGCGGGCTGCGGGGCGTCGTCTTCGCCGAGGCGCCGAAGCTGCCGAGCCTCGATGGTGCAGCCGGCAAGCTGCGCCCGCTGGGGCTGGCGCTCCTGCGCGACGTCCTCCGCCCGGAGGTGCGGGAGGCCTTCGCCCTCATGGACCAGCTCGGCATCGAGCCGAAGATCATCTCCGGGGACAACCCACAGACGGTGGCCGCCCTCCTCGGGCAGCTCCGGATCCGGCTGAAGGGCGGCATCATCTCCGGCCCGGAGCTGGAGGGCCTCTCCCCTGATGCCTTCGCACGGGCGGTGGAGGAGCGCAGCATCTTCGGGCGCATCGCCCCCCACCAGAAGGCAGCCATCGTCGACGCCCTCCGCCGGAACCGCCACTTCGTCGCCATGGTCGGCGACGGCGCGAACGACGTCCAAGCGCTGCGGGCTGCCGACGTGGCCGTGGCGATGGCCTCGGGAACGTCGATGACCCGGGCCGTCGCCGGCATCGTCCTCCTGCGCGACAGCTTCGAGGCGCTCATCCGCGGCGCCCGCGAAGCGACGTTCGTGCTCGGCAACACGGCGCGCCTTTCCAAGCTCTTCCTGGCGAAGAGCATCTACGCCTACCTGCTCATCGTGGCCACGAACCTCCTGGGTCTCGACTTTCCGTTCCTGCCGCGGCAGGGGTCGGTGACGGCGCTGTTGACCCTCGGCATCCCGGCCATCTTCATCTCCATCAGCGTGCCCCCGCCCGAGGCGGGACGCGACTTCACCCGCAACGTGCTCCGCTTCGCCCTGCCGGCATCGGCTGCGGCAGCCGTTGCGGCAATCGGCGTCCACCTCTTCACCCAGGGGCTGCTGGGGCGCGATATCGCGGAGGCGCGGACGCTGGTCTCCCTCACCCTCGGCATCATCGGCCTCATCTTCGTCATCGAGGTGCTCGGGCTCGAAGGCGCGTCGTGGCGGAGTCTCACCCGCCCCGTGATGACCTTCGTCCTCGCCGGAGTGCTCCTCGCCGGGCTCGTCTTCACCGTCTACGTCGATTGGCTGCGCGATTTCTTCGGCTTCACCGCGGTCGGGCCCTGGGAGTGGTCCATCGTCGTGACGGCAGTGGCGCTCGCCATTGCCGGGCAGTACGCCTTCAGCCGCTACTGGCCCCAGATCCTCGATTGGCTGACGGGCGCCCATCTCGAAGCGCAGGCCGCCCGCGGCCGAGCGATCTGACGGCAGGTCAGCCGGTGAGCTCGTGGCGGCAGATGACCGCCGAGCCTTCGCCGTCGATCACCCCGAGGTTGGTCACCGCAACCTCGATTTCGAGCTGCTGGCGAACGAGCCACGCCACCATCGCGCCGAGCTTATCGGGGCCGAAGGTCCCCCGAGCGAGGGTGAGGTGCGGCATCCAGCGGTCGGGGTGGTGGTAGGGCGAACCGTCCCGGGCGTGACCGCGCACTTCCTCGAAGATGTTCCGCTGCAGCACTGTCAGCCGGGGCGTACGCACCACCGCGATGGAGAGTACCGCCGGGTCGGCAGCGAAGAGGGCAAGCCCTTCGCAGTGGACGGTGAAGGGCGGCATGCTTCGAGCGAGGCTCTTCAGAGCGCCGCCGACCCGCTCCAGATCGTACGCCTCGGCGGCGTGGTAGGTGAGGTGCGGGGGCGATGCCGGCCGCTCGACGCCGAACTCGCGCTCGAGCCCTTCCCACAGCGCCCGGAGACGCCCGGCCGCCGGCTCTTCAAGCAGCGAGACGACCACCGGCATGCGCTGGGACCTCCTCGGTTCGCGAGCGTATGGGCAGGAACGAAGCGGGAAACAGATTCGCAGGATACCCCCAGCGGCCGTAACGCGCGACGGCCGCGCGTCAGTCGGCAGCGGGGATGAGCCCGACGACGCGGGCGTCGGCGAGGAAGCGCTCGATGCCGACGTCGGTCAGCGGGTGCTTCAGCATCTGCCACAGCACGGAGGGCGGGACGGTGGCGATGTGGGCACCGGCCAGGGCCGCTTGGGTGACGTGGAGCGGATGGCGGAGGCTGGCGGCGAGCACCCGGGCGGGCAGGCCGTGAGTTTCCACGATGGACACGCATTGGCGCACGAGCTCCATCCCGTCGTGGCCGACGTCATCGAGCCGGCCCACGAAGGGGCTGAGATAGGCGGCCCCGGCCAGCGCCGCCAGGAGGGCTTGGTTGGGCGAGAAGATGAGGGTGGTGTTCACGCGGATCCCCTCGCGCGCGCAGCGGGCGATTGCCTCCAGTCCCTGGTCGTCGATGGGGATCTTCACGACGACGTTCGGGTGCCACGAGGCGAGCTCGCGCGCCTCGCAGACGAGCTCGTCGGCGGTGCGGCTGACGCATTCCACGGAGATGGGACCGTCGATGACCTCGGCGATCTCGAGGACGCGCTGCCGGTAGCTGACGCCGCCCTCCTTCGCGAGGAGGGAGGGATTCGTGGTCACCCCGGAGATGACCCCGAGGCGGGCGGCCTTGCGAACTTCGTCGAGCGAGGCGGTATCGAGGAAGAGCTGCATGAGCGGCCACCGGGACCCGTTTGCCGTCATGCTACCGCGGAAGGCGAGGACGGTCGCGCGCTAGGGAACGGGGATTTCGCACTCGGTGAGGGTGTCGGCTCCAGCCCCGCCGAGGCAGAGGTCAAACCCCGGGCCGCCGTTGAGGGAGTCGTGGCCCTGCGCACCGAAGAGGGAGTCGTCGCCCGGTTCGCCGTACAGCGCGTCGGCCCCCGGTCCTCCGTTCACGGTGTCGTTGCCGTCGCCGCCGAAGAGCGTGTCGTTGCCGGGTCCCCCGTTCAGCGTATCGTTGCCCGGCCCGCCGAGGATGACGTCGTTCCCGTTGCCACCGGAGAGGGTATCGTTGCCGGGGGGGGGGGGGGGGGGGGGGGGGGGGGGGGGG
>DAOUCS010000186.1:0-2419 GCA_034431815.1 Dehalococcoidia bacterium
AGCTCCTCTGGAACCGCAGGCGGCAGGAACCCTCTCCGGCCGACCGCGACGGTTCGACCGGCAATCCGGGCGCGGATGCCCTCTCCCGCGATGGTTTCCACGGACTCCGGCGGCCCCAATGGGATCCCCCGCTCCTGGGCCGCATCGACGATTGCGCGGGCCAGGGGATGGGAGCTGCCGAACTCGGCGATCGCGGCCAAACGCAGCACCTCTGCGGCGTCCCAGCCCGGTGCCGGCGCCGCCTCGGCGACGTGGGGCCGCCCTCCGGTGAGCGTCCCGGTCTTGTCGACGACGACAGCATGCAGCCCGCGGATCCGTTCCAGCACTTCGGCATTCCGCACGAGAACGCCGCGCTCGGCAGCCAAACCGGTGCCGACCATGATGGCGGTGGGCGTCGCCAGCCCCAACGCACAGGGGCAGGCCACCACCAGCACGGCGATCGCGGCCAGCATGCCCTTGAGCCATTCGCCGCCGATGGCGCCCCAACCGAGGGCCGCTCCGGCGGCAATTACGATTACTGCAGGCACGAAGACGGCGGCCACCTGATCGACCGCACGCTCGATGGGCGAGCGCGTGCCCTGGGCCTCCTCCACCATCCTCGCCATCCGATGGAGGATGCTTTCGGCCCCGACGGCCGTGACTTCGACCTCCATGACGCCATCTTGGTTCACGGTGCCCCCAACCACTGGGTCGCCGGGTCCCCGCTCGACGGGCAGCGGCTCACCGGTGAGCATCGATTCGTCGACGACGCCCCTGCCGCTCCGCACCCGGCCGTCGGCGGGGACGCGCTCCCCGGGGCGGACGATCACGATATCGCCTGGGCGGAGGGCCTCCACGGGGACGGGGACTTCCTGTGCGTCGCGGAGAACGGACGCCGTCTTCGCCGCTAACCGGAGGAGGCTCGCGACAGCGTCGCCCGCGGCGCCCTTCGCCCGCTCTTCGAAGTACTTCCCGAGGGAGATGAAGAGCAGGACGGCGATGCTGACGTCGAAGTACATCGCCCGGTCGTGGAGCCGCAAGAGCACGACCGCCGCGCTGTAGAGGAAAGCCACTGAGGTGCCGAGGGCGACGAGCACGTCCATGTTGGGGTTGAGCTGGCGCAGGCTTGCCACAGCGCCGCGATAGAACCGCCACCCCAAACCTGCCTGAACCGGGGTTGCCAAGGCGAGCACGAGGTAACCGTGGAGCGTGTGGTTGCCGAAGAGCGCCAGTCCCCCGAGGTCGCTGGCCATGGCCAGGAGGAGCCCCGGCACCCCCGGCACGGCCATGAAGAGGAGCATGCGCAGCGTTCGCCTGGCTTCACTGCTCCGCGCCTCGGCCCGTTCCAGCCGACTCGCCGCGGGAGCAGCGTCGTAACCGGCCGCACGTACCGCGGCGATGAGGGAATCGAGCTCGACGTTGCCCGTGACTTGGGCGGTCTCGGCCGCGAAGTTCACGCTGGCGGTCGCGACCCCTGGCACGCGGCTGAGAGCCCGCTCCACGCGCCGGACGCACGAGGCGCAGGTCATGCCCTTGATATCCAGTATGATCGGCTCGACCGTTCGGCTCATGCCACCTCCTCGGCGGAGGGAGGCTGGAAGGCTACGCCTTGAGCGACGCCTCGTACCCCTCCTCGCGCACGGCGCTGACGAGCGCTTGCGGGTCGAAATCGTCGCCTTCCACGCGGGCCGACTTCGCTTCCAGGCTGACGCTGGCCTCCCGCACGCCGGGGACGCTGCGCAGTGCCTTCGTGACCGAGTTCACACAGTGCTCGCAGGACATGCCTTCGATAGCGAGTTCGACGACCTTCGCCATGACGGTCTACTCCTCTGTCACGGTTTCTATCGGACGCTCCGATTCTGCCGGGCCCTGTACGCGGTAGAGCCGCAGGAGCTCGCCGACAGCGCGCTCGCTCTCGCCGCTCTGGAACTGCTCCGCGACGTGGGTCCGCAGGTGCCCTTCGAGCACCAGCAAGTCCAGCGAGCGGAGCGCGCGCTGGATGGAGAGCGAGAGGTCAAGGACATCCATGCAGTAACGGTCTTCCTCGATCTGGCGCTGCAGCGCGTCGAGCTGCCCGCGGATGATTTTCAGCCGTTGGAGGGCTTGGCGACGGACTTCGGGCGTCACGACCACAGGATACCCCCTCCCCTCCTTCCCTTCAAGCGCGTACAATGCTGCCGATGAGCCCGCCGGCGACCAAGCGTCACCCGGTGTTCGCCGCCGTCTACGACCGGCTGATGGCGAACCCTCGGCCCCGGGAGCGACGGCTCCGCGCCGAGCTGCTCGCTGGCCTCCACGGCGATGTGCTCGAGATCGGCGTCGGCGTCGGCAACAACTGGCCCTTCCTCCTCCGGGACGGCATTCGTTATGTCGGCATCGACCCGGACGCGGCAATGCTTGAACGCGCCCGTAGGCGGGCAGCGGCCCACGGGCTCGCCGT
>DAOUCS010000187.1:0-3455 GCA_034431815.1 Dehalococcoidia bacterium
GCGGCCGCCTCCGGCGCCGAAGACCGCCGCCCAGGCGCGCCACGCCAGCCGCTCGGCGGCTGGCGTGCGCCCCGCCTGGGCGGCGTCTGCCCGCAGCTCAAGGAGCATCCGGTGGAGAGGGATCCCGACCGGGCACACCTCGGTGCAGCGGCCGCACAGCGATGAGGCGAACGGGAGGTCGGCGTACCGGCCGTCGCGCCACAGGAGCGGCGACAGCACTGCTCCCACTGGCCCCATGTAGACCGAGCCGTACGAGAGCCCGCCCGCCACCCGGTACACCGGGCAGGCGTTCATGCAGGCCCCGCAGCGGATGCAGCGCAGCAGGTCGCGGTAGCGCGCGTCGGCAGCGATGGCGGAACGGCCGTTGTCGACGAACACGACGTGCCGCTGTTGTCCCGGGAGCGGGTCGGCGACGAAATGCGTGAAGGCGGTCAGCGGCTGCGCCGTCGCGCTCGGCGCCAGCACCTGGAGGACCGCGAGGGCGGCCGCTTCGTCGGGGACGACCTTCTCCAGACCTGTGACCACGATGTGCAGCTTCGGGTGGCTCACGCCGAGGGCGACGTTGCCCTCGTTTTCGACGATGACCACGCGGCCGGACGAGGCGATCACTGCGTTGGCCCCGGTGATGGCGGCATCGCAGTCCTCGAAGAAGCGTGCCACCGTGTCCCGGACGAGGCGCGAGAGCCGCTGGGGGTCGTCATCGGGGGCCTCGTGGCCCGCGCGGGCCAGCAGCTCGCGGATGCGGGACCGGTTCAGGTGGAGCGCCGGCGCCGTGATGTGGCTCGGCCCGCGTCCCTCGAGGTCGACGATGTACTCGCCGATGTCCGTCTCCAGCACGTCGATGCCGCGCTGTCGCAGCGCCGCGGTGAGGCCGATCTCCTCCGCGACCATCGACTTCGATTTCGCCACCCTCCGCGCCCTGCGGAGCAGGTGCTGGACGATGCCCACGGCCTCGGCTGCCGTGGCCGCGCGGTGGTAGTGCACGCCGCGGCGCTCGAACGCCTGCCGGAGGCGCGCGTGCAGCCCTTCGAGGTCGGCGACGGCGGCGGCCCGTGTCCGGGCGGCCGCCTCGCGGGCGTCGGGGGGCATGCCTGCCAAGGTCCCAGCCGAATCTTCGACCAGCTTCCGCAGGATGGGCGCCAGCACCGCCTCCGGCTGCGCCGTTTCGATCTCCGACCTAGCCCGTTCGCGGTAGCTCACGGCAGCGACCTCGCCAGGAGTTCGGCCACCGTCCAGCCCTCGAGCTGCATCCCCAGCCCGCGGGCCGCGGATTCGATGTGGAGCAGGCAGGAAAGGTCGGTCGAAACGATCACGCGCGCCCCCGAGGCGGCGGCGTCCGCAGCCTTGGCGGAGGCCATGGCTGCGGCGACTTCCGGGAGCTTGACGCAGAAGGCTCCCCCGAACCCGCAGCACTCGGCCTCGTAGCGGAGCCGCCGCACCTCGAGGCCGTCGATGCGGGCGAGCACTCCGAGGACTGTGTGGGTCAAGCCGAGTTCGCGCCTGGCGTGGCAGCTGTCGTGGTAGGCGGCCACGCCGCGCAGCCGGAAGGACAGCCGCTCCAGGTTGGGGTGACCCGCGACGTAGGCGGCGAACTCGCACACCCTGCCGGCACGTTCGGCGGCGGCAGGCGAATTTGAGAAGAGGGTTCGCCATTCGTGCGCTGCCATGGCCGCGCACGACCCGGAAGGGATGACGATGGCATCGAAGCCGCGCACCGCCCGCATTGCTTCGGCGGCCACCCGCCGCGCTTCGCGCCGTGCGCCCGCGTTGAACGCGGGCTGCCCGCAGCAGAGGCCCGTCAGCATGGTCACCTCGTCGCCGAGGCGCTCGAGAACGGTACGGGCGGCGGCCGCGTCGGCGGGGCGGGCCAAACTCACGTAGCAGGGCACGAAGAGCGCAACCCTCGCCATGCCCGCACGCTACGATTCGGCCCCGCCAGCCGCAAGGAGGCCCGGTCTGCCATTCGCGCGCGGCAGAAGATTTCTGCTAGCCTAACAGCACGCCCTTGACGTGAAGGTGAGGTTCTGTGGCCTTCGCCATCGCCCGGCGGACCTTTGCCGCGCTCGCGAACGAGCGCTTCCGCCCCCTCTGGTTCGGGACGCTCTTCTCGTTCCTGGGCATGCAGATGCAGATCATCGCCCGGGGCTACTTGGCGTACGACCTCACTGGGAAGAACGGCGCCCTCGGCGGCGTGATGCTCGCCTTCGGGGTCCCGCAGCTCGTCCTGTCGCTCTGGGGCGGGGTCATTGCCGACCGGCTCCCCAAGCGGAACGTGCTCGTGGCGGCCCAATCGGTCATCGCGCTCAATTCCGCCTGGATCGCCGCCATGATCGCCACCGGGCACATCGCTTACTGGATGCTGGTCGTTGCCGGCGTCGTCCAGGGCGTGGGCTTCGCCTTCATCGGACCGGCCCGCCAGGCGTTCATCAGCGACCTCGTGGGCCGGGAGACTATCGGGAACGCCGTCGTCCTCCAGCAGATGAGCATGAACGGCACCCGGGTCATCGGGCCGTCGCTGGCGGGCTTCTTCATCGCGGTGCCGTTCATCGGGCTGGCCGGCGTCTACGCGCTAACCACGGTCGGGTTCTTCATCGCCATGCTCACGATGCTCCGGCTTCCCCGTGGAGATCCGGCTCCGGGCGCCCGCGACCACTCGCCGCTCGCCGACCTCCGCGACGGCCTCCGGTACGTGCGGCGAAAGCCGGCCGTGCTCCAGCTCATCCTGGTGTCCTTCGCTGTCGTGATGCTAGGCTTCCCGTACCAGTCGTTTCTCCCGTCGGTGGCGGCGAGCGTCTATAACGTCGGCTCGACGGGCCTCGGAGCGCTCTCGTCGGCGGCGGCCATCGGCGCGGTCGCGGCCACGGTGGCGGTGGCCCCGTTCGCCGACCATCCGCGCGCGTGGCACCTCCAGCCGGTCGCGGGCATCGCCTTCGGCTGGGCGCTCGTGGTGCTCGGCGCGGTCGACCGCTTCGAGGCAGGGATGGCGACCATGCTCTTCGTGGGCGGCCTCGCCGCCGCGTTCCAGTCCCTCAACAACTCCCTCACGATGATGCTCACTGACCACGAGTACCACGGCCGCGTCCAGTCGATGACGATGATGAGCTGGAGCCTCTTCGGCATCGCCGCGCTCCCCATCGGCGTCATTGCCGACCACATCGGCATCCGCGAGACCCTCTCGCTCATGGGGCTGGCCTGCATCGCCAGCGTCGTCCTCATCCACGGCTACGCCCGGCTCCGGCATGGTGAAGCCATCCGGCCCGTTGCTGCGGGAGCTCCGGCGCACCAGACGCTCCGCGGCCAGCGCTGACCTCCGTTCGCCGATTGCGCCAGAGGAAAGACGCCTTTACGATATGCCGCCATCGTGGCCAGCGGCCGTCCGAGAACGCGTCTTTCCTCTGGCGCAATCGGCGAACGGAGGTCAGCGCTGGCCGCGGAGCGTCTGGTGCGCCGGAGCT
>DAOUCS010000188.1:0-16010 GCA_034431815.1 Dehalococcoidia bacterium
CGCGTGCCCCTCGAACGTTCGCAGGGGCACGCGGCTTTTCTGTCGCGGCCCCTACCACCGGAAGGAGCACGCTGCCGATGCCTCGCCGCCACTTCCTAACATCCGAGTCGGTGACCGAGGGGCACCCCGACAAGATCTGCGACCAGATCTCCGACGCGGTCCTGGACGCCTACCTCGAGCAGGACCCGCACGCGCGGGTGGCCTGCGAGGTCGCTATCACGAACGGGCTCGTGTTCGTGACGGGCGAAATCACGGCCCGGGCCCAGGTCGACATCCCCACAGTGGTGCGCGACACCATCCGCCGCATCGGCTACACGTCATCGGAGATCGGGTTCGACGCCGACACGTGCGGGGTTATCGTCGCCATCAACCGCCAATCGCCCGATATCGCCGCGGGGGTTGATACGGCCCTGGAGGTGCGCCGCGGCGAATCGTGGGGCGACGGACTCAACGTGGGCGCCGGCGACCAGGGCATGATGATCGGCTTCGCCTGCAACGAAACGCCCGAACTCATGCCGTTGCCCATCGTACTGGCCCACCGGCTCACCCGCCGCCTGGCGGAGGCGAGGAAGAGCGGCGAACTTCCCTGGCTCCGCCCGGACGGAAAGTCCCAGGTGACCATCGAATACCTCGACGGCCGGCCGCTGCGGGCGGAGGCGATCGTGGTTTCGGCCCAGCACGCGCCGGACATCGACCCCGAGACCATCGAGTTGGGCATCCGGAAGCACGTCATCGACCCCGTGGTGGACGAGTCGCTGATCGACGGGAACACGAAAATTTATGTCAATCCTTCCGGCCGGTTCGTCCTCGGCGGCCCCCGGGCCGATGCGGGGCTGACGGGACGCAAGATCATCGTCGACACGTACGGCGGCATCGCCCGGCACGGCGGCGGAGCGTTCAGCGGGAAGGACCCCACGAAGGTCGACCGTTCCGGCGCCTACGCTGCGCGCTGGGTGGCGAAGAACATCGTCGCCGCGGGGCTGGCGGAGCGGTGTGAGTTCCTCCTGTCGTACGCCATCGGCGTGGCGAAGCCGATGGCCATCGACGTGGAGACGTTCGGCACAGCGCGGGTGCCGGAGGAACGTATTCTCGACGCGGTGCGGAAGCACTTCGACCTCCGCCCGGGGGCCATCATCCGCGACCTCGAGCTGCGGCGACCCATCTACCGGGCGACGGCCGCGTACGGCCACTTCGGGCGGAGCGATTTCGCCTTCCCGTGGGAGGACACGAGCCGCGCCGCCGACCTGCGCGCTGCAGCCGGCCTGCGCGACTAGACGGCCCCCATGGATGCGGTCGTGCTCGTGGGCGGGGAAGGGACACGGCTGCGGCCGCTGACCTGGACCCGCCACAAGAGCCTGGTGCCGGTGTGCAACCGGCCGGCGCTTGCGCTCCTCCTCCAGTGGCTGGCCGAAGGCGGCGTCAGCCGCGCCGTGCTGGCCATGGGGCAGAGCGGGGCAGCGCTCCTCGAGGCGGTGCAGCGTCCCGGGTTTTCGCCCATCCCGATTGTGCCTGTTGTAGAACGCGAGCCGCTGGGTTCCGGGGGTGCCCTTCGGAACGCGGTTCATGAAGCCGGCATCCCAGGGCGCTTCCTCGTCGCGAACGGCGACATCTACGCAGGGTTCCCGCTGACTCCGATTCTGGCAGCGCACGAACGGACCGGAGCACAGCTCACCATCGCGCTCGTCCCCTTGGAGGACCCGGCGGGATACGGGATCGCCGAGCTCGGGGAAGGGGGGCGCATCCTCCGCTTCGCCGAAAAGCCTCCTCCCGGCAGCGTACAGCGGGGGCTCGTGAACGCCGGCATCTGGGTCTTCGAGCACGCGCTCGTGGAGGAGATCCCGCCCGGCCCGGTGCGCCTGGAGGAGACCTTGTTTCCCGCAATGGCCGAAGCAGGCCGGCCGATTTTCGGTGCGGTCTGCGAAGGAGTCTGGGCGGACCTGGGAACACCGGAGCGCTACCTCGGGCTGCATCGGATGCTGCTCGGGGAGCGGAACGCGGTGGCGGCACGGGTGAGCATCGCACCGGGAGCAGTGGCAGTGCGTTCGGCGATAGGCGAAGGTTCCGCGTTGGGCCCCAGCGCGCACGTGGAAGACTCCGTCCTCTGGGAGGGCGTCCAGGTCGGCGCGGGAGCGTCGGTCATTGCCACTGTGGCGGCGGACGGAGCGGCCATCGGAGCCGGCGCTGTCGTCCGCGCGTGCGTCCTCGGCGCCCGCGCGACGGTCGCGCCCGGCGCCGTGGCGATAGGACGAAAGCTCGAACCTGGAGAACGGTATGATGGCCGAGATGAGGCGTAGCCCCATCCGTTTCGGGACAGACGGCTGGCGGGCGGTCATCGCCGAGGAGTTCACGTTCGAGAACGTCCGCATCTGCGCCCGGGCAGTCGCCGAATACTTCCGGGAGACGTACGGAACGGCTCGTCCCCTTGTCGTGGGGTACGACACGCGCTTCCTCTCGGAGGAGTTCGCGTTGGAGGCTGCGCGGGTGGCGGCGGCGGCCGGTTTCCGCGTGCAGCTCGCGTCGCGGCCCGCGCCCACGCCGGCCGTGAGCTACCGAATCCTCGAGGCGGGAGCCTGCGGGGCGATCGTCATCACCAGCAGCCATAACCCGTACCAGTGGAACGGGCTGAAGGTGAAGCCCCATTACGCCGGGAGCGCCTCGCCGGAGGTCGTGGCCGCCATCGAAGCGAGAATTCCGGCCCTGCTGGAACACCCCGAACGGGTGGTGTCCGCACCCAAGGACAGCGACGTCATCGAGCGCTTCGACCCCCTCCCGGGCTACCTCGCGGCGCTGTCGCGGCAGGTCGACCTCGACCGGATTCGCGCCGCAGGACTGCGGGTGGCGGTGGACCAGATGTTCGGTGCGGGAGCGGGCCTCTTCCCGGCGTTGCTCCAGGGCGGCGCGACCGCGTGCAACGAGCTCCACGGAGAGCGGAATCCGCTCTTCCCCGGGCTCCGCGCCCCCGAACCGATCGAGCCGAACCTCGGTGAGCTGCTGACTTTGGTGGCCGGGGGCGGCTTCGACCTGGGAGTCGCGAACGACGGCGACGCCGACCGTGTGGGTCTGGTGGACGAACGGGGGCGGTTCGTCGACCAGCTCCGCACCTTCGCACTGCTCACGTACTACCTCCTCGAAGTGAGGGGGCTGCGCGGCCCCATCGTGAAGTCCCTCACCACGACCGAAATGGTTCGAGTTCTGGCCGAGCAGTACGGCGTCGAGTGCCTGGAGACGCCGGTCGGCTTCAAGTACATCGGCCCGCTGATGATGGAGCGGGACGCGCTCGTCGGCGGAGAGGAGAGCGGCGGGTACGGGTTCCGCGGCCACCTGCCCGAGCGCGACGGAATCCTCGCGGGACTCTTCCTTATCGATATGGTCGCGCGGACGGGGAAGCGGCCTTCGGAGCTTCTCCAAGAGGTCTTCCAGGTGACCGGACCGCACTACTACCGCCGCATCGATGTCGACCTTGAAGCGGGCGAGCAGGCCGAGGTGCGGTCGCGCCTGGAGGGGGCATCGCCGGCCGAGGTCGCAGGGCGGCCGGTGCTCCGCCGCGACACGACGGACGGATGGCGGTTCTTCGTCCCTGAAGGGTGGCTCCTGCTGCGGCTTTCCGGGACGGAGCCGCTCCTGCGCGTCTACTGCGAAGTGCGGGACGAGGCGCTCGTGGAACCCCTCCTTCGGGCAGGCCTCGAGATCGCGGGCGTGCGGGAGCCCGCGCTTCCGCACGAGCAGCAGCGGACGTAGACTTGACGTATCGGCCAGGGGGTTCGCGGCTTACCGGCCGCGCCCCGTGCCTTCGGCTGCGGAGGGCGGGCGCCCGCCCGCGCCGCAGCGGCCGCGACCGAACGGCGCGGCAGGCACCGGCACCCCAAAACTGAGGGGCCCCGCCGGGACGAGCTGGCCGGAGGAAGGTGATCGGAATGGCTCGGTTGTCGGGAGCCGAGATTCTGCTGGAGTGTCTCCAGCGCGAAGGCGTCGAGGTGATCTTCGGCTACCCCGGGGGCGTGGTGCTCCCCCTCTACGACGCGCTCCCACGGTACAACATCCGGCACATCCTAGTACGGCACGAACAAGGCGCGGCGCACATGGCCGACGGCTATGCGCGCGCCAGCGGCCGCATGGGAGTCTGCCTGGCAACGAGCGGCCCCGGCGCGACGAACCTTGTGACGGGCATCGCCACGGCCTTCATGGACTCGACGCCGGTGCTCGCCATCACCGGGAACGTCGCGCGGACGCTGCTGGGGCGTGACGGCTTCCAGGAGGCTGACATCACGGGCATCACCATGCCCATCACGAAGCACAACTACCTCGTGATGCGGGCAAGCGACCTGGCGCTCACGGTGCGGGAAGCGGTGCACATCTGCACCACCGGGCGCCCGGGGCCCGTCTTGATCGACATTCCCAAGGACGTCTTCCAGGAAGAGGCGGAGTTCGAGTGGCCGGAAGAGGTTCGGCTCCGGGGCTACAAGCCGACTTACGAAGGCCATGCCGGGATGATCCGCCGGGCCGCGCAGCTCATCAACGAGGCGAAGCGCCCCATCATCATCGCGGGCCACGGCGTCATCTGGGGCGATGCCAGCCGAGAGCTCGTCGAGCTGGCGGAGAAGGCCCAGATCCCGGTCATCACCACCTTCCTGGGCATCGGCGCCTTCCCCGAGGAGCACCCGCTCAGCTACGGCTGGCTGGGCATGCACGGCATGTACTACGCGAACATGGCGGCCGATAACGCCGACGTCGTCATCGGCGTGGGGATGCGGTTCGACGACCGGGCGATGGGCCGGTTCAAGGACTTCAACCCGACCGCGAAGATCATCCACATCGACATCGACCCGGCCGAAATCGGGAAGAACTTCGCCACCGCCGTGCCCATCGTCGGGCACGTGAAGAACGTTCTCCCGCGCCTCACGGAGCTCGTGAAGGAGGCGACGCACGAGGAGTGGATCGCCTGGATCGACCGCGTGCGGGAGGAGCACCCGAGCCTCGAGATTCGGGAGACGCGACGGCTCATCCCGCAGTACGTGATGCGAACGCTGTACGAAGAGACGAACGGCGACGCGACGATCGTGACCGGCGTCGGGCAGCACCAGATGTGGGCGGGGCAGCACTACTTCTACAAGCGGCCACGGCAGCTCATCAGCTCGGGCGGCTTAGGCACGATGGGCTTCGAGCTACCGGGCGCCATCGGGGCGCAGATTGCTCGGCCCGAGGCAGAGGTGTGGGCCATCTGCGGTGACGGCGGCTTCCAGATGACGATGCAAGAGCTGGCCGTAGTAGTCGACGAGCAGCTGCCCGTCAAGATCGCCATCTTCAACAACGGATACCTGGGGATGGTGCGTCAGTGGCAGCAGCTCTTCTACAACAAGAACTTCATGGCGGTGGCCATGACGCAGCCCGACTTCCTCAAGATCGCCGAGGCGTACGGGATCCCCGGCATCCGCGTCGAAACGAAGGCTGAGGTCCGCGATGCCATCCGCACCGCCCGCCAGCACCGGGGGCCGTTCCTCATCGACTTCATGATCGACCAGGAGGAGAACGTCTGGCCGATGGTGCCTGCGGGCGCGGCGCTCAAGGAGACCATCGAGGCCCCGCCGGAGGAGCTTGTGCGATGAGCAGCCGCAACGGACGCCGCCGAGTGAACCAGCATACCGTCGTGGCCATCGTCGAAGACAAGCCGGGCGTGCTGATGCGCGTCGCCAGCCTCTTCCGGCGGCGCGGCTTCAACATCGAGTCGCTCACCGTGGGCCCGACCGAAACACAGGGCCTGAGCCGGATGACCATCATCGTCGACGGGGAAAGCGCGCCCGTCGAACAGGTGGAGAAGCAGCTGTACAAGCTCATCGACGTGGTGAAGGTGAGCGACCTCTCGAACGAAGAGATGGTCGCCCGGGAGCTCGCGCTCATCAAGGTTCGCTGCAACAACCTGAACCGGCACGAGATCCTTGACATCGCCCAGGTGTTCCGCGCCGACGTGGTCGACATCGCCACGAACTCGCTCATCCTCCAGGTGGTAGGAGACGAGGACAAGATCAACGGGCTCATCAAGATGTGCGAGCCCTACGGCATCCGGGAGCTCGCACGCACCGGCCGCGTGGCGATGGTGCGCGGCCCGAAGACAACGACGGTCCACGAAGAGGTGCCGGAGAACATCGCTCGGATCCACGCCTCCCAGGGGCGCCGGGTGGAAGGCGTGGAGCTGCCCTTCAGCAGCGATTGACGGCGACACGTCCGACAACGAACGCGGGGCCGGGGACGTTCCCCGGCCCCTTCATTCCAACGTGAGGAGGACGTCGCCTTCCCGAACGACTTCGCCGGGCCCCACGCGCACCTCCCGCACGATGCCTTCGGCCGTGGCCACCACGCGATGCTCCATCTTCATCGCCTCGAGAACGGCCACGAGGATGCCCGGCGTCACCGGGTCGCCCTCGCGGACGGTGACATGCGCGACCCGCCCCGCCAGTGGCGCGACGACAGCAGCTTGCCCCGAAGCCGTATCGCCGTGTCGCCGAGGGAGGGGTGGAGGCGGCACGAGGCGAAAGCTCCACTCCCCCTCCGCGGTATGAACGAGCACTCGCCCTCCCCCGAGGCGCTCCGCTCCCTCCGGGGGAATCCTCCCGGAGTGGGGGAGCAATGAGATGGCCCGGGTCTCGACGCCATCGTCGGCCCACACGGCCGTCGCTCCGGCTCCGAACCAGAACGGCTGTGCCGTCCAGGGGGAGTCCGGTTCCGCCAGGAGCGACGGAAGTGCGCGGGCAAGGAGTTCCCAGGCCGGCGGCGGCGCGCCGGCGCGGGCGAGGACGTCATCGAGGTTCGCCTCGAGCCATTCGGTGGTGACCTCCGCGGCCGCGAACGCCTCACAGCGTAGCACCGCCCGATGGAGCGGCAGCGTGGTCGGAACGCCGGCGATGTCGAGGCGTGCCAAGGCTCGCCGCGAGCCGTCGAGCGCCGCGGACCGGTCCTCACCCCACACGACGAGCTTGGCGAGGAGGGAATCGAACGCGGCTGGCACACGGTCCCCTGCCCGGTAGCCTGTGTCGAGCCGCCACGAGGGCGCCGGCTCGGCCGCCCAGCCGAACTGCGCCAGCAACCCCGCGACAGGCTGGAAGCCACGGAACGGGTCTTCGGCGTTGATCCGGAACTCGATGGCGTGACCCGCGAAGCGGACATCCTCCTGCCGGAAGGGGAGCGGCTCCCCGGCAGCGGCGCGTACCTGGAGTTCCACGATGTCGAGTCCCGTCCGAAGTTCGGTGACGGGGTGTTCGACCTGGAGCCGTGGGTTCACCTCGAGGAAGTAGAAGGGGCGCCGGCCATCGGAGCCCGGAGGGCCGACCAGGAACTCGACGGTCCCCGCATTCCGATAGCCGACAGCGGTGGCGATGCGTAGCGCCGCCTGCGCCAGCTCCTTCCGCAGCGAAGCATCGAACGCCGGAGACGGCGACTCTTCCACCAGCTTCTAGTGGCGGCGCTGCAGCGAGCAGTCGCGCTCGCCGAGGTGGAGGATGGAGCCATGCTCATCGGCGATGATCTGCACTTCGACGTGGCGAGCCGACGTTACGAGCTCCTCCACGAACACACGTCCGTCGCCGAAGGCCGCACCGGCCTCCCGTGCGGCCGACTCGAGCGCTTCCGTGAGCTCGGCGAGCGAGGAGACCGCGCGCATGCCGCGCCCGCCACCGCCGCTGCGGGCCTTCACCATGAGGGGAAAGCGTAGAGCACCCGCCTGGCGGATAAGGTCTGCCGGCTCGCCTTCGGCGCCGGGTAGGATGGGGACTCCTGCCTCCCGGGCGATGCGCCGCGCCTCCGCCTTGTCTCCCAGAACGCGCAAGACGCCGGGAGGAGGCCCAATGAACACGATGCCGGCGGCGGCGCACGCTTCTGCCAGGGCGGGCGATTCGGAAAGGAACCCGTAGCCAGGATGGAGCGCCCCGCAGCCAGCGCGGCGAGCAGCTTCGACCACCCCGGCGACGGAGAGGTACGTGTCGGCCGCCGACGAGCCGGGGAGCGGCACGACGTCGTCCGCGAGCTCGGCGGCGAGGCTCGCCCGGTCGGGCGAGGCCGCGGCGAGCACCGCACGAATGCCCATACGGCGAAGCGTTCGGATGATGCGGACAGCGATTTCGCCGCGGTTGGCCACGAGCACGGAACGGAACATGCGCTCCCGATTCTACGGCTCGCGCGGCTTGGGGGCGCCGCGTGGTAGGCTGAGCGCATCGCCGTTGCCGGAGCCCGGGGATGATTCGGTCGACCGAGGAGTTCCTGCGGTATTTCGACGCTGTCCACCGCCGCACCGTGCGTGACGTCGCAGCACTCCCGCCGGAGGCCGAGACCTGGCGGCCCCCACGCGGAAGCGGCGAAGCATCCCTACCGCGGCGAAGGCTGGGTGAGCCCGCCGAAGCGGGACACGCGCCGCCGAGAGCGATGGATACCGGTGCTGGAGGAGTCGGCCGCCCAACTGCGGGCAGCTCTGGCGGATACGCCCAATGAGTGGCTCGACCGCCGCATCCGCATGATCGACGCTTTCGGGCTGGCGCATCCTGATGATGATGCTCGAGCACGAGGTCCACCACCGAAGCCAAATCGACACCTACGCCGGGCTGGAGGGATGGCCCGTTCCGGACATCTTCGGTCGGAGCGCGGAGGCGATCGCCGCCCGTCAAGCCCAGCAGCGAGCCATGCGGGGACGACAACAGGAGCCAGCGTGAATCCCGAGATCAGCGGCGCGGTGTTGGCTGGAGGCACCAGCTCCCGTTTCGGCAGCGACAAGGCGGCGTTCGCGGTTGCCGGAAAACCGCTCGTGCGTTGGGTGGCCGACGCCCTGGCCCGGTGGTGCGGCGAGGTGATCGTGGTGCGGGCTCCGGGAAGCGCTCCGTGGCCCTTCCCCCTCCCCGCCGGGACTCGCGTCGTGTTCGACCCCGTGGCGCACCTTGGACCGCTGGCAGGGTTGGTTCGGGCGCTCGAGGAAGCGCGTGCGGAGTGGGTCCTTGCCGCCGCCTGCGACGCCCCGCTGCTCCAGGACGCGGTGCTCGCCCGGCTGAGCGAGCTGCGGGAGGGAGTTGATGCGGTCGCGGGCGAACTCGACGTCAGGATGCAGCCCTTCCCCGCCATCTACCGCCGCGAGGCCGCGCTGCGGGCATTTCGAACAGCCCTCGCGGCCGGCGAGCGGAGCGTGCGGAGCGCCCTGCAGAACGTCCGCCTCCGGCTGCTGCCGGAGACCGAGCTGCGGCAACTGGACCCCGCCTTGCTCACCTACCGGAACGCCAATACGCCGGATGCGGCCGCCGCTCTGGAGGAGCTGCTCCTTGGGACGGGCAGGATGCCCTGAGCGAGGTCACATCCGGAAGAGGGGCACGAGCGGCTCCTCGAGGGGGTTGTTCGCCGCCGCCGCCAGACCCAGGGCGAGCACCTGGCGGGTCTCGGCCGGGTCGATCACGCCGTCATCCCACAGGCGGGCGGTGGCGAACCAGGGCGACCCCCGCTCCTCGTACTGTTCGAGAATGGGACGGCGGATCGCCTCCTGCTCTTCGGGGGTGAGAGGTTCGCCTCGGTCGAGCCGCACCTGAACGAGGACGCTCGCGGCCTGCTCGCCCCCCATGACGCTGATGCGGGCATTCGGCCATGTCCAGAGGAAGCGAGGCGAATACGCGCGGCCGCACATGGCGTAATTTCCGGCGCCGAAGCTTCCCCCGATGATGAACGTCAGCTTCGGCACCGGCGCCGTGGCGACGGCAGTCACCATCTTCGCGCCGTCCTTGGCGATGCCGCGGTTCTCGTACTGCTTGCCGACCATGAACCCGGTGATGTTCTGGAGGAACACCAAGGGGATGCGCCGCTGGACGCAGAGCTCGATGAAGTGGGCACCCTTGAGCGCACTTTCGGAGAAGAGGATGCCGTTGTTGGCGATGATGCCGACGGGGAAGCCCATGATCCGCCCGAAGCCGCAAACGAGGGTCGTGCCGTACCGGGCCTTGAACTCCTGAAACCGTGAGCCGTCCACGACGCGCGCGATGACCTCGCGCACATCGAAGGGCTGGCGAACGTCCGCAGGGATGAGGCCGTACAGGTCTTCGGCGGGATAGCGCGGGGGCTCGGACGGGGCGAGGTCCCAGGGGAGGACCTGCCGCCGGGGGATGCTGGCGACGATTGCCCGCACGATGCGGAGGGCGTGGGCATCGTCCTCGGCGAAGTGGTCAGCCACGCCGCTGATGCGCGTGTGGACATCGGCCCCGCCCAGCTCCTCGGCCGTCGTCTCCTCGCCGGTTGCCGCCTTTACCAGGGGAGGACCGCCCAGGAAGATGGTGCCCGTCCCCCGGACGATGACGGCTTCGTCGCTCATCGCGGGGACGTACGCGCCGCCGGCAGTGCACGAGCCCATGACCGCGGCGATCTGGTAGATGCCCTTCGCCGCCATGCGAGCCTGGTTGAAGAAGATGCGCCCGAAGTGGTCGCGGTCCGGGAATACCTCATGCTGGAGCGGCAGGAACGCGCCGCCGCTGTCGACGAGGTAGATGCAGGGGAGGCGGTTCTGTTCGGCAACCTCCTGTGCACGCAGGTGTTTCTTGACGGTGAGAGGGTAGTATGTGCCGCCCTTCACCGTGGCATCGTTCGCGACGATGACGCACTCCCGGCCGTGGATGCGTCCCACGCCGGTGACGATGCCAGCCGAGGGCACGTCGTCCTCGTACACGCCCTCGGCGGCAAGCGGGCTCAGCTCGAGAAAGGCGGTCCCCGGGTCGATGAGGCGCTGGATGCGCTCCCGGGCCAGGAGTTTCCCCCGGGCGCGATGCCGCTCGACGTCGCGGGGACCCCCGTGCTGGGCGACCCGCGCCAGGCGGGCCCGCAGCTCGGCGACGAGCGCACGATTCCGCTCCTCGTTGGCACGGAACTCCGGCGAATCGGCGTCGAGCCGCGATTCGAGGACGGGCAAGTCGTCGAACATGGCCACCTGCAGGGTACACGGCCGGCGGACGGGCGGGTACACTGGCCCGAACATATGAGGGAGCTGGAACCGGGGCCGTTCGGCACCCTGCTCGGCATCGAGGTTTCCGAGCAAGGCGAGGGGTTTGCACGGGCAGTCCTCCATGCGGGCGACCGACACCTCAACCCGCACGGCGTCGTGCACGGAGGCGCTCTGTACGCCCTCATCGATCAGGCGATGGGAGCGGCGGTGTACACCGTCTTGGAGCCCGGCGAACTGTGCGCGACGGTCGATGTCTCAATCGCCTACCTCGCTCCCGGGCGAGCCGGTGACATCGAGGCAGAGGTACGGGTCGTACGCCGGACGCGGCGTCTTGCCCTCCTCGAGGGAGAGGCACGCCAGGGCGAACGGCCGCTCGCCAAAGCGATGGGCACCTACGCCATCTTCGAAGCGCAAACGCCGCAGGGATAGGTAGTCTTCAGCGGAAGGCGAGGGCCAGCGCGGCGAGGGAGCTCGCGGCGAGGATGGCGAACAGCGCCGTGCGGAATACTCGTTCGCTGACCAGCCCGAAGAGCCGCGTTCCGGCCCACCAGCCCAGCAGAAGGCCGGGCAGTCCGCCCGCGATTGCGGTGGCGGCTCCGCTGCCCGCCTTGCCCGCAGCGAGAAGGATGGGGACGGCAATGAGCCCGCTCCCGAGGAAGAAGGCGGAGATCGTTGCGCGAAAGGTGCGGGGGTTCATTCCTGTGCTCTGGAGGTAGAGCACGACAGGCGGCCCGGACATGCTCGTCGCCATCCGGAGGATCCCGCTGAGGAGCCCGGCTGCGGCATCGGCGGCAAGGCCGGCCGACCCGATTCGGAATCCGCGGGCCACGGCGGCGGTGCCGGCGAGCACGGCGACAGCGATGCACACCTGCAGCCACTGGGCCGGCAGCCAGAGGAAGGCGGCCATCCCCAGCGGCATCCCGACCACGGCGAACGCCACGAGACGCAGGGCGCGGGCCCACTCCACTTCGGCGCGCTCGTTGGCCACCATCGCGGCAACGAGGCAGGTCCCCAGCACGTTCGAGGCGACTACCGCGTCGCGAGGGCCCGCGAGGAGAACGAGGAGCGGCACAATGAGGAGGCCGAACCCGAAGCCGCTGAATGCCTGTGCTCCGGCCGCGAAGGCAGCGGCAGCAAAGGCGAGGAGCAAGTTCGGCACCGACACGATGGCTGTTGTAGAGAGGAAACCTCCTTCGGGCAACGCGCGTGAACGCTGCCGCGCTTGACCCCCCGGGCCCGAGTCGGCGAACGTAGGGCCATGGAAGTCGTCAACGAACTCATGGTCCGCGGCATCGTCGTCGGCGTGTTCGCCGAGAACTGCTGGATCATCGGCAACCGCCGCACGGGCGAGGCCATCTGCATCGACCCCGGCGACCAGCCCGAGGAGATTCTGGCGCTGGCCCGGGATATGGGCGTCCGCATCAAGCTTATCGCGAACTCCCATGCGCACATCGACCACGTGATGGGAGTGGCCGGCGTCCACGCTGCCACCGGGGCGAAGTTCCTCCTCCACCCCGGCGACCTGGACCTCCTCAAGAACGGCTTTCGCCAGGCCGCGCTCCGCTTCGGGCTCGACCTCCTGGGCAAGCGGCCCCCCGACCCGGACGCCTTCGTCCAGGAGGGTGACATCGTCGAGGTGGAAGGCGTCCAGCTCCGCGTCATTGCAACGCCGGGGCATACGCCGGGAAGCGTGAGCTACTACACGGAAGGGATGCTCTTCAGCGGCGACACCCTCTTTCGGGGCTCCATCGGCCGGACTGACCTGCCGGGCGGGAACTACGAGCAGGAGATGCGCAGCATTTGCGAAAAGCTGCTGGCGCTGCCCGACGACACTGTGGTGCTCCCTGGCCACATGGAGCAGACCAGCATCGGCTTCGAGAAGAAGCACAACCCCTTCGTGCTGCAGTGGCTGCAGCTTCAGCGGGAGCGCGGCAGCTAGCCGTTGGAACGGCGGAAGTTCAGGTGGTACCGGCTCGGGGTGGGTTCCGCCTGGCCTTGGTACTTGCTTCCCAGGGCCGCCGACCCGTAGGGATGCTCTGCCGGCTCGGTCAGGCGGAGGAAGGAGATCTGCGAGACCTTCATCTTGTAGTAGAGGGCGATGGGAAGGTTGGCGACGTTCGAAAGCTCGAGCGTGAGGTAGCCGTCCCAGCCGGGGTCGACGTACCCCGCCGTCGAGTGCACAAGGAGCCCCAAACGCCCGAGCGATGACTTCCCCTCGAGGCGCCCGACGATGTCATCGGGCAGGCGGACGCGCTCGTAGGTGACGGCCAGCGCGAACTCCCCTGGGTGAAGGATGAAGGGCGTCTCCTCGTCGATCTCGACGAGCTCGGTGAGGTCGGGGTACTCGCGCTTGACATCGATGAAGGGGATGCGGGAGTTGCGGAAGACGCGGAAAAGCTTCCCCAGCCGCAAGTCGACGCTCGCAGGCTGGATCGCGTCGGGCGCGAGCGGCTCGACGACGATGCGGCCGGCTTCGATCTCGCGCCGGATGGTGCGATCGGAGAGGACCATCGCCGCCATTATGGGCGAGGGCGCCGGAACGGGCACCAGCGGGCGCCGACCGAGCGACCTTCGGCGGACGCGCTGCTACGATTCGGCCAGCATTGAACAGGGAGGGAGCTTGGCATGGCGGGCCCGCTGGAGGGCGTTCGCGTCGTAGAGCTCGGCGTGTGGGTCGCGGGGCCGTCGGCCGCGGCCATCCTGGCCGATTGGGGAGCCGACGTGGTGAAGATCGAGCCGCCCGAGGGAGACCCGTTCCGGGGCCTCTTCGCCGGGCTCATCGAGCTGGAGGGGAATCCGCCCTTCGAGCTCGACAACCGCGGGAAGCGAAGCGTCGCGCTCGACTTGGAGACGCCGGGCGGCCGCGAGGCGGCGCTCCGGCTCATCGAACGGGCCGACGTCTTCGTTTCGAACCTTCGCCCCAGGCCGCTCGAGAAGCTGGGGCTCAGCTACGAGGCGTGCTCGGAGCGGAACCCGCGGCTGGTGTACTGCCAGGTGACCGGCTACGGCCCCGAAGGCGAGGAGTCGAACCGGGCAGCCTACGACGTCGGCGCCTTCTGGAGCCGGGCCGGCGTGGCGGCAAGCCTCATGGCGCCGGGAATGGACCCGCCCCAGCAGCGAGGGGGGATGGGCGATCACATGACCGGTGCGAACGCCGCGGGCGCCATCGCCGCCGCGCTGTTCGCCCGCGAACGCACCGGGCGGGGACAGCGGGTGTCGGTGTCGCTGCTCCGTGTGGGAGCCTACATGATGGGCTGGGACCTCAACACCCAACTGCGCTTCGGCGTCGTCGGGCCGCCGTACGACCGGTATCACGCGGTGAACCCGATCATCAACTGCTTCCGCGACCGGGACGGGCGCTGGTTCTGGCTGCTGCTGCTCCAAGCGGACCGGCACTGGCCGGACCTGTTACGGGCCATCGAGGCGCCGTGGCTGGCCGAGGACCCGCGCTTCCGCGACATCCCCTCGCGCCGCGACCACGCGCCGGAGCTGGTGGCCGAGCTAGACCGCATCTTCGCCCAGCGACCGCTCTCGGAGTGTGGGCCGATCTTCGACCGCCACAACGTGTGGTGGGCACCCGTGCAGACGATCGCGGAGCTGGCCGAAGACCCCGTCGCCGAGCAGGCGGGAGTCTTCGTGCGCGTCGAAAGCCCTTGGGGTGTGGTACGCCAGGTCGCCACGCCGGCCAGCTTTTCGGACACGCCCGCCGAGGTCCGACGCTGGGCGCCCGAGCTCGGCCAGCATACCGAAGAGGTACTGCTCGAGCTCGGCTACGACTGGGAGGAGATCGTCGCCCTGAAGGAAGCCGGGGCGATTCCGTAGAGGCTCGCGAAACGCGGGCGCGCACGCCCGCTACCGGGCGCGGCGGGATCTTCCATTGGAAGAGGGCCGGCAGGCGCCGGCCCTTCCGCGGATGCTGCCCGGCGAGAGGCGCTCAGCCGCGCGGCAGGCCGAGGCCCCGCGTCGCGATGATGTTGCGCTGAATCTCGCTGGTGCCGCCTTCGATCGTGTTCGCGACGGAGCGGAGGTACATGTACTTGATCCGCCCGCGGAACGGCACCTCGGGGCCCGGCGACTTGCCGTCGAGCTGTCCGTAGAGCCCCAGGAGCTTCATCGCCGTGCGGTAGATGCGCTGGTTCAGCTCCGTCCCGTACAGCTTCGCTACGCTCGCTTCGTGCCCGGGGGCAACGCCTTCCTTCGCCTGAATGGACACGATCTTCAGGCTGAGCATCTGGGCGACGCCCGCCTCGACGTACCGCTCGGCAAGCTCGTTGCGCACCGCCTGGTTCCAGGCGAGGGTGGTCTTGCCGTCGGTGAGGTGCTGCTTCGCGAACTGGATGAGGTCTTCGATGGTCTGCCGCGCGCCGATGGCGGCCCCGATGTTCGAGCGCTCGAAGCTGAGCGTCGTCTGCGCGAGGTACCAGCCCCGGTTCTCCTCCCCGATGAGGTTCTCTCTGGGCACCCGCACGTCCTCGAAGAAGACCTCGTTGAACTCGTGCGTGCCGGCCATGTTCCACAAGGGCCGCACGGTGATGCCCGGCGATTTCATGTCGACGATGAAGTAGCTGATGCCCCGGTGCTTCGGAGCGTCCGGGTCGGTACGGGCGAGGAGGATCATGTACTTGGCGACGTGCCCGCCGGACGTCCAGATCTTCTGCCCGTTGATGATGTAGTCGTCGCCGTCGCGGACGGCGCGGGTCTGGAGGGCGGCGAGGTCGGAGCCGGCGCCCGGCTCGCTGTAGCCCTGGCACCAGATCACCTCGCCGCGAAGGATCTTGCCGAGGTGCTCTTCCTTCTGCTCTTCGGTGCCGTGCTCGATGAGCGTGGGGCCGATCATCATGACGCCGAAGCCGCCGACGTTGGAGGGCACGCCGGCCTCGGCGAACTCCTCGTTCATGATGAACTGCTCGACGACAGTCATGTCGGCGCCGCCGTACTTCTTCGGCCAGGCGGGCGCGATCCAGCCCTTGGCCGCGAGCTTGTCGCGCCACTCCTTGATGGCGCCCATGCGCGCGAAGAGGCCGCCCTCGCCGCCCTCGGCGGAGCGGAGCGCCGGTGGCGC
>DAOUCS010000189.1:0-46018 GCA_034431815.1 Dehalococcoidia bacterium
CGGCGGCCCCGGCCAGGCAGAGACGTCGCGCGAGGAGCGCTTCCTGCGCGAGCTGCGGCAGCGCTGCTCCATGGTGAACGTGAAGCTCGGCGCCCTCCTGAACGGCTCTTGCGAAGTGCTGGCGATGGATGGCGACGAACTCGAGCTCGGGTTCTACCATTCGTTCCACATGGAGAACGTGGAGCGGGACGGGCGGGCAATCGTCGAGGAACAGGCTTCGAACATCCTCGGCCGGCCGGTTCGGCTCAAGGTCCGCCAGATCCCCCGACAGAACTCTTCCGAGCGCCGCCCGCGCGGCGGCCACCTCATCGACGCCGCGCTGCGGCATGGGGCGACGCCGGTGCGAAAGGAAGGCTCCTGATGGGCAAGGGTGCAGGACGAAACCGGTACCTGCGGCGCGCTGGCAGCGGGCCCGCGCCGAGCGGAGGGAATCCCTTGGCCGCGGCTCAAGAGCTCCTCGCCAGGGCGCAGCAGGAGCTTGCCGAAGCGACGGTGGAAGGCTCGGCCGGGGGCGGCGCGGTACGCGTCACCATGTCGGGCGACCAGAAGATCAAGGGCATCAAAATCGACCCGGAAGTGGCGAATCCGGAAGATGTCGAGCTCCTGGAAGAGCTGATCATGGCAGCGATCGCCGATGCCTCGGCCCGCGCTGCGGAGCTGCAGGAGCGCTCGTTCGCGGCGATCGCCGGATCGCTGAAACTTCCGGGGCTCGGCTAGGGACATCCGCGCGTGAGCTTCCCCGCCCAGGACCCGGTGGGCCGACTGATCGAGCAGCTGCGGAGGCTGCCGGGCATCGGGCCCCGCTCGGCGCAGCGGATCGCCTTTCACCTGCATCGGGCGCCGCATGCCGAGGCTGAAGCGCTGGCAGAAGCGATCCTCGAGGTGAAGCGCAGAGTGCGGCTCTGCGCGGTGTGTTTCCATATCACCGAGAGCGAGCGGTGCCGGTTCTGCCTCGACGAGAGCCGCGACCATGGGCTGGTCTGCGTCGTCGAGCAACCGCTCGACGTCTTCGCCATCGAACGGACCGGCTACCGCGGCGTCTACCACGTGCTCCACGGCGTGCTTAGTCCGCTGGAGGGGGTCGGCCCGGAGCAGCTCCGCATCGCGGAGCTGGTGGAGCGTGTGCGGGGAGGCGGCATCCGGGAAGTGATCATGGCGACGAACCCGAGCCTCGAGGGCGAGGCGACGGCCATGTACGTGCGCCGGCTGCTGGAGCCCTTCCGCGTGACGGTCACGCGGCTTGCCCGCGGGCTGCCGGCCGGCGCCGACCTCGATTACCTCGATGACGCGACGTTGACGCGGGCACTCGAAGGCCGGCAGGCTCTCTAGGGATGGCCGACCGAATACGTCTCTACACGGCAGAGGGAATAGTCCTGCGCCGCCAGCCCGTTGGCGAGGCTGATGCCTTCGTCACGCTCCTGAGCCCGACGCACGGCCGCTTCACGGCTGTGGCAAGGGGCGTGCGGAAGCCCACCAGCCGGACGCGCGGGCACGTGGAGCCGCTCACGCACGGGAGGTACCTCGTCGCACGCGGACGCACCTTCGACGTGCTCACCCAGGCCGAGACAGTTCGGACCTTCCCCCAGATCGAACGATCCCTGCTGCTCCAAGCGGCAGCCCTCTATGCCGCCGACCTGGCAGCGGGGCTGGCGGCGGAGCACGAACCCGCAGCTGAGCTTTTTCGCCTGCTCACGAGCGTTTTGGCCGCGCTCGACGCCGGAGCCGGTCTCCTCGCCGTCCGCTACTTCGAACTCCGAGCGACGGCCGAGGCTGGGTATGCGATGCACCTCGGCTCGTGCGTGCGCTGCGAGAGGACGATTCCGCCCGAGCCGGCGTTTTTCGCTCCGGACGCCGGTGGACTCCTCTGTGCGAGCTGCCGCGGGGACGGGACGTCTGGCACGATGCTCGATGTGCGAGTCATCAAGCTGCTCCGCTACGGCCTCGCCCAGCCCCTCGACCGCTTCCTGGCGCTCCGCGTGGATGGGGCAACCGCTGAGCAGGCCGCGAGGGCGCTACGGGCGTGGGTGTGTCACATCCTGGAGCGTGAACCGGCGTCCGCACGCTACCTCGACGACGTCTGCGCGCTCGTCTCGCGGACGCGGCACGCCGAGGCGGTGTACCATTCCTAACCACCAGTCCGAGATAGAGCGGAGGGAGGGGCGCGATGCCCATCTACGAGTACTACTGCAAGAACTGCGACGGGATCTTCGAGGAGCGGCGCCCGGTGAGCGAGGCATCCGAGCCGATGCCGTGCCCGGTGTGCTACAAGGATGCGCCGCGCATCATGCCCACCTCGTTCTCGGCCTTCACCTTCCGCGACGGGTACCCGCGGCGCATCCCCGACGACGGCAAGTACTACCACTTCGGACACAAAGTCTCGAAGCCGCTCACCCGCGGGCGCCCGAACGAGCACCCCGAGGTGAACAAGCCTCAGCCGAAACCGAAGCTCACCAAGGGTGAGCTGGCCGAAATCCGGGAGATGCGCGAGCTGGCGAAGCGGGGCGAGCTCACCGATCTGTACGGGAACTACGTAAAGCCCAGCGAGGTGCGGAAGATGTACGAAGCGGGGCGCATCCTGAAGAAGGGGACGCCGAAGTACGGGCTTCCGCCCGAGGGCCCTTCGAGCTAGCAAGCTCCTTTAGGAGTTCCGCTCCAACACGTATCGCGCGATATCGAGGAGGCTGCGCTTGGCAGGCGTGTCGGGCAGCCCTCCGATCGCTTCGCAGGCCCTCGCGACATAATCGCGCGCCATGTCGCGCGAGAGTTCGATGACCTCGCTCTCGCGGACCATGCGGATGGCCTCCTGGAGGTACTGTTCCCGTTTCCGGCGAGCGGAGAAGAATTTGGCGATGGGGTTGTTTTTCGGGTAGCGCTCCAGGAGGAGGAGCGCGGGAAGGGTGAGGTTCCCTTCTCGGAGGTCGCTTCCTACCGGCTTGCCGAGCACTGCCTCGTCGCCGACGAAATCGAGGACGTCGTCAACGATTTGGAAGGCCATGCCGAGGTTGTAACCGTACGACCGCAAGGCCTCGACCCATTCGGGCCGGCACCCGGCGAGCGAGGCGCCGCCTTCGGTCGCGTTGGCGAAGAGCGAGGCGGTCTTGCCGCCGATTCGCCAGAGGTAATGCTGAATGTCCTTCCCCACGTCGAAGGCGGCAGCGTCCTGGTCCAGTTCGCCGCTGGTCATTTTCATCAAGGTCAGGGCGAAGAGACGGGTGACATGAAGGCTACCGGTCCGCGTCACCATCTCGGCTGCGTTGGCGAACATGTAGTCGCCGAGGAGGACGGTAAGAGCGTTGTCGAAGAGCTGGTTCGCTGTCGGGCGTCCGCGGCGGCTCGTAGCCCCGTCCACGACGTCGTCGTGGACGAGGGAGGCCGTGTGCAGGAGCTCGATCGCGGCGCCAAGCGGCACCAGCCGGTTCAGGTCGTAGTCTCCGAAGGTGCCCGCGAGGAGCACGAGCGCGGGACGCAGCCGCTTCCCGCGCGCCTCCAAGGCGTGGTCGAGCATTCGCTTGAGCATGGGGATGTCGACGCGCTTGGTCGACTCCAGCAGGTCTTCGACAAGGACCAGGTCCTCGGCAACGGGGCCGTACAGGGTGAGGAGCGGCGTTTCCATCACGGTTCCCTCGCAGCGAGGAGCAGTTCTGCGGGGGCGAAGACGCGGGCGGCGTTGGCGTTCGTCTGTGCGGCGACCTCCTCGAACGGCATTTGCCGCGCTTCGGCAATCCCCTCGACGGCGGCCCGGACGTTCGCGGGCTCGTTCAGCTGGCCGCGCGCCCATTGCGGCGGGAGGTACGGCGCGTCGGTTTCGGCAACGAGCATATCGAGCGGGACCCTCCGAGCGACCTCGCGAGCGCGCTCGTTCTTCAGGTACCCGATGGTGCAGGCGATGGACACCAGGAAGCCGAGCTCGGCGTACTGGAGCGCCTGGCGAGCGTCACCCCCGAAACAGTGCATGACACCGAAAGGGCGGCCCTGGGCGCGAAGGGCGTTGGCGGCGGCCGCGTACCGTTCCAAGTGCGGAGCGATGGCCTCCTCGGCGCCTCGAGAGTGCACCGAAACGGGCAGCCCCAGTTCGGTAGCGAGCTGAAGCTGCGCCTCGAGCGCTTCGCGCTGCGCCGACCTGGGAGAGAGCTCGCGGTAGAAATCGAGCCCGATTTCGCCGATGGCGACGCATTTCCGGTGACGGGCGAGCGATTCGAGCTCGGCGGCGGCCGCTGGACTGAAGGTCTTGGCGTCATGGGGGTGGATTCCGACTGCCGCGTACACGTCCGGGAACTGCTCGGCCAGGCGCAGGGCCCGGACGGAGGACGGCATGTCGTACCCGCACACGAGGATGAAACGAACGCCGGCTTCTCGCGCTCGGAAGACGAGCTCTTCGGCTCGGCCCGCGATCTTCGGGTCTTGGAGATGGCAATGGGTGTCGGCCAGCGCGAGTCGACTCATGGGGCTTGTGGCGCGCTGTCTCGCTCTAGCTTCCGATAGAGCGCCTCGGCAGGGCCAAGCTGCTGTCCCGGCGGTACGGAAACGCGACGCCAGCCGGCTGCAGTGAGAGGCCGGCGGTGCCCGAGCTGGGCCCAGAGACGTTCGGTCGAGAACGGTAAGAACGGATGGAGAAGGACGGCGAGGGCACTGACGGCGTCGAGAGTCGTGCGCAGCGTTTCGGCGACGTGGCCTCGGTCCTCGCGCACCATACGCCAGGGCTCCCGGGCATCGAGGTAGCGGTTCCCGGCCTGGGCGAGGCGGAGTGCCTCCTGCAGTGCGCTGCGGAACCGGACCGCTCCCAGCTCCGTGCCAACCCGTTCGAACGCCGCGTCGGCCTCGCCGAGGAGAGCGACGCTTTCGGGCGCCTGCGGGGGGGCGTCCGGTACGACGCCATCGAAGTACCGATGGACCATGGCGATGACCCGGTTCGCCAGGTTGCCCCAGGTGGCGATGAGCACCTCGTTGTTGGTGCGAATGAGCTCCTCCTCGCGGAATTCCGAGTCGCTCGTTTCCGGCATGATGCTCGCGAGGTAGAAGCGGATGACATCCGCGTCGTAGACGTCGAGCAGGTCGAGCACCCAGGTGCCCGTACCCTTCGACTTGCTCTGCTTTTGGCCGGCGGCGAAGTTGACGTACTGGTTGGCGGGGACGTCGTAGGGGAGATTCAGGCCGCCGTAGCCCAGGAGCATCCCTGGCCAGACGATGGTGTGGAAGGGGATGTTGTCCTTCCCGATGAAGTAGTACGACTTGACCGCCGGGTCCTGCCAATAGCGGCGCCAAGCTTCGGGGTCGCCGGTGCGCTGGGCCCATTCCCGGGTGGCGGAGAGGTAGCCGATCACGGCGTCGAACCACACGTAGATGCGCTTCGATTCGAACCCTTCGACCGGGACGGGAACGCCCCACGAGATGTCGCGAGTGATCGCCCGGTCCTTCAGGCCCTCTTCGAGCCATCCCAACGTAAAGTTCAGGACGTGCCGCCTCCAGTGGGCCTGCTTACGCACCCATTCGCGCAGCGGCTCCTCCAAGGCCGACAGCTTGAGGAAGAAGTGCTCCGAGGGACGGACTTCCGGCTTCGCGCCGGTCAGGCGGCTTCGCGGCTCGATGAGGTCGATCGCGTCGAGGGTCGAACCGCAGGCGTCGCACTGGTCGCCGCGGGCCTCGCGGTAGCCGCAGCGGGGGCAGGTGCCCTCCACGTACCGGTCCGGGAGGAAGCGCCCTGCCTCCGGGTCGTAGAGCTGGTCGGTCGTCGCCCGGTATAGCAGCCCCTTTTCAAGGAGTCGGAGAAATACCTCTTGGGTGGTTCGGTAATGGTTCTCGGTCAGCGTCCACGTGTACAGGTCGAAGGAGATCCCGAGCCGCTGCCAGGTCTCGAGGATTGTCGGGTGATACCGCTCCACAATCGCGCGTGGCTCGACCCCTTCCCGATCGGCCGAGACGGTGATGGGGGTGCCGTGGCAGTCCGAGCCCGACACCATGAGGACGTCGCTTCCCCGGAGGCGGTGGAAGCGGGCGAAGATATCGGCGGGAAGGTAAGCTCCGGCGATTTGGCCGACGTGGAGGAGGTAGTTCGCGTACGGCCACGCGACGCAAACGAGGATCCGTTCCGACACGATGCAGTGACCCCTGGGGAGAAACCCGCGGCTGTCGCCGAGTCTACCACAGCCTCCGTTTACGAGCCGTTTCCCTCCGGATCGCCGTTCGAGACGTCCCAGAGACGGTAGGCGCGCTCCCGCGAGATCCCCGTAAGGCGCGCGGCTTCGGCTGCCGCGAGCGAGCGCCGAGCCCCCGCGCGGCGCATGGCCGCGAGAAGCCGACGCGCGTCGTCTTCGGGACGCGGCTCCGGTTCGGGAAGCGCGATGACGACCGTGCATTCGCCTTTCGCCGTTCGGAACCGCTCGGCAAGCGACGAGCACCGGCCCCTGGCGATCTCCTCGTGCAGCTTCGTCATCTCGCGGCAGACGGCAGCTTCCGGGTCGCCGAGGGCGCCTGCGGCTGCCTCCAGGAGCGCCGGCAGCCTGCTTGCCCGTTCGAAAAGCACGAGCAGGCGGGCTGCGCTCCGCGCTCGGATGAAGAGCTCGCGGAGCTCGCCGGCCCTGCGCGGCGCAAAACCCGCGAAGATCACATCGCGGACCTCGAAACCGGCGACCGAGAGCGCGGCCGTAAGTGCGGAAGGCCCGGGGATGGGTGAGACGCGGATTCCGCGGCGGTGAGCTTCGGCAACAAGGCGGGCAGCGGGATCGGCAATGAGCGGTGTGCCTGCCTCTGAGACGAGGGCCGCCACGGCCCTGCTTGCTGCTTCAAGAATGGGCGGAATGCGCTCCTCGACGTTGTGCTCCGTGAGGCTCACCACTTTCGCCGAGCTCTGAGCTTTCCGGAGGAGGACCCGGGCAGTGCGCGTGTCCTCGGCAGCGACGAGGGCCGCGGAACGGAGGACAGCGATGGCTCGCTCGGTGAGGTCGCCGAGATTGCCGATGGGCGTGGCCACCACGTACAGGCCCGGGGCAGGGAGCCAAGGGGTCGGCGCCATCAGTAGGAGCGCGGGAGCCCAAGCTCATGCTGGGCGAGAAAGTTGAGAACCATCTCCTGCGTGACCGGCGCGATGCGCATCACCCGTACTTCCCGCCAGTACCGCTCAACATCGAACTCCTTGGCGTAGCCGAAGCCGCCGTGCACCTGCAGCGCGCGATCGGCCGCCTCGAAGGCCCACTCGGAAGCCAGATACTTCGCCATGTTCGCCTCGGCGCCGCACGGCCGACTGTGGTCGTAGAGCCAGGCTGCCTTTCGGATCATCAGCTCTGCGGCTTGCAGCTTCGCGTAGCTATCGGCGAGCGGGAACTGAATGCCCTGGTTCTGGCCGATGGGGCGGTCGAAGACGTGCCGGCTGCGGGCATACGCGGTCGCGCGGCGCAGTGCCGCCTTCCCGATCCCGAGCGCCTCTGCGGCGACGAGGATTCGCTCCGGGTTGAGCCCGTCGAGCAGGTGGTAGAAGCCCTTGTCGACCTCCCCGACGACGTCGCGGGCGTCGACCGGGAGGTCGTCGTAGAAGACCTCGTTCGAATCCACAGCGTTCCGGCCCAGCTTCTCGATCGGACGGATGGTGACGTAGCGGGGGTCGAGGTCGGCGAGGAAGAGCGTCATCCCGTCCGTCCGCTTTCGGCACTCCTCGATGGGCGTGGTACGGGCGAGCAGCAGCACCTTCGAGGCTTCGAGCGCCTTCGACGTCCAGACCTTCTTCCCGCGGATGAGGAACCGGTCGCCGTCGCGGATCGCGCGGGTCGTGATGGACGGCGTGTCCGAACCGGCGTCTGGTTCGGTGATTCCGAAGGCGACATGCAGGCGGCCGGCCGCCGCTTCGGGAAGGATGCGCCGCTTCAGCTCCTCGGAGCCATGGCGAACGACCGGATTGAAGCCGAAGACGGTAAGGTGGAGGGCGCTGGCGCCGTTCATGGCCGCTCCGGAGGCTGCGACCTCTTCGAGCAGGATCGCCGCTTCGGAAATCCCAAGCCCGGCCCCACCGTACTCCGGCGGGATGCAGATGCCGAGCCAGCCGGCATCCGCGAACGCTTGATAGAACTCCCAAGGGAAGCGGTGTTCGGCGTCGCAGCGGCGCCAGTACGCGTCGTCGAACTGGCCGGCGAGGGCGCGGGCCTGTTCGCGGATGGCTTGCTGCTCTGGGGTGAGGTCGAAATCCATGGACGGCTCCCGAGGAAGGATAGTGGCCAGTTGACCCCGGCGGAGGGGGCTCCCTACACTCAGGGGAAATACTCCACCAGCGCCATCAGGTCCAGCCTTGACACCCCCGACTCCGACCCACTCTGCCGCCCCGGCTTCGCCAGGGGGCGGCTATGACGCGTTGCAGGAGGCCGCCGTGACCGTACCCGAATTTAAGCAGCTTCGCCGGGCTTACGGCTTCGATGAGGTTGCCATCGTACCCGGCGACGTCACCATCAACCCCGAGCTCGTCGAGATCGGGCTTGACATCGGTCCGTACCACTTCGACATCCCGTTCCTCGCTTCGGCGATGGATGCAGTGGTGGATCCCAAGTTCGCCATCGAATTCCACAAGGCCGGCGGGCTTGCGGTGCTCAACCTCGAGGGTGTGTGGACCAGATACGACAACCCGGAGGAAGTCCTGGAGCGCATCGCTTCCGCCAGTCCGCAGGAGGCAACGGCCGTGCTCCAGGAGGCGTACACGCGTCCGATTCGCGAGGACCTCATCCCTCTCCGCATCAAGCAAATCAAAGACGGCGGGGCAGTGGCAGCCGTGGCGGTCACGCCGGCCAACACGAAGCGGCTGGCACCGATCATTAAGGAGGCGGGGGCAGACATCCTCGTCGTACAGTCGACGGTGACCACCGCGCGGCACGAATCGCGGAGCATCGAGGGCCTCCGCTTCGAAAAGCTCGTGAAAGAGATCGGAATTCCAGTGGTCGTGGGCAACACGGTCACCTTCAGCGCCACGCTGGAGATCATGCGTACGGGCGTTGCGGCGGTGCTTGTCGGCGTTGGGCCGGGCGCTGCCTGCACGAGCCGCGAGGTGCTCGGCATCGGCGTGCCGCAGGTGACCGCGACCATCGACTGCGCCGCGGCACGGGACGCGTACTACAAGGAGACCGGCCGCTACGTCCCCATCATCACCGACGGCGGCATTCGTACCGGCGGGGACGTATGCAAGTGCTTCGCCGCGGGCGCCGACGGCGTGATGATGGGTTCGCCGTTCGCGGGCACCACGGAAGCTCCCGGACGTGGTTACCACTGGGGCATGGCGACGTCGCATCCCAACCTACCGCGGGGAACGCGCGTCAACATCGGCGTCAACACCACCATTCAGAAGACTCTCTTCGGGCCCACCAGCCGGACCGACGGAACGGAAAACCTCGTCGGAGCGCTGCGCACCGCCATGGGCATGTGCGGCGCCCGAACCATCCGCGAGTTCCACAAGGCGGAGATGGTGATCGCGCCCGCCATCAAGTACGAGGGCAAGACGTACCAGATGGCGCAAGCCCTCGGCATGACCCATATCCAGCAGTAGGGGCAAAAAAGTCGGCCCCTCGCGGAGCGGGAACGAGGGGCCTCACTCGAGCGGCGGCCTTCGGCCGGAGCGGACAACCGAAGGCCAAGGTGCAGTCTAGTGCGCGCTCAAGAAGTTGTCACCCCTTGAAGTGTGAATTTTTCGTCGGAATTTTCCTTGGCCCCGTGCTTGCGCTAACGTCCTTGGTGGGCACCCCGACCGCACCTGTGCAGGTAGGGTGTCCACCGCTCGACCCGAAGGCGCCGTCCGATGTGCTCCAGTTCCAGCTCATCGTGATAGGTCGGGTCGAAGCTCGCGCGGATGGTGCACTAGAGCTGGTGCCGGAGGTCTACCTTCGGGGGCCGGCGCTCGCCGGGCCGCTGCCTCTCATCCGTGGGGAGAACGGCTGCCCTGAAGCAGCGCTCGCACCCGAGGACCGAATCCTTGCGGCGCTCGAGCCGACTGCTGGCGGGTGGCGCTGGCCGGGACAGAGCCAGGCCTTCGTGCTTCGCGACGGCCTCGCCCGCTCCGGGGACGGGCGGACGATGGCCGAAGACGCACTGGTCGAAGCGCTCCGCCGGGCGACGGGCCAACTCGCCTACCCGGCAGTCCAGGCAGAAGAGGGAGGCTTCGACTGGATGGGGGTGGGGCTGCCGGTGGGTGGCGCGCTGGTCGCGATCTTCGCCGTGGGGCTATACCTCATGCGGCTGTGGCACCGCATCGACCCCACGTAGCCTCCGAAGCTACGCATCACGGGTTCGGATGGCGAGGGCCTCGAGGAACGTGGCGACGTCGTCCACCCCTTCTCCGAGGACGTCGTCCGCAGCGTCACGGGCGTACTGGTCGGCGTGGGCGACAGTGAGGCCGAGCCCGGCCCAGGCGAGCATGGGCGCGTCGTTGACGCTGTCGCCAATGGCCACCACCTCTCGGCGGTCCATCCCGAGCTCGGCGGCGAGCAGCGCCAGCGCGTGTCCTTTGTTCGCCTCGGGCGCGACAGCCACGGTGACCGATGGAAAGTCGAGGAGGTGCACGGCCTCCCCGTGGAGCGCCTGCAGGCGGCGATGGACCTCGGGTGCCTCCGGGCGGGAGCTGATGATACCGACGCCCGTCGGAACGAAGCCGAGCGCCTCGGGTGAGGGATGATACTCCGGCTCGACGCCGGAGAGCTTCGCATAGAGGGCGCTTTCGGGCGTCGGCCGCGAGACGACGTAGCGGAAGGGGTCGAACCATTCGTAGGCGTAACCCCGCTCGCGGGCGAAGGTAGCGATATCTCGGGCGATGCTGCCGTCGATGCGGAACACGCGAAGGAGGCTGCCGTCCGGATTATGGATTGCGCACCCTTGTTGGCAGATGAGGGGCGTTTCGAGCCCAAGCGCCCGCGCGACTGTGGCTGTTCCGCCGTACATGCGCCCCGTCGCCAGGACAACCGCGATGCCTGCGCGCCGAAGCGCGCGCACCGCGCGGCGAATTCTGGCTGAGGGAAGCGGAAGCCCGCGGGCGTTCGGCGCCTCTTTCGGGAGAATGGTGCCGTCGATGTCCAGCGCGACAAGCTTCACGCCCATCGGGCTATGACTACCCGCTCGATGCCCGCAAGGTCGGTGCGCGTCTCGGTGGCAGCGCCGAGGCGTTCGGCGCATCGGCGCACGCGGCCAGCCTGCCCATACCCAACCTCAACGGCTGCGTAAGGTACCTGGCGAGCCGCGCACTCTCGAAGCAGGCGCTCGATGACGTCCGTTCCCGTTGGGCCGCCATCCAACGCCACCCACGGCTCCCACTCGCGCAATTCCGGCTCGAGCTGGCGGAGTTCTTCGCTGGGAATGTAGGGCAGGTTCGCAGTTACGATGTCGGCCGTGCGGATCGGAGCGAGGAGGTCGCCAACGATGACCGTGACTGCCGCACCGAGCCGGCGGGCGTTCTCCCGCGCGACCGAGGCAGCAGCGGGGCTAATGTCACTCGCTATCACCCGAAGGGAGGGGCGTTCGCAGGCAACGGTGACTGCGATGCATCCGCAGCCCGTTCCGACGTCGACGATGGTCGGCGAGCCCTGGCACTCATCGGCAGCCTGCAGAACGCACTCGACGAGGAGCTCCGTTTCGGGACGCGGAATGAGCGTTGCAGTAGTCACCAGGAACTCGCGACTGTAGAATTCCCGCTTGCCGATGAGGTAGGCTGCCGGTTCGCGCTGCAGACGGCGCGCCGCGAGCTCGTCGAGACGGTGAAGGGCTTCGTCGTCGAGAGAGGCTCCGGCGAAGTACGCGCTGCGGCTGATGCCCGCGGCAGTGCGGACGAGCAGCTCGGCTTCGAAGGCCGCGTCGGGGATGCCGGCAGCTTCGAACCGTGCGGCTAGCTTCGAGGCGGCAACCCGCGCCTTCATCCGAGGCTCTCCTGGAGCCGCTCAGCCTCGGCGGCCGCCGCGACGGCATCGATGATGTCGTCGATGTCCCCATCGAGCCGATCGGGAAGGTTGTGCACCGTGAGCCCGATGCGGTGGTCGGTGATCCGGTCCTGGGGGAAGTTGTAGGTGCGGATCTTTTCGCTCCGTTCGCCCGTCCCCACCTGGCGGCGGCGCGCCTCTCCGATCTCCTCGTCTCGCTTCCGCTGCTCCATATCGAGGAGGCGGGAGCGGAGGATCGTCATCGCCTTCAGCCGGTTCTTCAGCTGCGAACGCTCGTCCTGGCAGGTAACCACGATGCCCGTCGGCAGGTGGGTGATGCGGACAGCCGTCGCGACCTTGTTCACGTTCTGGCCGCCGGCTCCTGACGAATGGAAGAAGTCGATCTTCAGGTCTTTCTCGTCGATGTCGACATCGACCTCTTCGGCCTCGGGCAAGACGGCAACGGTTGCCGTCGAGGTGTGGATACGGCCCTGGGCCTCGGTCTCGGGGACGCGCTGGACGCGGTGAACGCCGCTCTCGTACTTCAAGCGGGAGTACGCACCCTCCCCTTTGACCTCGAAGATGACCTCCTTGAACCCGCCGCGATCCGACTCGGAAACACTCAGTACCTCGGTCTTCCAGCCGCGCCGCTCGGCGTAGCGCGTGTACATCCGGAAGAGGTCGGCGGCGAAGAGGGCAGCCTCTTCGCCGCCCGTTCCGGCGCGGATTTCGACGATGACGTTCCGCTTGTCGCGAGGGTCCTTGGGAAGGAGGCGACGGACGATCTCCTTGTCGAGCTCTTCGAGGCGCCGCTCAGCGGTCTCCAATTCGCTCTCGGCGAGGTCGCGCAGCTCGGGGTCGCGTTCTTTCAGCATCGCGCGGGCCGCCTCGGCATCCCGCTCCACGCGCTCGTACTCCTCGAAGAGCTGGACGATTTCGTCGAGTTCGGCGCGCTCCTTGGCAAGCTGGCCTACGCGCTCGTAGTCGGCGGCCACGTCGGGCCGAGCCATCTTCTCGGTCAGCTCGTGGTAGCGGTCGCGAAGTTTTTCCAGTTGCGTACGGACAGCGGGTTCCATGCGACTCCAGCGGTCGTTGGGCGCCGCGCGACCGGGCGCCCTGATTCGAGGATATCAGCGGGTAGGGGCGCCACGGACAAAGGCGGCCGCCCGGTCGGCGAGGGCGTGGAGCGGTACTTCTTCCTGGGGGCGCTCGTCGCGCAGCGGCTTCAGGACGGCGACCCCGGCGCGAACCTCGTCGTCGCCGAGGATGACCGCCGCCGCTGCCCCGAGACGGTCGGCTGTGCGGAGCTGGGACTTCAGGGAGCGCTCGGGTTCGCCGACCACCGTCGCCAGCCCGGCGGCGCGGAGCCTGCGGGCTACGCGTGCTCCTTCGATGGCTGCCGCCTCACCCAGGACGGCGACGAAGAGGTCGGCCGCCGGGTCCTCTTCGAGCACGATGCCGTTTCGCTCCATCTCGAGGATGATGCGCTCGATCCCGGTGCCGAAACCGACAGCCGGCGTCGGCGGCCCGCCGAGCAGCTCGACGAGGCCGTCGTACCGCCCCCCGCCGCCCACCGTGCTCTGGGCGCGCTCATCGTCGAGCGGGACGACTTCGAACACGGTGCGGTTGTAGTAGTCGAGGCCGCGCACGAGCAGCGGGTCGATGCGGTACGGAATCCCGGCCGCCTGTAGCAGGCGCTGGACAGCCTCGAAGTGGTCGCGCGCGGCGGGGCTGAGGCGATCGACCAGCTTCGGGGCGCCCTCCTTGAACGGCAAGTCCCGCTCATCCTTCGAATCGAGGAGCCGAAGGGGATTCCGTTCGAAGCGGCGGCGGCTGTCCTCGGAGAGGCGGTCGAGGAAGGGCCGGTAGTACTCCTTCAGGGCTGCCACGTACGCGCGGCGCGGCTCCGGGTCGTCGATGGAGGAGAGCCGGACCTCGAGGTTCCGAAGCCTGAGCCGCTCGTAGATGGTCCAGAGAAGCTCGATCGCTTCCGCGTCGGCGAGCGGCGACGCCGACCCGATGATCTCGCAATCGATCTGGGTGTGTTGCCGGTATCGGCCGCGTTGCGGGCGGTCGTAGCGGAACATCGGGTGGGTGGTCCACAGGCGCACTGGTTGGGGCCAGCTCCCCATGCCGTGCTCGAGGTACGCCCGGCAGATGGCCGGCGTTCCTTCAGGGGTAAGGGCCAGGAGGTCGCCGCCGCGGTCCTCGAAGACGTACATCTCCTTTTCGACGACATCCGTCGTGTCGCCGCTGCCTTTCTCGAAGAGGGCGGCGCTTTCGAAGATAGGGGTGTCGATGCGCCGGAAGCCGAAAAGGCGCACCGTCTCCTGGGCGACCGTGAGCACGCGCTGCCAGTAAGGCTGCTGCGCGGGCAGGATGTCCTGCGTTCCTCGGGGGGCTTGGAAACGTGGCACGGGCTACCTGCGGGCCGATCGTCGCGCGAGAACCTGGGTGCTAGCATAGGGTACGATTCGCGGTAGGGAAACTATGCGTACGGCGTCGCCCGCAGCCGAGACACCCGCTGCATCCCCGACCATCGAGGACGTCGTACGCCGCGCGGGCGAATACCTCCCAGCCGAACGCCTCACGCTCATCCGCGAGGCGTACGCCTTCGCGGAGCGGTGCCATGCCGGGCAAACGCGCAGCACCGGCGATCCGTACATCACCCATCCCGTCGCTGTCGCGTACCTTGTCGCCGGGCTATGGCTCGATCAGCACGCGCTCGCGGCAGCGCTCCTCCACGATGTCCAGGAAGACTGCGGCGTCAAGAACGAGACCCTCCGGGAGAAGTTCGGCCCGGAGGTGGCGCGCCTCGTCGACGGGCTCACGAAGTTGAACAAGATGGAGCTCCTCGCGTCGCCGGAGCAGCTCACCCGCGACGCGGTCCAGGCGCAGAACCTTCGAAAGATGTTCCTCGCCATGGCCGAGGACATCCGTGTGGTCTTGGTGAAGCTCTGCGACCGTCTCCACAACATGCGGACCCTCTGGGCGCTGCCGCCTGAGAAACAGCAGCGCATCGCCCGCGAAACGCTGGAGATCTTCGCCCCACTGGCGAGCCGCCTCGGTGTGTGGCAGCTCAAGTGGGAGCTCGAAGACCTCGCCTTCCGCTACCTAGAGCCAGCGAAATACAAGGAAATCGCCGACCTCCTCGCGTCACGGCGAGCTGCGCGAGAGCGGTATATCGAGCGTGCGGTCGCGATCGTGAAGGAGCACCTGGATCGGGCTGGTATCCGAGCCGAGGTCACGGGCCGGGCCAAGCACATCTACTCCATCTACCAGAAGATGCAGCGGTACGCGGCCCAGTCCAAGACGTTCGACCAGATTTACGACCTCCTTGCCCTTCGAATCCTCGTTGAGACGGTGGCTGACTGCTACCACGCGCTGGGGGTGGTGCACAGCATCTGGCGCCCCATTCCAGGGCAGTTCGACGACTACATCGCCAACCCGAAAGACTCGATGTACCAATCGCTCCACACCACGGTCGTGGCGTTGGACGGCAAGCCCCTGGAAGTGCAAATCCGCACCTACGAGATGCATCAGGTCGCCGAGTACGGCGTCGCTGCCCACTGGCGGTACAAGGAGGGCGGGCGGAGTCAGGGAACGGACGAAGAGCGCATTGCGTGGCTGCGACAGCTTCTGGAGTGGCAGCGGGAGATGACCGCTGCCGAGGAGTTCGTGGAGTCGGTGAAAACCGACATCTTCCGCGACCAGGTGTTCGTGTACACGCCGAAGGGAGACGTGCTCGCCCTCCCGGCGGGGGCGACGCCGCTCGATTTCGCCTACCGCATCCACACCGATCTCGGCCACCAGACCATCGGCGCGAAGGTGAACGGCCGTATCGTTCCCCTCAACCATCAGCTCCACACGGGCGACGTCGTCGAAATCATCCGCTCCCGCTCGAGCCGGGGGCCATCGCGCGACTGGCTGAACCCCCACTTGGGCTACGTCCGCTCGTCGCACGCGAGGGAGAAGATCCGCCAGTGGTTCCGCCGGCAGGAGCGAGCCGAGAACATCGAGCGCGGCCGGGAAATGTACGAGAAGGAGATGCGCCGGCTCGGGCTCGACCCTGCGGAGCACCAGGATACCCTCTTGGGGCTCTTCAACATTGCCAGCTGGGAGGATTTCCTGGCAGCGATCGGGTACGGCGGTGTCAGTACCACCTCGATCGCCCGGCGACTAGCGGCTTACCTGCAGGCCGAGGAGGCGAAGGAGGAATCTGCCCCCACTTCGGCCGAGCCGAAGGGAAAGGCGGCGCCGGCCCTCGGCGGTCCTGGCGTTCGCGTGTTGGGCGTGGGCAACTTGCTGACGACCATCGCCCGCTGCTGCAATCCCGTCCCGGGGGACCAGATCGTCGGCTACGTCACCCGGTCCCGCGGCGTCACCATCCACCGGGCCGATTGCCTGAATGTACTGCGCGAAGAAGAGCGGGAACGGATCGTCGAGGTGGAGTGGGGCAAGCCGACCCGGCTCTATCCGGTCGATGTCCGTATCGACGCCTGGGACCGCGTCGGCCTGCTGCGGGACATCTCGACTGTCGTGGCCGAAGAGCACGTCAACATGGTTGGAGTCCGCACCATCGAGAACGGGGACGGCTCGATCGTCATCCTCGCGACCCTGGAGACCTCGGGAATCGAGCAGCTCTCCCGCCTGCTCACGAAACTCGAATTCGTGCGCGGCGTGCGCTCGGTCGAGCGGGCAATGGAGCGGCGCCGCACGAAGGCCGCCGATGGGACCGGGACGGCCTCCCGGCCCCCCAGCCGAAGCGCCGACCCGGGCTGGCCGGGGGCGGGCTGATTGGTACGCCAGAGCCACCGCGTACAGCCGCGGCGGCCGCGTAGGCCACGGTAAGCACCAGGACGGCCTGAAGCGCAGCAGTCATCAGAGGAGCGTCCACGATTCGCACATCCGTTCGAAAGATGCCGACACTGTAGCGAACGGATGTTCTACTCGTCAAGGGGTCACAACGCTCGACTCCCACGCCACTTCCACATCGTGGAACCGGGATCGGTCGACTATGGCGTAGGTGGGGCGCCGGCTTGCCCGATCAACCGCCAGCCGAGACACTGAAGAACGGGTTCCCCGGTAGCTCAACGGTAGAGCGGGCGGCTGTTAACCGCTAGGTTCGAGGTTCGAATCCTCGCCGGGGAGCCAGTCCTCTGCGAAGCTCGGCCGGAGCACCGTTCGCGGCAGGGACGCTCCGACGCTCGTGCCCCTCGTGCGCAGCGCACGAAAAATTGGCAGGGGTGGCAGGACTCGAACCCGCGACACTCGGATTTGGAGTCCGATGCTCTACCAACTGAGCTACACCCCTGCCCGCCAACGATAGTAGCAAATCGCCAGCGCTGGTCCAGGACCGGCCGTCAAGCTGCTGGCCATGTCGTGTAGCTGCGGCAGCGCGGACAGCGGGGGAGACGGGTTACCCGCGGCGCCTCGTCGTAGACGAAACGCACACGGCACTCCCCGCAGACACGCCACTGGAGCCGGCGCCGGGCACCGCGGAGCGCGCGTTGGGGCACCATCGTCGCACCTCCGGTGGCATCGGTTTACCGAGATCGTCGGCACGCCGCCTCGCCCTGCGCAGCCGAATGGGGCGAAGGGGCGGAGGAGCCTATACTCGGAGCTGCCATGACGACCCCCCGACACCTCCTCTCCTCTGCCGACCTCACGCCGCGCGAGATCGCGGGATTGCTGGCTTTCGCGGCGACGTTGAAGGCCAATCCTCAGCGCCTTGTTCCGGGCAAGCAGCTCGCGCTCCTCTTCGAGAAGCCATCGCTCCGGACACGGGTGAGCTTCCAGGTCGCGATGCGGCACCTTGGCGGCGAAACCATCTACCTTGCGCCTCAGGAGGTCGGACTCGGCGAGCGGGAAGCGATCAAGGATGTGTCTCGGGTCCTCGCGCGGTACGTCGACATCGTCGCCGTGCGCACGTACGGGCAGGTGATCGTCGAAGAGTACGCCTCCTACTCCTCCATTCCCGTCATCAATGCGCTCACCAACGAAGAGCACCCCTGCCAGGCGCTCGCCGACCTGCTCACGCTGCAGGAGAAGTGGGGAACGCTCGCCGGCCGGACGATTGCGTTCATCGGCGACGGCAACAACGTGGCGCGGAGCCTCGTGCTTACGGCGGCGGCGCTCGGCATGCACGTGCGCATCGCCACGCCTCGCGGGTACTGGCTGCCCGATTGGGTCATGGAAGAGGCGTCTCGGCGTGCACGTGACACGGGCGGCTCGTTCACGCCGCTCGTGGATCCTGCCGAAGCGGCGCGAGGCGCGGAGGCGCTCTATACCGATGTCTGGACGTCCATGGGTCAGGAGCGGGAGGCCGAGCGCCGGCGCATCGATTTCGCCGGGTATCAGCTCAACCGCCAGCTGTTGGAGCTTGCCGCTCCCGGCGCCTTCGTGATGCACGACCTCCCGGCCCACCGGGGAGAAGAGATTACCGATGACGTGATCGAGAGCCCACAGTCGATCGTGTTCGACCAGGCGGAGAACCGCGTCTGGGCGCAGGCGGCGGTGGTTGCATTCCTTCTCGGGGCGGCGCCGGAGTTCTAGCCCGCGCGGTCAGCCGCGGCCGCTGGTCGGGTATCATGCGGGCAAAAGGCCGGTACCAGCTCCCGCGATGTTCGACTGGCAGCACTACCGCGAAGTCATCGACCAATTCGGCCCCTCGAGCGTCATCGATGTCCTGCTCATCGCTGCCCTCATCTACGGGGCGCTGCGGGTGATGAGCGGGACGCGGGCGATGACCCAGCTCCGCGGAGCGGTCATCCTCTTTCTCGTCGCGGTGCTGCTGGGCCGGGCCTTCGACCTCACGGTCGTCAACTACATCGTGGACAACTCACTGCCGGCACTTCTCATCGGCGTCCTCATCATCTTCCAACCTGAAATCCGGCGAGCGCTAGACCGTCTCGGCCGCACCGGCGTGCGCGGCCTGCTCGCCCGCCCCGATGCCTCCGAGGTGCTCGACGCAATCTCACGGGCAGCGGGCGAGCTTTCCCGGGCCCGACATGGGGCGCTCATGGTCATCGAACGCGGCACGGGGCTCCGCGACGTGATCGACACGGGGGTACCCATCGATGCCCGAGTCACGCCGGAGCTCTTGGAGGGTATCTTCTACCCCAATTCGCCGCTGCATGACATGGCGGTCGTGATCCGTGACGACCGAGTCGTAGCCGCCGGTTGCGTTCTCCCCCTTGCCGACCAGCTTCCTCCGGGGGAAAGCCACCTCGGCACTCGCCATCGGGCGGCCCTCGGCATCACCGAGCACACCGACGCCGTGTCCATCGTCGTCTCTGAGGAAACGGGGGGAATCAGCGTCGCCGTCGACGGGCGGCTCACCCACGTCGCCGACGAGCAGCGCCTCCGGACGGTACTCGAATGGTTGGTGCAGCGCCGGGGCGCGCTGCGGCGGGAGCGTGAGCGGGAGCCGGTGCCGTGAGCTTCCTCACCGACCTGCCGCGGGGCATCACCGAGAGCGCGCGGACGGCCGTACTGCTCCTGCGCGCCGGTATCACCAGCCTCGTCCAGCACTGGGCCCTCGCCTCGTTCAGCCTCGTTGCCGCCTTCGCCGTTTGGGTTGTCATCCAGGACGTCGAGAACCCCCGGGTCCGCGGCATTGCGCCCGAGCCGCCCGCGGCCGCGATTCCCGTGCGCCCCGTCAATGTGCCGTCCGGCTTCATCGTGTTGGAATCGCCCACGGTCCGGGTCGAAGTGGAAGCGCGCCAGGACGTCCTCCCGAGCTTGCGCGCCGGGGATTTCGCCGCAACGGTGGATGTGCAAGGGCTCGAGCCTGGGGGCACGCTCTCCCTGCCGGTTCGGGTCGAGGCGAAACGGGCAGGCGTCGACATCGTGCGCGTGGTCCCTGACCGGGTGGACATCACCCTCATCCGTGCCGCCTCGAAGGAGCTCCCTGTGGAGGTGAACCTTACCGGCGGTCCGCCGACCGGTTACGTGCTCGCAGAGCCCCCGACGGTCGAGCCGCCCTTTGTCACGGTCACGGGGCACCCCGACTTGGTCGCGAACGTGTCGACGGTTCAACTCGACGTAAATTTAAGCGGTGTCCGCGAGCCCACCTACGTGGTCGAGGGCGAACTGGTGCCCCGCAGCGATACGGGCGCCGTACAGCAGGTTTTCCTCTCTTCGCCGCGGGCTCGCGCCACCTTCAAGATCGAGCAGCGGTTCTCGCAGCGGGCGCTCGCGGTGCTGCCGCTTCTGACGGGTGCTCCCGCTCCCGGTTTCCTGGTGGCGAACGTCACCGTGGAGCCGCCGGCGGTGCAGGTGTCCGGGCCGGTCGACGTGGTTCAGGGACTTTCCCAACTGGCGACGGAGGCGATCGATCTCACGAATGCCTCTTCGACCATCACGCGGTCGGTGCGCATCGCAGCTCCTGCGAACGTGGCCCTTGCCCGCGAAACGGTTACAGTGCAAGTGCAGCTCGCGCCGATCCGCTGCGGAGCAGAAGGAGGCGCCTGCGCGGGGGCCACGTTCGTGGTGGCTCCCTCGTTCACCGACCTGCCGCAGGGCGTGATGGTCGGGCCGGGAGCGCTTTCCGTCACGGTTCAGGTGCTCGGCCCGCTGAGCGAGCTCGACGAGCTTACGCCTGCGTCGTTTACCGCAACGGTCTCGCTGGCCGGCCTCTCCCCCGGGACGCACACCCTGAGCCCGAGCGTGACTGCTCCGCCGGGAATCCAGGTCGTCTCTGTGAGCACGGTTACCGTTACGCTCGTTCCCGTGTCAGGATCGGGGCCATGACCAGCGCTGTGGGGGGCAGGCTGCCGCGGGTGGTTATCGCCGGGCGGCCGAACGTGGGGAAGTCGACGCTGTTCAACCGCATCGTCGGAGAGCGCCGCGCGATCGTCGAAGACGAGCCGGGGACCACCCGCGACGTGATCGAGGCCGAGGTGGAGTGGGGGGACCGCCGCTTTGTCCTTGCCGACACCGGCGGCTATGAGCTGAGCGACCTCGACCGCTTCGGCCCGCTCGTCGCACGCCAGGTGGAGACGGCACTGGCAGGGGCCGACCTAGTCCTGCTCTGCGTCGATTCGGAAGCCGGCGTGACCCCCGCGGACGAAGAGGTGGCCGACCTCGTGCGCAAATCGGGCAAGCCCGTCATTGTGGTCGCGACCAAGGCGGATTCCGAGCGCCGCGAGGCGATGGCGCTCGCCGAAGCGTCGGCGTTGGGGCTGGGAGTCCCCATGCCCGTGAGCGCGCTCCACGACATCAACGTCGTGCAGCTTCTGGACCTCGTGGCCGAGCGCCTTCCGGAAGCCCCTCCCTCCATCGAGCGCGACCGCGTCAGGCTGGCCATCGTGGGACGGCCGAACGTCGGGAAGTCGATGCTGGTGAACGCGGTGCTGGGGGAGCCGCGGGTGATCGTCTCGGAGGTCCCGGGCACAACCCGCGACGCCATCGACACCGACATCGACACGCCGTTCGGGCCATTCACCCTCATCGACACGGCTGGGGTGCGCCGACGAGGGAAGATCGGGCGCGGGGTCGAATACCACTCCGTGTTGCGGACCCGAGCGGCGATCGAACGGTGCGACGTTGCGGTCTTGGTCATCGACGGGAGCGAGGGGGTGACCGCTCAGGACACGCACGTGGCAGGCATGGTGCTCGAGGCCGCGAAGGGTCTGGTGGTCGCCGTCAACAAGACCGACCTTTGGGGCGAGGGATTCGAGGCGCGGCGGCGCGAGTTCTACGGCCAGCTCCGGCGGAAGATGGGGTTTGCACCCTGGGCGCTGGTGGCGTTCGTTTCGGCCTTAACGGGGCGGGGCATCGATGACCTCCTGCGGCTCGTTGCCGAGGTGCGGGCGGCCCGGCGGCGCCGTATTCCGACTGGAGAGCTGAACACCCTCCTGCGCGCAGCCTTCCGGAAGCACGCTCCGCCCGTGGTCCGCCACAGGCGCCTCAAACTCCTCTACGCGACGCAGGCGGGAGTGGACCCGCCGACGTTCGTGCTGTTCGTGAACGACCCGGATCTCGTCCACTTCAGCTATCGGCGGTATCTTGAGCGCACCATCCGCACGGCCTACGACTTCGAGGGCACGGCGATCCGCATCGTCTTCCGGCCCCGAAACGTGCAAGAATCCTAGCGATGTGGTGGCAGTACCTGGTCAACATCGCCGCGGGGTACCTCCTCGGAGCCGTGCCCTATGGTCTCATCGTCGGTTACCTGTTTTCCGGTAAAGACGTTCGCCGCTACGGTTCGGGCAAGACCGGCGTGACGAACGTGCTGCGCGTCGCCGGGCCCGTCGCTGCGGCTATCGTGCTCGTGGCCGATGTAGCAAAAGGGGCCGCGGCAGCGGTCATCGGCACCTGGGTATTCGATGACGCCGGCGTGGCGGCAGCGGGGGCAGCGGCTGCTGTCGTCGGGCACGTGTTTCCCGTGTTTGCCGGCTTCCGCGGCGGACGGGGAGTGGCGACCGCGTTCGGAGGCATCCTCGGCCTCGCGCCGGTCGTCTCGCTCATCTTCCCCGTCATCGGCGCCATCCTCATCATTCCCACGCGGATCGTGTCCTTCATGTCGGTGGTCGGCACGCCGATCGCGGTGGTCATCGTTGTGGCCGCCGCGGCTGCCGGCTGGGTGTCGTGGGCGGCTGCGTATTACGCCCTGTTCGCCCTCGCTGTCATTGAATACATGCACATCCCCAACATCCGCCGCCTGTTCGCCGGAACCGAGCCTCGCATCGGCGAGGGGGGCGACCGCCCAGCGACAGGCTGACCATGGGGAATTTCGCCGTTCTGGGCGCGACATCGTGGGGGCTGACGCTCGCCTGGCTGCTGGCGGGCAACGGCCACCGTGTAACCGTGCTCACGCGCACCGATGAAGAAGCGCATGCCTTCGACGTCGCCCGCTCCAGCCCCCGGCTGCCGGGGCTCCGCCTGCCCGAGTCCGTGACCTTCCTCCCCGCAGCAGCCGCGGAGCCCGTCGATGGAATCGTCGTTGCCGTTCCGGCGCAATCTGTGCGGGGAAGCGTCGCGGGCGCCCCGCTCGCGCGGAGCGTGCCGGTGTTATCCGCTGCGAAGGGGCTCGAGACGGACACCGGGATGCGCATGACCGAGGTGCTGGCCGCGCTCGGTTGGCCGGCTGAATTGACGGCGGCACTTTCGGGGCCGAATCTCGCCGCCGAGATCGCGAGAGGGCTTCCGGCGGCGGCGGTAGTCGCCTGCCGCGACGCCTCGGTCGCAGCCATGTGGCAGCGCGCGCTCGCAACGCCAGCCTACCGCGTCTACCGCTCCGACGACGTTGTGGGAGTCGAGCTGGGCGGCGCACTGAAGAACGTGATCGCCATCGCCGCCGGCGCCGCGGCCGGGCTCGAAGCCGGCGCCAACGCCATCGCCGCCATCATGACTCGCGGGTTGGCTGAGATGACCCGACTCGGCACCGCTCTCGGCGCCGACCCGCTCACCTTCCAGGGCCTCGCTGGGGTCGGCGACCTCGCGGCGACGTGCTTTTCGCCGCTGTCGCGGAACCGACGGCTCGGCGAGCTTCTGGCGCGCGGACAAGCGCTGGGGGAGGCGCTCGAAGCCATCGGTGAGGCGGTGGAAGGGGTGCCGACGGCCCCTGTAGCCTTGGCGAAGGCCCGCACACTTGGTGTCGAGGTGCCGGTGACCGAGCAGGTGGCCGCCGTTCTCGGCGGTCGGGCAACCGTTCCCGAGGCGATGCGTGCCTTGCTTTCGCGGCCCCTAACTGAGGAACGGCCAGTGCCGGGCTTGGTAGACTGAAGATAGCCGTGACCTCCAGCGAGTTCACCGCGCTCCTCGGGCGGCTTGCAGCGGGCGAGCGGCCGACTGCCGTGCAGCTCACGCTGCTCTCGGACCTAGGACCGGCGGCCCGCGAACAGCTCGCAGCCGTCTGGAACTCGATCCCTGCCGATAGCCGCTCGTCGCTCATGGAACGGACCATCGAGCTGGCCGAGGACAACGCCGAGCTCGATTTCTCCTCGCTCGCGCTCGTTGCCATGGGCGACCCGGATCCCCGGGTGCGTCGGCTTGCGGCCGAAGCCCTGTGGGAGTCGCGCGATCGGCGTGTGGCACGCGCGCTTCTCGAGGCGTTCGCGCGCGAACCGGAGCCCTCGGTCCGCGCAGCCATCGCTACCACCCTGGGGACGTTCGTCCAGCTCCACACCTTCCAGCTACTCGATCGGGAGACGGGCGACCTGGTGGTGGCCGGGCTGCGAGCCGTCGCGGAGTCGGCCTCCGAACCGACCGATGTGCGAGCCAGGGCGATTGCCAGCCTCGGTGCCTGGCCCGAGCCGTGGGTCGACTCGCTCATTTGGGACGCGGCGTCGGCCGACGACCGGGAGCTGCGTCTCGCCGCGCTCGCCGCGATGGCGAACTCGGAGGACGAACGCTGGCTCGACGAAGTCCTGCCTCACCTGGCCAGCGACGACCCCGAGTTCCGGTACTGGGCGGCGTACGCCTGCGGCCGCATCGGGTCGGAGGCGGCGGTCGCCGAGCTGACCCCGCTGCTCGACGATCCGGATTTCGAGGTTGCCAGGGCGGCTGCAGGTGCCCTCGGGGACATCGGTGGCAGCGAAGCAGCGGAGCAGCTCGCGGCCTTCCTCGACCGCGCTCCGGAGGCCCTACGACCCATCGTGGAAGAGGCGCTGGAGTTGGCGAGGTCGAACGGAGACTCGTTCCTTGCAGGGTTGCTGCCATGAGCGGGAAGCTTCCAGTCCTATCCGCGGTCTCTGCCGGTGGCATCGTTTGGCGGCGTGGCGCCGACGGAGGCGTCGAGGTCGTTCTTTGCGGCCGCCGAACTGACGGCGACATGCTCTGGGCGCTGCCGAAGGGCACGCCCGACCCAAGGGAATCGTACGACGCCGCAGCCCGCCGCGAGGTAGAGGAAGAGACGGGGCTCCGGGTCGAACTTGGCGAGAAGGTAGGGACAATCGATTACTGGTTCGTGGCCAACGGTGCCCGATACCACAAGTACGTGCACCATTGGCTGATGCGTCCCCTCGGCGGAGACGTGTCGCAGCACGACGCCGAGTTCGACGAGGTGCGCTGGGTTCCCGCAGGCGAGGCGCTGCGCATGCTCACCTACCCGAACGAACGGGCGATCCTGGAGCGGGCACTGAGCCGAATCGAGGCGGCCGGGTGACCAGCGAACCTTCGGGCGACGTGGTGGCACGGTCCGCCCGCATCATCATTCGGGCGAAGCGCCTCGAAGACGCCGAGAACGACTACCGTTGGCGGACCGACCCCGAGCTTGCGCGGTTGGATGGTGCAGAGCCCCTCAAGGTCGGATTCGAGGAGTTCCTTCGCCGGTACCCCGATGAGACTCTTTGCCCCCGGCCCGACCGAGAGCTGTACGCAATCGACACGGCCGAAGGAACCCACATCGGGAACCTGATGGTCTATAACCTGGCGACGTCGCTGCAGTCGGCTGAGGTCGGCGTCGCCATCGGCGACGGGCGCTACCGCGGACAGGGCTACGGCACCGAAGCCATGGTCACGTTCGTGCGATGGGCATGGGCAGCGCGGCCCTGGCGGCGTCTCGTGCTCCACACGTTGGAATGGAACGAGCGGGCCCGGCGCTGTTTCGAGCGGGCGGGCTTCCAGCCCACGGCTATCGTCCTGCGCCGCAGGGAGCGCTACATCCGGATGGAAGCGCTTCGTGAATGGTGGGTCTTGTGGGACGAGCAGGGGCGGTTTCGGTCTCCGAACCGCGGGGAGTGACGTTCGGCGGCCACCCGTTTGTTCCTTCGCAGTCACCTTTCTGTTCCGGGCAGCTTCAGTTGCCGGGGCGACACTGGTCTGACGGGGGAGCTGCCGGCGGTCGACTTTTCAACCGACGGCCTTCGGAAGTTCCTTCGCACGAGGACGCCACGATGCAGCAACCCTCGCTCCGGACGGACGGAACGCTCGCCTTGTCTGCCGAGGCCGCCGAGCGTAGGAACCACAACCAGCGCCCGCCCGCAGCGGCAGCGTCGAGCCTGCGGCCCATTCCGTCGCTGCCGTCCGCACCGGAGAGTCTGGCGGACTTGGGACTGCCGGAGTCGTTCCTCGAAGACCTGACGCTCAAAACGCTGTACCGCATTGCCGTGCCGACGAGCACTGGCTTGGCGAACGCCATGCGCCTTCCTCCGGCACTGGTGCGCGAGCTGCTCGATAGCCTCAAACGCCAGCGCTTCATCGAGACGACCGCGAATTCGGGCCGCCTCGAGACCGAGTGGCAGTATCGCCTCACCGAGCTGGGGATGAAAGAGGCGGAGAACGCCTTCGCCCGCAGCCGCTACGTGGGGCCGGTGCCCGTACCCATCCAAGAGTATTTCCGGCGGCTCGAGGTGGACACCGAGGTGGGTGCTCCTGACCCCGTTCGCCTCGCGCGGGCACTGCAGCAGCTCGTGCTAGCGCGGGAAATCGTCGCCAAGGTGTGTCTCGCGCTTACATCCGGCCGACCGGCGATGCTCTGGGGCGCTCCGGGGAACGGCAAGACAACGATCCTCGAGCTCTGCAGCGAGGCCATCCACGGTGTCACGCTTCTCCCGGTATGCGTGTGGGTCAGCGGCCACATCATCCGCCTGTACGATGACCTCGTTCACGTCGTCGTCGAGGGCGACGAGAACGCGAACACGGTCGATCGGCGGTGGCTGCGTATCCGCCGGCCGTTCGTCTTCGTCGGAGGCGAGCTCCGCCACGAAGACCTCGACCTGGCCTACGACCCGGCCCTGGGGTATCACCAGGCCCCACCCCACGTGAAGGCCCATGGCGGCCTCTTGGCCATCGACGACTTCGGCCGCCAGCAGGTGTCGCCTCACGCTCTCCTGAACCGCTGGATCGCGGCACTGGAGCGCGGCGAGGACACGATGGCTCTGGTGACGGGCGAACGCATCACCTTTCCCTTCCGGAGCACGATTGTCTTTTCGACGAACCTTGAGCCGCGGACGATGTTGGAGGAGGCCCATCTCCGCCGCATCCCCTACAAGATCCGAATCCCCGAGCCTACACCTGCGCAGATGGCTGAGATCTTCCGGCGCTTCGCCGACGCGATGGGCGTGGAAGCCACGGCCGAAAACATCGAAATCGCCGTCCAGATGGTGTTTCGGGCGAGCGAGAACAACCCCCGGTCCTGTCACCCGCGGGACATCCTCCAGCTCATCATCGAAGAGGCGCGCTTCGTGAAACGGCCGCCGGTCCTCGAGCCGGGGGCGGTCCGCCGAGCCTGCGAGCTTTACTTCGCCCGCGATCCTGGCCCGGTCGGCCAGGGCGCTGCCGGTGCCTAGCCCGCGGGTGTCGTCTCCGCAACTTCGAAAGAGAACGTTTCGATGACCGGGTTGGCCAGCAGGCGCTGGCACATGCGCTGGACAACTTCGCGTGCGGCAGCCTCGTCGGTGGCTTCGAGCTCGATTTGGAAGAATTTCCCGGAGCGCACGCGGGCCACGCCCTGGAACCCAAGGCTCCGGAGGGCACCGGCAATGGTCTCCCCCTCCGGGTCGTTCACCGTGGGCTTTAGGCTTACGTATACCTTGGCCAGGTAGCGGCGGGCGCTGGTCATGGATCGGGGAGCTCCTCTCCGGTCAGCATGCGGTACACAAGAAGGTACCGCTCGGTCGTGGCGCGGACGATCTCCGGCGGTAGCGGCGGCGGGGGATCACCGTCCCGCCAGCCGCTCTGAGCAAGCCAATCGCGGATCGGCTGCTTATCGAGGCTCGGCTGCGGCCCTCCGGGGCGATGCTCGCTGGCGAGCCAGAACCGGCTCGAGTCCGGCGTCAGCGCCTCGTCGATGAGGATGACCTCGTCATCGCGCCACCCGAACTCGAACTTCGTGTCGGCGATGATGATGCCGCGCTCGAGGGCAACGTGGTGCGCGTAATCGTAGAGGGCGATGGTACGGCGGCGCATGGCGTTGGCCGCCTCCGGCCCGACGAGCAGCTCCAGCTCCTCGTAGGTGATGTTGCGGTCATGGCCCTCGGCGCTCTTCGTCGAGGGTGTGAAGATGGTCTCCGGAAGCCTGTCCGCCTCCCGCAGGCCTTCGGGCAGCGGGATTCCGCAGACGCGCCCTGTCTCCCGGTACTCCTTCCAGGCCGAGCCGGCGAGGTACCCGCGTGCGATGCATTCGGCTTCCAGGCGGCGAGCCTTCAACACGAGCATCGAACGTCCGAACAGCTCCTCCGGTACTTCGAACGGGAGCAGGTGGGCGGTCGTCCGATCGATGACGGCGATGAAGTGGTTCGGAACGACGGCAGCGACCCGCTCGAACCACCAGGCCGAAAGCCGCGTGAGCACTTCGCCCTTGCGGGGAATGCCGGTGGGCAGCACCACGTCCAGCGCAGAGACGCGGTCGGTAGCAACGATGAGAAGCTGGTCGCCGAGGTCGTAGATGTCGCGGACCTTCCCCCGGTGGGTCGGGTTCGGCAGAGGGGATTCGAGCAAGACAGCGGCGTCGGCGGCCATCGGTACTCGCACTTCTCCGGCGACGCCAGGATAGCAGTCGCGCTGGCTTCGTTCTCGGACCTCGTTGACGGCCCCCTCTTGGGGGCCTACGCTGACGGCCTGCCCATCCTCGGTCGAAGGGAGACACGATGTCGGAGCGTCTCCGCCTCCTCGTAGGTACGCGGAAGGGGGCCTTCCTCTATTCCAGCGCCGATCGTCGTCACTGGGAACTTTCCGAACCGATCCTCCCCGGCTGGAGCGTCTACCACGCCGCGTTCGACCTTCGGGACAGCGCTCCCCGGGCCTACCTGGCAGCGAATCACTGGGCCTGGGGACCGAGCGTCGCGAAGAGCCTCGACGGGGGCGCGACCTGGGACTTCCGCAGCGAGGGGCTCGCGTTTCCGCCCGACATACGGAGCCCCGCTCCGGAAATCCCGGGAGCGCCGGGCGAGTGGTCCAACACGCCCCCGGGCGTCATCGGCAACGTCTGGTACGTGGCGCCTAGCCATCCTGGCGAACCGGGCGCAGTGTACGCGGGTACGCAGCCGGCCGGGCTCTTCCGCAGCGACGACTGGGGTCGAACCTGGCGCCCGGTCGACGGTATCAACCGCCACCCGTACCGGAAATACTGGAGCGGCACGGGCGGTGGGGATCCCTGCCTCCACTCCATCCTGCTCGACCCGCGCAGTCCCCGCCGGCTCTACGTGGCCGTGAGCGCTGGCGGCGCCTACCGGACCGAGGACGGTGGGGCGACGTGGGAGCTCATCGCGCACAATGCCGTAGCGACCCATCCCGAGGCGAGGCGGCTCATCCAGGAATTCATCGTCGAGGGAATGCCCGCGGGAACCGATCGCGGCCCCTGGGACAAGGACCCGGCGGGGCTGAACGAGTTCCACGCCCTCCGGCTCGATCCGACGAATCCCGACCGCCTCTGGGGCCAAGCGCACTGGGGCGTGTTCCGCTCTGACGACCGGGGCGCGACCTGGACCGACGTCACAGAGGGGCTTCCGAGCTTCCACGGGTTCGGGATCGCCGTCAGCAAGGCTGGCGCCGTGTTCGTTGTGCCCCTCGACTACGGAGCGGACAACTTCCGCGTGTGTCCAGGCCAGCTCGCCGTTTACCGGACGGAGGACGGCGGCCGCACGTGGGAGCGGCTGACGCGAGGCCTTCCCGGTCCGCACGACTACCAGAGCGTCTACCGCGAAGGCCTGGCGTGCGACGGCCTCGAACCGGAGGGGATCTACCTCGGCACGAGCAACGGCGAAGTGTATGCCAGCTTCGACGGCGGCGAAACGTGGGCGCGCCTTCCCGGAACGCTGCCCCCGATCTTGGCTGTCGCCGCGGCGGCATGGTAGGAGGCGGCGGGGTGGCCGAGATCGAAGTAGCGCCCCTCACACCCGACCGCTGGCCCCACCTGGAGGCCCTCATGGCCGCAGCCAACGGCTGCAGGGACTGCTGGTGCCGCTGGTGGCAACAGACTACGCAGGCCTTTCGGGCGAATCTCGGCGAAGAGAACCGCCGGCAGCTCCGCGACGAGCTTACATCGGCTCCAGTGCCGCCGGGGCTCATCGCCTACGCCGATGGAAACCCTGTGGGGTGGTGGTGGTGGGTCGGGCCGAGGGCCTCGTACGCGCGGCTGGCGCGCTCGCGGACGCTCTGGCCGCCGGACTCTCGCCCCGTGTGGTCGATCGTGTGGTTCTACGTGGTGCGAGAAGCTCGCGGGGCCGGCGTGGCCCGGGCGCTCTGTGCCGCGGCCGCCGGCTTCGCGGGGCAGCACGGTGCTGAGATGTTCGAGGCGTATCCCGTTTCCGCAAGCGAGAGCGTCTCGCCGACCGAAGCGTATACAAGGACGCCGCGCCTCTTTGCCGGGGAGGGGTTCGTCCCGGTGCGGAAGGGACCGGGCCGGCGCGAGCTCTGGCGGCGGCCTATCGCTCGAGCCTAAGAGGCGACCGCTGAGGCTTTTGCCACCGGGGACAGTTGCCCGAATGGTGGCTGAAGCCGCGGGTCCGGGCGCTGTCCTGTCCCAGCGATCACTTCATCAGACGTTGCTGCAAGATTGAGACTCCCGAGCGCCTCGTCGACTCATTGCGGGAGCCGCTCCCTGCGCGGAGACGGCGATTCCAACGGCCGGGGACAGTGGCGATGAAGCCTGACCAAGGGGCTAGAGCAGCCCCAGCCGTTCGAAGGTCGCGTCGATGTTGCGGAGGTAGAACTCGTAGTCGAAGAGTTCTGCCAGCTTGTCCGGGCTCAGGCGTTCCGTGACGCGCGGATCGTCGCGGAGAAGGTCATAGAACTGCCGCCGCTCGCGCCAGGCGCGCATCGCGTGCTCCTGGACGAGACGGTAGGCCGCTTCCCGCGACATCCCAGCCTCGATGAGCGCGAGGAGCACCCGCTGGGAAAAGACGAGGCCGTAGGAGCGTTCGAGGTTTTCCCGCATCCGCTCCGGATACACCACCAGCCCGGCCATGATTTGCGTGAACAGGTCGAGGGCGTAATCGAGGGCGAGGCAGGCGTCCGGAAGGATGATCCGCTCGGCAGACGAGTGGCTGATGTCTCGCTCGTGCCATAGGGCGACGTTCTCCAGCGCCGTCGCGGCGTAGCCGCGCAGGAGGCGGGCGAGCCCGCAGATGCGCTCGCACTTCTCCGGATTCCGCTTGTGGGGCATGGCGCTGGAGCCCGTCTGGCCCTCGGCGAAGGGTTCCTCCGCTTCGAGCACTTCCGTGCGTTGGAGGTGGCGGATCTCCGTCGCGAACTTCTCCAGGCTCGCGCCGATGAGGGCCAGGGTGAGGACGAAGTGGGCGTGCCGGTCGCGCTGGATTACCTGCGTGGAAGCGGCTTCGATGCCAAGCCCCAGCTTCCGGCAGACGATTTCCTCCACCTCCGGCGGGACCGAGGCGTGGGTTCCCACAGTGCCGCTGATGGCCCCGACCGCCACGGACGCGCGCGCCGCCTCCAAACGGGCGCGCTGCCGGCGCATCTCGTCCACCCAGACTGCCAGCTTCAAGCCGAAGGTGGTGGGCTCCGCATGAACACCGTGCGTCCGCCCGACGCAGAGCGTGCGGCGGTGCTCCCGCGCCCGGTGTTCGAGCACGACGAGAAGGGCATCGATATCGCGCAGGAGGAGGTCGGCGGCATCGCGGAGCTGGAGCGCCGTCGCCGTATCCCAGACGTCGCTGCTCGTGAGGCCGAAGTGCACCCACCGGGCATCGTCCCCCAGCGAATCGGCGACCGAGCGGAGGAACGCGGTCATGTCGTGGTGCGTTTCCCTCAGGTACTCGCCGATCTTGCCGAGGTCGAAGCGGGCGTTGCGGGCGATGCGTTCGGCGGCATCGGCGGGGACGACGCCCAGCTCGGCCCACGCTTCACAGACCGCGACCTCGACGTCGAGCCAGCGCTGGAACTTCGCCTCCTCCGACCAGATGGCCGCCATCTGCGGCCGGGAGTATCGAGGAATCATTGCCTGCTCAGGATAGCCGACGGGGCGGCGAGGTTCGATTGCTGCGGCCTAAGCCCGTTTCGGGTCGCGGTACTCGTCACGCGGCGGCGAAAACACATCGATGCAGACGGTGTCTTCCAGCACCTGTACCTCGTGCTCGACGCCGCCGGGCACACACCAGCTGTCGCCGGGGCCGAGCTCGCGCCACACATCGCCAATTCGAAAGCGCAGCCGGCCGCTGGCCAGGTACCCGATTTGCTCGTGCGGGTGGGTGTGGGCCGGCACGACCGCGCCCTTCGCCATGCGCAGCTCGCACAGCATCATGTGCACGCCTTCGTTCAGGGTGCGCCGGACGACGCCCGGGAGCATCTCCACCGGAGTCGCTTCGCTATTCGCGACCAGACCACTACCGCTCACCGCCGTCCCTCCTGGACCGGGGCGTCAGCCGCCTCGGCAGCGATGTCCCTCCGATAGTACGCGTCCGAGAAGGAGATGCGGGCGACGTTCTCGTAGGCGCGGCGCCGGGCCTCGGCCACGGTGTCGCCGAGCGCCACCACGGTCAGGACCCGGCCGCCGTTGGTGACGATGCCCCGCCGGTCGAGCGCGGTGCCCGCATGGAACACGAGGATGTCGGGGTCGACCCGGTCCAACCCCTGGACGATGTACCCGATTTTGTACGTTGCCGGATAGCCGCCGCTGGCGATGACCACGCCGACGGCCGCCTTGGGCGACCAGCGGATGTCGGCGTCCTCGAGGCGGCCCTCGGCGGCTAGCCGGCAAATCGCGAAGAGGTCGGACTCCAGCCGCGGAACGATGACCTGCGTCTCCGGGTCGCCCCACCGGGCATTGAACTCGAGTACGAAGGGGCCCTCCTCGGTAACCATGAGCCCCGGAAAGAGGGTCCCGACGAAGGGAGCTCCCTCTTCGGCGAGGCCGGCGATCGCCGGATCCACCACTCGTTCCCGGATGGTCCGGGCCAAGGCGTCGTCCACGCGGAGGGACGGGCTGTAGGCACCCATGCCGCCCGTGTTCAGGCCCTTGTCGCCGTCCTGGGCGCGTTTGTAGTCGGTGGCGAAGGGCATCAGGCGCGCGGTCCGGCCGTCGCAGAAGGCGTGCGCGCTCGTTTCCCAGCCGTGCAGCCGCTCCTCGATGACGACCGTGTCGCCTGCGGCGCCGAAATCCCTTCGCACCATGATGATGTCGAGCGCCTCCAGGGCGTCGCGGAGGCCGTTGCAGACGATCGCTCCCTTCCCGGCGGCCAAGCCGCTGGCCTTGACGACGACCGGCCGGTCGCCCCGGGATTCGAGGTACGCCCTGGCCTCCTCGTACCGCCGGAAGACGCGGTACGGGGCGGTGGGGATGCCATGGCGGGCCATGAAGTCCTTCGCCCAGGCCTTGCTGGCTTCGATCCGGGCCGCGGCCGCGGTGGGGCCGTAGCAGGGAACGCCCAGCGCGCGGAGCCGATCCACCAGCCCCAGCGGCTGCGGATCGTCCATGCTGGCGAGGTAGAAGTCGATGCCCTCGCGGCGCACGAGGTCGACGAGGCCGTCGATGTCCTTCGGTTGGATGGCCACGTTGCGGGCGATGGCCGCCGTCCCGGCGTTGCCGGGCGCCACGACGACCTCGTCGACGTCCGGGCTCTGGCGGAGCTTCCAGGCCAGCGCGTGCTCCCGCCCTCCGCTGCCTACGAGCAGGACTTTGGCGCCCATGGGCTCTTCCTCCGTTCCGGCATCGTCATTCCCATTCGATGGTGCCGGGGGGCTTGCTCGTGATGTCGTACACCACCCGGTTCACCTCGGGCACTTCGTTGACGATGCGGTTGGCGATGCGGCCGAGAAGCTCGTAGGGGAGGCGCGCCCAATCGGCGGTCATCGCGTCATCGGCCACGACCGCCCGGACAGCAACCGCGTAGCCGTACGTGCGGTAATCGCCCATGACGCCGACGGTCCGGGTGTTCGTCAGCACGGCGAACGCCTGCCAGAGCTTCCGATACCACCCGGCGGCCCGAACCTCGTCGACGACGATCTTGTCGGCGAGGCGGAGGACGGCGAGCTTCTCGGGGGTTACCTCGCCGACGATGCGAATGGCGAGCCCTGGGCCCGGGAACGGGTGCCGCCAGAGGATCTCCTCGGGCAATCCCAGCGTTTCGCCGATCCGGCGGACTTCGTCCTTGAACAGGTAGCGGAGCGGCTCGACGAGCTCGAGCTTCATATCGGGCGGCAGTCCGCCGACGTTGTGATGGGTCTTGATGGTCACCGAACCGGCCCCGTGGCCCGCGCTCTCGATCACGTCCGGATAGAGCGTTCCCTGAGCCAGGAAGCGAGCCCCTTCGATCTTCCGGGCCTCCCGCTCGAAGACGCGGATGAACGTGTTGCCGATGCGCACCCGCTTCGTTTCCGGGTTCGTGACCTCGGCGAGCGCCGCGAGGAACTCGTCGCGCGCATCGACGTGGACGAGGTTCATGCGCATCGTGCGCCCGAAGGTTTCCACCACCTCTTCGGCCTCGCCAGCTCGGAGGAGCCCGTTATCGACGAAGATGCAGGTGAGGCGGTCGCCCACGGCCCGGTGAACGAGCGCTGCGGTCACGGCGCTGTCGACGCCGCCCGAGAGCGCACAGATCACGCGGCCATCGCCCACCTGGCTGCGAATGGCCGCAACAGCCTCCTCCACGAAGTTCCCCGGCGTCCAGCTCCGCGAACAGCCGCAGACGCGTTCGAGGAAGTTCCGGAGGATCTCCTTTCCCAGCGGGGTGTGGACAACCTCAGGGTGGAACTGCAACCCGTAGTAGCCGCGCGCGGGGTCGGCCATGACGGCCACGGGTGAGTTCGCCGAACGTGCTGCGACCTGAAAGCCGGGAGGGACCTCCTCGATCCGGTCACCGTGACTCATCCAGACATCGAGCTCGCTGGGGAGGCCGGCGAACAGCGGTGTTTCGGCGAGGAGCTCGATGCGCGCGGGCCCGTACTCCCGCTCGAGGCTCGGCCCGACCCGGCCGCCCAGCTGGTGGGCAAGCAGCTGCATGCCGTAACAGATGCCGAGCACCGGGACCCCCGCTTCGAAGACCCACTCTGGAGCGCGGGGGGCGCCTTCGTCGTACACGCTGTTGGGCCCCCCGGAGAGGATGATGCCCTTCAAGTTGTGCCCGGTTACGGCTTCTCGAGGAGTGTGCCAGGGAAGGAGTTCGCAGTAGGTGTTCAGCTCGCGGATGCGCCGGGCAATCAGCATCGAGTATTGCGAGCCGAAGTCGAGGACGACGATCGTCTCGTGGGACGTGGCAGGGTCGGGGTTCGCGGGCGAGCCGTCGGCCAGGGCGTGCTCGGTCATCGAGCGCTTCACCTTGTGTGCCCGCAACGTATCAAACGGCTCCCCTCCGGACAACGGAGGCGCCTTCGGAGCCCTCGGGTATACTCGAAGCCGACGAGTTCGCGGAGGAGACGCCTGTGCGTATCGGCTTCGGCGCCGACCACGCCGGTTTCCATCTCAAGGAGCACCTGGCAGCCGCCGCCCGCAGCTGGGGCCACGAAGTCCTGGACTTCGGCACCTTCGGCACCGAGAGCGTGGACTATCCCGACTTCGCGGAGGCGGTGGCGCGAGCTGTCCTCGACGGGCGCGCGGACACTGGCGTCGTCATCTGCTCCAACGGGGTGGGCATCAGCATTACAGCGAACAAAATCCCTGGGATCCGCTGCGCGCTCTGCCACACGAGCTGGGGCGCGGCCCGGGCTCGGCAGCACGTCGATGCGAACATGCTTGCCCTCGGGGCGATGGAAATCGGCCCAGCGGTGGCCGAAGAGATCCTTCGCGCCTTCCTGGAGAACACCTTCGAGGGAGGACGGCACGAACGCCGCCTCCAGAAGCTGCATGAGGTGGAACGGCGCGGCATCGCTGCCCGCGAAGCTGAGGTGCACCCCCGGTGAGCGGCTTCGCCAAGAAGACCGTCCGCGACATCGACGTGCGCGGCAAGCGGGTGTTCGTGCGCGTCGACTTCAACGTTCCGCTGACCGACTCCGGCGACGTCGCCGACGACACGCGCATCCGCGAGTCGCTGCCCACCATTCGCTACCTCCGGGAGCAGGCGTCGCGGGTGATCCTCGCTTCGCACCTGGGGCGTCCCAAGGGGCCCGACCCGAAGCTCTCCCTGCGCCCCGTCGCGCGGCGGCTGGAGGAGCTGCTGGGCGCGCCGGTGGCCTTCGCCGCCGATTGCATCGGGGCGTCCGCCTTCGCGGTGGTCGACGCCCTCGAGCCGGGCGCGGTCGCGCTGCTCGAGAACCTGCGCTTCCACCCCGGTGAGGAAGCGAACGATCCCGAGTTCGCCAAGGCGCTGGCCGCGCTTTGCGATGTCTACGTGAACGACGCCTTCGGGACAGCCCACCGGGCCCACGCCTCGACCGAGGGCATCGCACGCCTCCGGCCAGCGGTGGCAGGGTTCCTCATGGAGAAGGAGCTCCGCTACCTCGGCGAGCTCGTCGAATCTCCGCCGCGCCCCTTTGCCGCCGTGATTGGCGGCGCGAAGGTGAGCACGAAGCTCGCGGCCGTGCGGCGGCTGCTCGAGAAGGTCGACCGGCTCGTCATCGGCGGCGGGATGGCGAACACCTTCCTCGCCGCTCGAGGCGTTTCCGTGGGGCGCTCGCTCATCGAGCCGGACCTCCTGCCGGTCGCTCGGGATATCCTCGTTGAGGCCGAGCGTCGCGGCGTGCAGGTGGAGCTGCCCGTCGACGTCGTCGCGGCGCCGTCGCTCGAGGCCGAGAGCGAGGCCCGTGTCGTGCCGGTGAAGTCCATCCGCGACCATCTCATGGCGCTCGACATCGGGCCCGAGAGCGTCGAGGCGTTCCGGCGAGCGCTGGAGGGCTGCAAGGCCGTGGTCTGGAACGGCCCGATGGGCGTATTCGAACGGCCGGCATTCGCGAAGGGGTCCCTCGCCATGGCCAACGTCATCGCCGGCCTCGAGGCGGTGACCGTCGTGGGCGGCGGCGAAACGGTCGCCCTCGTCAGCCAGGCGGGGCTCCAGGGTCGGTTCACCCACGTCTCGACGGGCGGCGGCGCCTCGCTGGAGATGCTCGAAGGGAAGGTGCTGCCGGGCGTCGCCGCCCTCCTCGACCGGGACTCGTGATGCGTCGCCCCTTTATCGCCGGCAACTGGAAGATGCACACCCGCCGCGCCGAGGCGATCGACCTGGCGCAGGCGGTGGCCCGCGAAACGGCCGGAGCGGCAGCGGAGGTCGCGGTATGCGTCCCGTTTCCTCACCTCGGTCCGGTGAGCGAGGCCCTCTCCGGCACGCACGTGCTCCTCGGGGCCCAGAACCTCCACTGGGAGCCGCAGGGGGCGTTCACCGGCGAGGTTTCGGCGCCCATGCTCGCCGATTACTGCCAGGTCGTCATCATCGGGCACAGTGAGCGGCGGCAGTACTTCGGGGAAGCCGACGACTGGGTGCGCCGGAAGGTCGAAGCTGCGCTGCACCACGGGCTGCGGCCAATCGTCTGCGTGGGCGAAACGCTCGACCAACGCCGGGCCGGCCGTACGCTCGGCGTGCTGGAGCGCCAGATAAGAGCCGCCTTCGCCGAGCTCTCAGTCGATGCGCGGGTCACGATCGCTTACGAGCCGGTGTGGGCTATCGGAACGGGCGAGACGGCCACACCGGAGCAAGCCCAGGAGGCATGCGCGTTCATCCGGTCGCTCCTCCGCTCCCTCGCCGGCCCCGAAGCCGAGCGCATCCGCATCCAGTATGGTGGAAGCATGAACGCGAAGAACGCCCGGGAGCTCCTGCGGCAGCCCGATATCGACGGCGCGTTGGTCGGCGGTGCGTCGCTGCGGGCCGACGAGTTCGCAGCCATTGTGAGGGCAGCGGAGGGATGATCCGCCCCCTCATTGCCATCGTCGGCGCCACCGCGAGCGGCAAGTCGGCAGCCGCCCTCGAACTGGCCGAGCGGCTCGGCGGAGAGATCGTGAACGCCGACTCCCGGCAGGTCTACCGGGGCATGGATATCGGTACCGCCAAGCCACCGCCGGAGGTCCGCCGCCGCGTACCGCACCACTTGTACGACATCGCCGACCCGACCGACGAGTTCAGCCTGGCGATGTACGTCGACCTCGCCCGGGCGAAGTTCGAGGAGCTGTGGGCGAAGGGCACGTTCCCCTGGCTGGTCGGAGGCAGCGGGCAGTACGTGTGGGCGTTGCTGGAGGCATGGGAGGTGCCGCACGTGCCTCCCGATCGCGAGCTGCGGGCGCGGCTCGCCGCCGAGGCTGCCGAACGAGGGGCGGAAGCGCTCCACGCCGGCCTGGCGGCGGTCGACCCCATCGCCGCCGAGCGGATCGACCCCCGCAACGTCCGCCGGGTGATCCGCGCACTGGAGGTCTTCGAGCACACCGGCGTACCCATCAGCGTCTGGCAGCGAAAGGGCGAGCCGAACTTCCAGGTGCTGGTCGCCGCCATCGACGTCCCCCGCGACGAGCTCGAGCGGCGGATCGACGCGCGCGTCGAGGAGATGTTCGCATCGGGGCTCGTCGAGGAGGTGGAAGCTTTGCTCTCACGCGGCGTACCGCCTGACGCCCCGGCGCTGCAATCGATCGGATACGCGGAGGTGATAGCTTACCTTCACGGCATCTGTACGCGGGCCGAGGCCGTCGAAGCAACGAAGCGCGCGACGCGGCGGCTGGTGCGCCGGCAGCTCCAGTGGTTCCGGCGCGATGACCCGCGAATCCGCTGGATCCGGGAGCCGGCGGACATCGAACTCGAAGCGAACATCTTCACCGGAGCCTGCACCACGGCTATCCGCGGTCCCGGCCGGGGCCGTTCCTAGGGAGCCCAACGATGCGCCTGACGAAACTCCACGGTCTGGGGAACGATTACCTGTTCTACACGCCGTCTCCGGGCGAAGAGGAGCAGCCGGACTGGTCCGATCTCGCCCGGCGGGCGAGCGACCGTCACTTCGGCGTGGGAGCCGACGGTCTCATCCTCGCCCTCCCGTCGGCCGTGGCCGATCTGCGGATGCGCATCTTCAACGCCGACGGCTCCGAAGCGGAGATGTGCGGCAACGGGATCCGCTGTCTCGCCAAGTACGCCGTCGAAGAGAGGCTGGTCGACCCCACGGCCGAGCGGCTGCGCATCGAGACGCTCGCCGGCATCCTCACGATCGATCTCGTCCGCCAGGGGGGCGAAGTCGTCGGCGCCCGCGTCGACATGGGTCAACCCCGGCTGCGTCCTGTCGACATTCCCGTCGCGGTCGAAGGAGAGGGCCCGATCCTCGACTATCCGTTGGTGGTGGACGGGGTGCAGCTCAGGCTCGCGTTCGTGAGCATGGGCAATCCGCATGCCGTGCATTTCGTCGAAACCGACCCCGATGAGTTTCCGCTGGAGCGCATCGGACCACTCGTCGAGCACCACCCCCTCTTCCCGCGGCGAACGAACTTCCAGGTGGTGCAGGTCCTTGACCGCCACCGTGTCAAGCATCGCGTGTGGGAGCGTGGCGCCGGCCTCACCCTAGCTTCGGGCACCAGCGCAGCCGCGGTGTGCGTCGCCGGCTGTCTCAAGGGCCTCCTCGAGTCGCCGGTCGTTGATTCGCTGCCCGGCGGCGAACTCCTCCTCGAGTGGGACGGGAAGGGTTCCGTGTTCATGACCGGTCCGGCTGTGCGCGTGTTCGACGCAGAGTGGAACGAGAGGGCCGCCCCCAGCTACCATCCGAGCGAACGCGCCGCCTCTGCGCTATCCCACCCCTGAGGGACCTGCCCCATGCGACTTGCCGGCCGCGTCCAGGCCCTTCCCCCGTATCTGTTCGCTGAGATCTCTCGGAAAATTGCCGCGAAGCGGGCAGAAGGCATCCGCATCATCACTTTCGCCATCGGCGATCCGGACATCCCCACACCCGCCCACATCCTCGCGGAGCTTCACCGCGCCGCCGACGACCCGACGAACCACCGGTATCCGGAGTCAGAGGGGCTGCCGGAGCTTCGCCAGGCGATCGCCGACTGGTACGAGCGCCGCTTCGAAGTGCGCTTCGACCCCCAGCGGGAGGCCCTTCCCCTCATCGGGTCGAAGGAAGGGATCGCCCACATGGCGCTCTGCCTCATCGACCCCGGCGACATCGCCCTGGTTCCCGACCCTGCCTATCCCGTCTACGAGATCGGCACGATGTTCGCCGGCGGGAGCTGCTTCCGGCTGCCGCTCAAGCCCGAGCACGGCTGGCTACCCGACCTGGACGCGGTCCCGGAGGACGTCGCATCGCGAGCGAAGGTTCTTTGGCTGAACTACCCGAACAACCCCACCGGCGCCGTCGCCCCGCTTGACTTCTTCGAGAAGGTTGTTTGGTGGGCGAAGCGGCACGACATCGCGGTTTGCCACGACAACCCGTACTGCGACGTTGCCTACGACGGCTACAAGCCCGTTTCCATCTTCCAGGTGCCGGGAGCGAAAGACGTCGCGGTCGAGTTCAACAGCTGGTCGAAAATTTACAATATGACCGGATGGCGCATCGGCATGGTCGTGGGCAACCCCGTCCTCGTCGATGCGCTCATGCGGGTGAAATCGAATATCGATAGCGGCATTCCCCAGGCCATCCAGCGGATGGCCATCGCCGCGGTGTACGGGCCGCAGGACTGCATCAATGAACATAACCGCATTTACCAGCGGCGCCGGGACCGCATGGTCGAGGTGCTTCGCGCCATCGGCCTCGAAGTGGAGCCGCCGAAAGCGTCGCTCTACGTATGGGCGAAGCTGCCCGACGGCGTGACGAGCGGGGAGTTCGCAGCTCGGCTCATCGAGGAGTGCGGCGTCGTGGTGACGCCGGGCCGCGGCTACGGCGAGTACGGCGAGGGGTATATCAGGCTCTCGGTCACGACGCCGGACGGCGAACTCGAGGAGGGGCTCGAACGGCTGCGGAAGTGGCGCGGCCTCGGCGCGTAACCGGCCCGCAGGTTTCGGGTACGCTGGAAGCGATGGTCCGACCGCGAGTCCACTCCACCGAACCGACCCCGGACCGCGCGTACCTCGTGGCTGCCGAGACTCCGCGGCAGCTCCTGCGCGCACGCGATTCGCTCGCTGAACTCGCGGAGCTCGCGCGCACCGCCGGGGCAGTGGTAGTGGGAAGCGCCACGCAGCGCCTCGACCACCCGAATCCGGCCACCTACATTGGCAAGGGGAAGCTCCAGCAGGTCATCGAGGAATCGCGCGCGTTGGGAGCGAACGTCGTCATCTTCGACGACGAGCTCTCCCCTTCCCAGCAGCGAAACCTCGAACGGGCCATTGGTCTGAAAGTGATCGACCGCACGGCCCTCATCCTCGACATCTTCGCGACCCGCGCGCGCACGAAAGAGGGGCGCTTGCAGGTGGAGCTGGCGCAGATGGAGTACCTCCTTCCCCGTTTGGCGGGACAGTGGTCTCACCTGGAGCGGCTGGAAGGCGCGATCGGAACGCGCGGCCCTGGCGAGACGCAGCTCGAAACGGACCGGCGGCTCGTACGCAACCGCATCGCGAAGATCAAGCGGGATCTGGAGGAGGTGCGGCGGCAGCGGGCCCTGTACCGCCGCCTGCGGCAGCGTCGCGGCGTGCCCGTCGTGGCGCTCGTCGGCTACACGAACGCCGGCAAGTCGACGCTAATGCGCGCCCTTTCCGGGGCTGATGCGTACGCCGAGGACAAGCCCTTCGCCACACTCGATCCGCTCACGCGCAGGCTGCGGCTTCCCTCCGGCGAGGTAGTCCTGCTCACCGACACCGTCGGGTTCATTCAGAAGCTGCCGGCGCAACTCGTGGCCGCCTTCCGCGCCACGCTCGAGGAGCTCGAGGATGCCGACCTGCTCCTGCACGTGGTCGACATCTCGCACCCGCACGCCGTCGAGCACGTGAAGACCGTCATCGCTACTTTAGAGGGGCTCGGCCTGGCGGAGAAGTCGGCGCTGCTGGTCCTGAACAAGGTCGACCGGCTCTCTCTGCCCGATGGCAGCGTCGCGTCCCGATGGGAAGACGTCGGCGACGCGCTGCATCATCGCGGCGTGGCCGTGGAGCGTGCCGTGCCGGTATCAGCTCTCCACGGCTGGAATCTGTCGGCGCTTCTGCGCCGAATCGAGGCCGGCCTCGACGGCGATGCGCCTGTCGCGCGGGATGCGGTGCTGGCCATCCTCGGAGCGGCCGACCGCTCGCCAGCGGCAGTTTGAAACTGCAGCCCGCGTCCGGTAGAACGTGGCCCAGATGAGCGCTCCGACGCCCCGGGCTCCTGTACCGCTCCCGCATCCCGACGGGCCGCTTTCCCCGTATCGGGTCCTGGACTTCTCTGACGTCAAGGGCCAACTGTGCGGGCGGCTCCTGGCGGAGCTGGGCGCTGACGTCATCAAGGTCGAGCCGCGTGGCGGCGACCCGGTGCGCGAACGGGGGCCCTTCTACCGCGACCACCCCGGGGACGAACGGAGCCTCGTCTGGTGGGCACTCAACGCGGGAAAGCGCTCCGTCACCCTCGAGCTGCGCCTCGAAGAGGGCCGCGAACTCGCCCGACGCCTCGCCGAGAAAGCCGACATCGTCATCCAGACCTTCCGCCCCGGCGAGGCCAAGGCGTTGGGGCTGGACTATGCGACCCTCGCCAAGCGGAACCCTGGCATCATCGTTGTGAGCATTACCAACTTCGGGCTCACCGGGCCGTACCGCGACAAGGAGGCCACCGACATCGTCGGATCGGCCATGGGCGGGCACATGATGCTGAACGGTGACCCCGAGCGTGGCCCAGTGCGCACCACGGCTCCCCAGGCGTACACCCAAGCGAACGTGCAGGCATGCGTTGGTGCGCTCATCGCCCTCTACGGACGCTGGAACAACGGAGGCCGGGGACAGCTCGTGGACGTCTCGATGCAGGAAGCGATGGCCAACACCATGGACAACGCCCAGCAGGTCTGGGACATCCGCGGGGTGAACCCGCGAGGCCCGGGACTGCGCCGGAACCGCGACGGCGTCCCTGGACCCCGCTACCTGTACGAGGCGGCCGACGGCTGGGTGGCGTGCCTCGCCTACGGGGGTCTCGTGGGGCCGACGAGCGAGGCCATCGTGGGCTGGCTTGCCGAGCACGGCGAGGCGGGCGATCTGACCTCGCCCGCCTGGCGAGAGCGGCTCCGGGGGCTCCAACCGCTGTCTCCCGAGGATGGAGCTTATCTGGAGGAGCGCCTCGCTGCCTTCTGCCGGCGCTTCCCCAAGGACTGGCTTGTCGCCGAGGCCCAGCGTCGCGGAGCCGGATGGGCTCCCGTCTACTCGCCCCGTGAAATTGTGGAATGCGAACAGCTCCATGCTCGGGAGTACTGGGTCCGCGTGCACCACGAGGACCTCGGTGAGACGTTCGTGTATCCTGGCGCGCCCTTCCGCCTGTCGAAGACACCCTGGCGGCAGCGGGGGCGCGCTCCCCATGTCGGTGAACATAACGCAGAGGTGTACGGAGAGCTGCTCGGCATCGATGCCGCAACTCTCCGTCGCCTCCGCCTCCGGATGGTGATCTGAAATGCCTCGCGCCAAGGGAGTGAAACCGTTCGCCGGCATTCGCGTCGCCGATTTCTCGTGGGTAGGCGTCGGACCGACGGTAACGAAGTACCTCGCGGACCACGGAGCCGAGGTGATTCGCATCGAGTCGGCCACCTACCCGGAAGCGCTCCGGCGGGCGGGTCCGTTCGTCGACGACACCCCGGGGCTCGATCGTTCGGGCTACTACGCGAACTTCAACAGCTCGAAGCTTGGCGTCTCCATCAACCTGAAGCATCCGAAGGGCCAGGAACTCGCCCGGAGGCTGGTGGCGCACTGCGATGTGGTCGCCGAATCGTTCACGCCGGGCACGATGGCCAAGTTCGGCCTCGACTACGAACGTCTGCGGGAGGTGCGGCCCGACCTGGTGATGATTTCCATGCCGCTCTTCGGGCAGAGCGGCCCCTGGGCGCACTACCAGGGTTACGGCCATGTGCTGCAAGCGGCTGCCGGCTTCAACCACCTCACCGGATGGCCCGACGGCCCGCCGATCGGGACCGGCGTGGCCTACACCGACTTCCTCGCGCCCCACTTCGCTGCGATCGCCCTCATCGCCGCCCTCGACCACCGGCGCCGGACCGGCGAGGGGCAGTACATCGACTTCTCGCAGTTCGAAGCCTCTATCCACGGGCTGTGGACGGCGATCCTCGACTGGACCGTCAACGGCCGCGAGCAGATTCGCCTCGGGAACCGCGATATCGATGCCGCTCCGCACGGCTGCTACCGCTGCAAGGACGGCCGGTACGTCGTCATCGCGTGTGAAACCGAAGAGCACTGGGAGCGCTTCCGCGCGGCGCTCGGACGCCCGGAATGGTGCGACCTCGAGCGGATGCGGCGGAAGCAGAGCCGGCTGCAGGAGCAGAAGGAGATCGACCGGCACATCGGCTGGTGGTGCGAACAGTACACCGCGAAGTACGTGTTCGACCTGATGCAGCGGTTTGGCGTCCCCTGCGGCATCGTGAAGACGGCGGAGGAGATGTTCCGGGACCCGCAGATGCGCCACCGGCGGCACTACTGGTGCCTGGAGCACCCGGTCATGGGGAGGCGCTCCTACGACGGCCCCTCGTTCCGCCTCTCGCTCACGCCCGCCGAGCTCACGAAGGCCGCTCCATGCCTCGGCGAAGACAACGAGCGTGTCTTCAAAGGACTCCTCGGCCTCTCCGACTCCGAGTACGAGGAGCTGCTCGTCGAAGGGGTTCTGGAGTAGCCTCCCGCCGAACCCAGGGGAACGGTCTGGGAGGCCGCGCTGTGCGGCCTCCCTCAGCAGCGAGCCTGGATCGCCGGTTAGGAAGAGCTCGTGGGGGTGCCGCTTTCGGCGGGGGTCCCTTCCTGAGCGGGCGCACCGGCCGGCCGCGCGCCCGGCGGCACTGGCGCGCCCTCCTCGACGATCATCGTTCCCACCATATCCACCGGGTGAACGACGCAGATGAACGTGTACGTCCCCGGCCCGGGGGTGACGAAGGTGAACTTCTGCTGGACCGGTCCAGTGGCGATGGCGGTGCTCACCTCATCGGTCGGCTGACCGTTCGCGGTCTGGCATCCCTCCTTGCAGCCCCGAAGCAGCGGGGCGCTCGCATCGCCGTTGTGGAACTGGATGTTGTGCGGCGGCGACGGATCGCGGTTGTCGAACGTGAGCGTGACCTCGGTGTTCGGCGGCAGACGGATTTCCGTCACCAGGAACCGGATGTTCCGGGCCGGAATGACGCCCGTCTCCGCGAAGCCGCTCGGCGGCGGGGTTCCTTCGCCCCCTCCGGCGGCGGTGCCTTCCTCGCCGAAGAGGGTAAGGCCCGCGCCGATCATGAACCCGCCGACGATGAAGGCAGAGACGATGGTCGCGGCCGCGCCGAGGCTGAAGCGGAACGCCACGTCCTTGGTGTCGCGCACCACCTCCATGTCGAAGACCTGCACCGACCCCGGAACCACCTGGTCCTCGTGCCGGGCGAGCAAGTCGAGGATAGTCTGCCGGGTCTCTTCGTAGCTGGCCAGGCCCTCCCGGTCGGTCCACGTGGTCTCGACGAGGACCTGGGATGGCCCCACGGCGGCCGGCGAGACCGTGATGCGGAGGTCCTGGAAGCCGCGCAGATTGCGGAGGGCGTTATCGGCATCGTCGATGGCCGCGAGAACGCCGTCCTTCGCGCGAGCAGCGTCCAGCTTCCCTTCGGGGACGAGGAAGGTGATTACCTGCGTATAGCGCGTGGGTGCGGCGCCTTCTGCGCGCTGTGCCGCCCGCCGGCGCATCCGGCTGTCCTCCCAGGCCCAGCCGCCGGCAGCGAAGAGCGTGGCAAAGGCCGCCGCCCCGATGGTGACCGCCGCCATGTCGTTGGAGCGGTCGTTCGACCACCAGACGAGCGCGGCGCCGACGATCAGCGTCGCGAGAGCAGCAACGAGCGGCCACGGGCTCGGGTCCGGAAGATGGATGTCTTCGTGAGGGTTGTGTCCGTGCGCGTGTTGCTGCTCCATGGGCGATCGTTTCTCCTCGTCGGTCCTAGGGTACGAGATAGAGGGTCGTGAAGAGGGCAATCCACACGACGTCGACGAAGTGCCAATACAGCGAAGCCGCCTCGACGGCTTCGTGATGGCGCGCATCGAATTGGCCGCCGAGAGCGCGGACGAGCACCACGGCGAGGAAGATCACGCCCCCGGCCACGTGCATCCCGTGGAACCCGGTGAGCGTGTAGAAGGTCGTGCCGAAGATGGTGTCGCCCGCCCCGAAGTGCAGGGTGCTGTAGTCGTAGAGCTGCATCACGAGGAACACCAGCCCCATCGCGATGGTGATGAGGAGTCCCCAAATCAGCGCCTGTTGATTCCCCTTCCGGATTTGCCAGACGGCCCACTGCACCACCACCG
>DAOUCS010000190.1:0-11930 GCA_034431815.1 Dehalococcoidia bacterium
GGCGACGCCCGGCCCCCTCCGGCCCGAAGCCTGGTTCACCCTGGCGCTCGCCGGAGTCCGCTGGAGCGCCGCGCGGACGGTGCGGACGCTTCAGCACGGAAAGCTCCGCTGGTACATCGCGACGACGCTGGCCGCAGGGCTCGCGCTGGCTCTCCTTCCGGTGCTGCGGACCGGCTCGGCGGTGCTCTCGCTCCCGCCAGCCGAGTGGCGGGCCTACGAGCTCGCCGTGTGCGCCCTCATCGTCGTTGGTGCCCTGGGCGCGGCCGTGACGCGCGACCGCATCTTCGCCATCGTCTGCCTGGGCGCCGCAGGGCTGGGAACGACGCTGGTGTACGTGATCTTCTCTGCGCCTGACTTGGCGCTGACACAGCTCCTGGTCGACGCGCTGGCGCTGATCGTCTTCGTCCTCGCTTACTACCACTTCCCCCGGGCGCTGCCGCAGCCCGGGAGAACGACCATTCTGCGCGACGCAGCCTTCGCGGCCGCTGTGGGAGGTTTCGTTACGCTCCTGCTCCTCGGAGCCTCTGCCGAACCTGCCCGCGAGCGCGTCTCTGCCGTGTTCGCAGAGCGCTCGCTCACTGAAGGGTTCGGCAGGAACGTGGTGAACGTGATCCTGGTGGATTTCCGCGCCCTCGACACCCTGGGCGAGATCGCGGTACTTGCGGCCGCCGGACTTGGGGTGTACGCCCTCTTGAAACTGCGGCGGGCGAGGGAAGACCAATGAGAACACGTGCATCGCTCATCCTGCGCACAACGGTCCCGGCGCTGCTGCCGCTCTTCCTCGTGTTTTCGGTGTTCATCTTCCTGCGGGGGCACAACGAACCGGGGGGAGGGTTTTCGGCGGGCCTCGTCGCGTCGGCAGCGTTCGCGCTCACGACCATCGCATTCGGGCCCGAGGCCGGGCGCCGCGCGCTGGGGCTGCCGCCGCGCGTCTACCTTGGCGGAGGCCTCCTCCTCGCCGCGGCAAGCCTCGCGCTGCCGGTGGCCGCGGGTGAGGCTGTCGGCGAGGGCCTCTGGGCGTCGCTGCGTTTCCTTGGCCAGGAACTGAAAGTCGGCACGCCGCTGGTCTTCGACCTGGGGGTGCTTCTGGTGGTCGTCGGAACGGCCGCCGGAATCATCTTCGCCTTCGCCGAGGAACGGGACTGATGGAGGCGGTCCTTCCTTTCGTCGTCGGTGTGCTCTACGCGGCTGGAACCTTCCTGATGCTGAGGCGGGCGCTGGCCCGCGTGCTCATCGGGCTCGTGCTCCTCACCACGGGCACGAACCTGCTCGTCTTCACAGCCGGCGGGGTCGTCCGCGGCCGCCCCCCGCTCGTGGAGGCGGGCAACGAGCGTCTCGCCGAGCCGTACGCCGATCCGCTGCCGCAGGCGTTCATCCTCACGGCGATCGTCATCGGGTTCGGGGTGTTGGCGTTTGCCATCGCCCTGGCATACCGAACACTGCGGGATGCGGGCACCGAAGACACGGACGAGCTCACCCTCAGCGAGACTCTCCCGGAGGAGCGCGGGTGAGCTCGTGGGTCGCGGCGGTGCCCCTGGTAGCGCCCGCGGCGGCAGCAGCAGTATGCCTGCTTGCCGCGAGGTCGATGCGGGTGCAAGCAGCGGTCACCTTCACCGCCGCACTCTGCCAGCTCGGGGCCGCGGCGGCCCTCGTTGCGGAAGTCCGAGCGTCCGGGCCAGCTGCGATTCATGCCGGCGGCTGGCCTGCGGGCGCTGCGATCGCTCTCGTCGCCGACATGGCAAGCGCGGTGATGCTGGTGCTCGTGGGCGCCGTCGCGGTGCTGGCCGTGCCCTTCGCAGCCTCCACCATCGACCGGCGGCGGGCCGCGTTCGGCTTCTATCCGCTCGTGAACGTGCTTCTGCTGGGTGTGGCCGGCATGGTGCTCACCGGCGACCTCTTCAACCTGTACGTGTGGGTCGAGGTCACGCTCATCGCCTCGTTCGTCCTGATGGCCCTGGGCGGCGGAAGACTCCAGATGGAGGGGGCAACCAAGTACGTCGCGCTGAACGTGGTGGCCTCGGCGCTGTTCCTTACGGGCGTGGGGGTGGTGTACGCGACGGCGGGGACAGTCTCCCTCGGGACGCTTGCCGCCGCCGCGCACGGGGACGGTCTGCCCTGGCCCGCCGAGCAGGGAGCGATGCTCGTACTGGCCGCGCTGCTGGTCAAAGCCGCAGCGTTCCCGTTCTTCGCCTGGCTCCCCGCCTCGTACCACACCCCGCCCATCGGCGTAACGGCCCTGTTCGCCGGACTCCTGACGAAGGCGGGGGCGTTCGCGCTCCTGCGGGTGTCGAGCCTTCTGCTCTCCAGCGGCGAAGCGAGGGAGGCCGCGCAGGCGGTGCTGCTGACCCTGGGAGGCATCACGATGGTTGCGGGTGTGCTCGGCGCCGCCGCCCATACTGACATGCGCCGCATCCTCTCCTTCCACATCGTCAGCCAAAGCGGCTACATGGTGATGGGCGCAGGGTTCTTCAGCAGCGCCGGGTACGCGGCGACGCTCTTCTTCGTCGGCCACAACATGGCGGCGAAGACAGGGCTGTTCACCGCCGCGGGCATCGCCCACCGCCTGACGGGGGCCTACGACGTCGGCACGCTGGGAGGGCTGATGCGCCGGTCTCCCGCGCTGGCAGTCTCGTTCGCGGTCTGCGCAGCGAGCTTGGCGGGATTTCCGCCCTTCGCAGGATTCTTCGGGAAGCTCGCGCTCGTGCAAGCCGGGTTTGCCGGGGGACATTTCGCTGTTGCCGGGGTCGCTCTCTTTACGAGCATTCTCACACTCTACTCCATGACGAAGATCTGGCACGAAGCCTTCTGGAAACCGTCCTCTGCCGTATCGGGCACCGAGGGGCGGGCTCCCTGGGCTGCATGGGCCGCGCTCTTCGGGTTTGCCGCCCTCTCCGCGGGCGCCGGGCTGGCAGCAGGCGCCCTGTTCGACTACGCGACCCTCGCCGGCGAGGCGCTTGCCGACCCGGCGGCCTTCATCCAGCTCGCGCGAGCCGGCCGGCCATGAAGACGCTGTCCCGCATCCTGCTGCTAGCGCTGGCTTGGGTCGCGCTTCGCGGCGAGCTCTCGCCCTTCGTTTTCGCGGAAGGGGCGGCCATCGGCTACGCCGTGCTCGTCGCGGCGCGCCAAGCGCCCATGCCCAGCTGGCGCCGCATTAAGACCTGGGTTGCCTTGTGGGCGTACTTTTTTTGGGACCTGCTCCTCTCGAACATCCGCGTCGCGATCGAAGTGGTCACGCCCAACGATGACCTGAGGTGCGGCGTGGTGGCCGTTCCGCTGGATACGAGGAGCGACGCCGCCACGACGCTCTTCGCCACCCTCATCACCCTCACCCCGGGGGCGGTATCCCTCGACGTGTCGGATGACCGCCGCACCCTCTACGTGCACACCATGCACCTCGAGTCGGCAGAGGCGTTCCGGCGGCGTCTGAAGGACGGCCTCGAGCGGCGCGTCAAGGAGGCGCTGGAGCCGTGAATCCCAACCCCATCGAGGCGGCCGCGCTCACCATGCTGGCGATCTCCGCCACGCTCGCCGTCTCGCGCCTGCTGCGGGGACCGAGCCTGCCCGACCGGGTGCTCGCGGTCGACACGCTGGCGACGATCGGTCTCGCGTTCATTGCCGTACAAGCCATGGTGGTAGGCCGTGCGGAAATTCTCGACGTGGGGATCGCGATGGCGCTTATCGTTGCCCTGGCCACTATCGCCTTAGCCCACTTTCTCGAACGCAGCATTCGCCCGTCGGGTAAGGAGAGCGACGATGGCAGCTGAGCTTGTTGCGGCGGCGTGCATGCTCACCGGCGCAGTGCTGGTGCTCGTCTCGGCGCTCGGACTAGTGCGCATGCCCGACTTGTTGCTGCGCATGCACGCCACCAGCAAAGCCACGACGTTGGGCGCCGCGCTCGTCCTCACCGCAGCCGCCATCGATTTCGCGGCCATCGCTGTGACAACGCGCGTACTCGCTACCGTCGCCTTCCTGTTCCTCACCGCGCCGCTGGCGGCTCACCTGCTGGCGCGGGTTTCGTACTTCCTCGGCATCCCGTTGTCGCACCACACCGTGCTCGACGAGCTTGCCGGAAAGTACGATCCGGCGACACACAGCCTGGGCGGGGCCCATGGCCCAGCCGAGGAGGGTCAGGGCCCCACAGGCCAATCGGCAAGGCGGTAGGCCTGGTCCCAGAACATCCACTCGTAGCGCAGGCTCCGGCGGAAGGCCCGGTGCATCTCCTGACGGAGGGATTCGCCGGCCAGCGGCGCCAGCCGGTCGGCGAGCTCCAGTTGGGCAGCCACGCTCTCCGCGAACTGAGGGGAGGCGTACGATTCGACCCACGTTCGGTACAGCGGGTCCTGAGGCCGCCGAGTCAGCAGCAGCTCGCCCACCTCCGCGTACACCCAGTAGCAAGGGAGGACCGCGGCCACGAGGAGCGGCAAGGGGCCTTTCGCGGCGTGATGCAGGTGGCTCGTGTAGGCGAGCGTGCCGGGCTTCGGTTCCTGGCAGCGAACCGATTCCGCATCGACGCCGAGCTGCGGGAGGAGCGTCTCGTGCAGCCGCTGCTCCACGGCGCGGACGTTGGCAGCGTGCTGGAGGAAGAGCTGGCGAGTGTCCGGCGAGTCGGCGAGGGTCGCCCCAGCGGCGAGCACCTTCGCGAACTCGTCGAGGTAGAGCACGTCCTGGGAGAGGAAATAGGCAAAGGATTCCTTCGGCAGCGTGCCGTCGCCGACGTCTTGTACGAACGGGTGTTCGGCGATGGCGTCGAAGAGCGCTCCGTGGGCGGCCCGGAGCTCGGCTCGGAAGCTGCCGGGAGGGAGCGGAAAGGGCATTCGGAACCTCCGTGCGGGTGTGCTTCGCCCCATGACGGTGCGCAGAGGCGGGATGCCAGTCAAGCGAGCGCGCTCACAGCGTCACGGGCTGTCGCTGGAGCGGGGTATCGTTGAGGGCATGGGGAACGGACTCGCCGCTCGTTTCGCCGCCGTGGCCGCGCTTATCGTCCTCGCGGGGGCCTGCGCTCCGTCTGCGAGCGAGAAGGCCGAACCGACAGCTGCATCGCCGAGGGATGCGACAGCCGCCCCCACCGCAACGCAAACGGCGCCCCCGAGGGTTACCCCCTCGCCCGCGCCGACCGCGAGGCCGAACGTGTGGCCGCCGCGGGGGGCGGTGCCTTCAGCGTGCGAGCCGGCGCAGCTCGTGCGCGTCATCGATGGGGACACGATCGCTGTGCTCGTGGAAGGACGAGCCGATACCGTCCGGCTCATCGGGGTCGATGCGCCGGAGCTGCACCACCCGACCCGGGGGGCGGAGCCGTACGGTGCCGAGGCCGCTGCCTACCTCGCCCGGCTCCTCCAGGGAAAGCGCTTCTGCCTGGAGCGAGACGTCTCGGAGCGCGACCGGTACGATCGCCTCCTCCGGTACGTCTGGCTGGAGGACGGGACGCTCGTCAACGAGGTGCTCGTCGCTGCGGGGATGGCGATGGTGGCCACCTACCCGCCGGACGTGAAGTACGTCCAGTCGCGTCTCCTCCCGGCCCAGGTTGCCGCCCGCGAAGCCGGCCGTGGGCTCTGGGGCGAAGCGGCCGCGCTGCCGACCGTCCCGCCGGCGAACTCGAGCGGCGGAGGGTTTTCGCCGCCCTCTTGCTACGTGCCCGGCCGGAACACCTGCAACTGCAGGGACTTCTCCAGCCGAGCCCACGCCCAGTGGTTCTACGAGACTCTCGACCCCCAGGACGTCAACCGTCTGGACCCCGACCGCGACGGCCTGGCGTGCGAGTCGCTCCCGTAGGGCGCTGGCGCCGAGCAGCGCGCAGCGTACCATCGGCTGCGTGAAGTACCGGCGTATCGTCGCCAAGTGCGGGACGAGCCTGCTCACGGCTGGCTCGAACCGCCTCGACCTCGAGGCGATGTCACGCATCGTCGGGCAGGTGGTGCGCCTGCGCGACCGCGGCGCCGAGGTCGTTATCGTTTCCAGCGGAGCCCAGGCAGCGGGCCGCCACCGGCTCGCCCACCGCCTGCGGCCGGGCAGGGAGCCGAGCAGACAGGCGTTCGCGAGCGTAGGGCAGAGCCACCTGATGCAGAGCTGGGACGAGCTCTTCGATTGGCACGACGTCGTGGTGGCGCAGGTGCTGCTCACGCGTCGCGACCTGGCCGACCGGCTGGGCTACCTGAACGCCCGCACGACCCTGCGCGACCTCCTCGACGCCGGCACGGTCCCCATCGTGAACGAGAACGACGCCGTGGCGCTCGACCAGGTGCTCGCTTCGCGCATCGGCGAAAACGACAGCCTCTCGGCGCATGTGGCCAACCTCATCGACGCCGACCTGCTCGTCATCCTCACCGATGTCGACGGCCTCTTCGACGCCGACCCGCGGACGAATCCGGAGGCGAAACTGATACCCCGCGTGGAACGGATCGATCCGACCATCGAGCGGTTCGCATCCGGGGCGCACGGACCCGGGACGGGCGGAATGGTGACGAAGCTGATGGCAGCCCGCATCGCCGTGCAAGGGGGGGCCGACGTCGTCATCGCCAACGGCCACCTGCCGAACGTGCTCGTGCGCATCGCCGAAGGGGAGCCCATCGGCACCTTCTTCCCTGCGACGGCGAACCCGTTGGAAAGCCGGAAGCGCTGGATCCTGGGGAGCGTGACATCCACCGGCAGCATCGTGGTGGATGCCGGGGCGGCGGCGGCCCTGCGGGAACGGGGCCGCAGCCTCCTGCCGGCAGGCGTCCGCGAGGTGCGGGGAACCTTCGAACGGGGCGAGTCGGTTCCCGTGGTCGACCTCGCCGGGGAGCGGGTTGCCGTCGGCGTGACGAACTACTCGAGCGGTGAACTCGCCCGCATCAAGGGCCTGCGGAGCGACCGGATCGCGGGTGTCTTGGGGTACACGTACGGCGAGGAGGTCATCCACCGGGACAATCTGGTGGTGCTCTAGGTTCGGGGCTCGGTTGCCAGACCCTCGACAGGTTCCGCGCCGAGCTTCAGCAGCTCCGTCGGCGACAGCTTCACCTTCAGGCTGCGGCTGCCGCCGCCCACGATGACCCAAGGCTGGCCGAAGACGCGCGCATCGACCCACAGGGGAATACCAGGCGGCAGGCCGGCGACCGTCACGCCGCCGATCTCCATCCCTGTGAGCGACCGCGTCTCTTCGGCATCGGCGAACGAACACCGCCGCACCCCCAGCCGCCGGCGCACCGCGTGGTTCACATCGAGGCGCGTGCTGGCTAGGACCACGCAGGCCGCGTACCGTTTCGGCTCGCCGCGCGAGGCCACCAGGATGGTGTTCGCCGAGCGATAGGGAGGAACGCCGTACCGTTCGCAGAACGCCGCCGTATCGGCGAATTCCGGGTCACAGGGAACCACCTCGTAGGCCACGCCTGCGGCATCGAGCGCGGCGAGGACACGGGCTGCAATGGGGTCGGGCGCGCCGCTCATGCCTCGCTGTCGCCGTCGCCCCGCGGCGGCCGGATGAGGCCTTCCTGGGCGACGGTCGCCACCAGGGTTCCGTCGGGCCGGTACATGTGCCCGAAAATGAGCGCCCGGGCCGCGTGGGCCACAGGGCTCTCGCTCGTGTACAGGATCCAGCCGTCGAAGCGGGGCGGACGATGGAACCAGATGGCGTGATCGAGGCTGGCTGCCATGCCCCGATGGCGCCACCGCTGCATCGTCGGACGAGCCGTGCTCAGGAGGCCCATATCGCTCGAATAGGCGAGCACAGCGGCGTGCACGAGCGGGTCCTCCGGCAGTTCCCCCTTCGGCCGCATCCAGACGCGGCGCGTCGGCGTCTCGCCCGGCTTCGGCTCCGGCGTTTCGATAGCGCGGACTTCGATCGGCCGCTCCCGCACCCAGCGCTGCATTTCCTCCGGCAGCTCGTCCTTCCCTGGGCGGAAGAAGGCCCACTCGGGCAGGTTGTCGGGTGGGGGCACGGTCGGCATCGGCTCCTGGTGGTCGTAGCCGGGCTCGGGGTTCGTGAAGCTGGCCGAAAGGTTGAAAATCGCCTCGCCCGACTGGTAGGCCACCACGTCGCGGGTGGTAAAGGACTTACCGTCGCGGATCCGGTAGACGACGTAGCGGATGGGTACATCGTGGCGGCCGGGCCGCAGGAAGTAGGCGTGGAGCGAGTGGATGGGGCGGCCCTCGACCGTCCGATAGGCAGCGGCGACCGACTGCGCCAGGACGAGGCCCCCGAAAAGACGGCCTTCGCCCTTCCCGGGGTCGCCGAGGAAGAGGTCGCGGTCGAGCTGTTCGAGCTGGAGCTGTTCGAGCAGCTGCTGCAGCTGCGGTGTGAGGGGAGACTGCGAAGCATCCATACGGCCATTCTACCGGGCAGGGGATTTTGGGACCGGTTGCGGCTCCAGCCCCTAGAATCGGCGGGAAGCCCAGCGCACACGAGGTGCATCCGTGACCGTACGGTATGAAACCCGGGGATCCGTCGCCATCGTCACCATCGACCGGCCGGAGGTACGGAACGCGGTCGACCGGCCGACTGCCGAGGCGCTCGCCGCCGCCTTCCGCCGATTCGAAGCGGACGAGGCCCTGCTGGTCGCCGTCCTCACCGGAGCAGGCGGCACGTTCTGCGCCGGGGCTGATTTGAAAGCAGTCGCGGAAGGGCGGGGCAACCGCACCGCGCCCGACGGCGACGGCCCGATGGGCCCGACCCGCATGTTCCTCGAAAAGCCCGTCATCGCCGCCGTCGAAGGGTACGCGGTCGCCGGCGGGCTCGAGCTCGCCCTCTGGTGCGACCTGCGCGTCGCAGCCCGCAACGCGGTCTTCGGGGTGTTCTGCCGCCGCTGGGGCGTGCCCCTCATCGACGGGGGCACGGTCCGTCTGCCCCGGCTCATCGGGCACAGCCGGGCCATGGATTTGATCCTCACAGGACGGCCGGTGAGCGGGGAGGAAGCGTACCAGATCGGCTTGGCCAACCGGCTGGCGGAGCCGGGGAAAGCGCTGGAGGTCGCCCTCGAGCTGGCCGAGGAGCTCACCCGCTTTCCCCAGCGCTGCCTGCGGAGCGATCGCCGCTCGGCCTACGAGCAGTGGGGGCTCTCGTTCGAAGAGGCGCTGCGAAACGAATTCCGGCTCGGCATGGCAACGATCGAATCGGGCGAGACGCGAGCCGGGGCAAGCAGGTTCGCAGCCGGGAAGGGGCGGCACGGCTCGTTCGAGGACTTGTAGCGCCACTAGGGGGCTGTCCCCGCCAGCACGCGGTCCAGGAACCGGGCAGCGATGGCGTTGTACTCCGCTGCCGCCTCGTAGTAGACGTTGTGCGGCGCCCCCTCGATGACGTGGAACTCGGAACCCGGAACCAGCTGGTGGAGCCGCTCGGCGTGGGGCAGGAGGCGATCGAGCGAGCCCATGATGATGCACATCGGTGAGCGAATGGCGCCGACGCGCTCCCCCAGGGCAGCGCGCTCCCCCAGCGACTTCTGCGAGGGCCGCCGGGGGTAGCGGAGCGCCTCGAGGCGGGTCGCCGTGGAACGAATCCGCAGGTAGCGCTCGTAGAGCGCAGGGCGCTCGCGACGCAGCCGTTCGGTGAGGGCATCGCCAGTGGGAATGAACAGCACGTCCGTCGGAAGGGGCTCGCGGGATGGCGGGCGATCCGCTTCTCCCTCCGGCGGAACGCCCATTCCCGATGGGACGAGGGCAAGCGCGCGGTCCGGATGGCGCACCGCCCAGCGGAGGAGCGTGTTCGCGCCCATGGAATTCCCGGCGAGGATGGGACGCTCGATCCCGAGCGCCGCGAGGAACGCCTCGAGCTCGTCCGCGCGATCGGGCTCGTCGGCATCGCGAGGCGAGTTCGACGAGTGCCCATGGTTGACGCTGTCGTAGGCGATACAGCGGAAGCGCGGCCGGAAGGCTTCGAACTGTTGCCACCACGCTTCGGCGCAGGAGCTGTTGCCGTGGAGGAAGACGAGGGGAGGCCCACTGCCTTCTTCCACGTAGTAGATGTCCGCATGAGGAAGTTCGAGCCAGGGCACGGCAACCCTCCGTGTGGAAGTCCGGTCAAACCGGTGAGGTGCCGGTGCCGCCCGCGTGCTGGCGGATGAACCGGAGGCACCGGCGCCAGGCATCGGCCGACTCTTGGGCGTACTCCTCGTAACGGCGGTCGAAGAAGCTGTGCGGAGCCCCTGGGTAGACCACGACCTCGTGCTCGACGCCCGCCGCTTCGAACGCCCGGCGCAGCTCCCCGACCTGCTCGAGGGGAATGCCCTGGTCGGCACCGCCCATGAGCGCAAGGACGGGGCACGCCATCTCGCGGGCGCGGTCGACGGGGCCGGGGGCGCCGTCGCGCGTGGGCCCTGGCCGGCCGTAGAAGCCGATCGCTCCTGAGAGGCCGTGCCCGTTGGCTGCCTGGAGCCAGGATTGCTGGCCACCGAAGCAGAATCCCACCGTGAAGACATGCCGCGCCCCGGCGCCCTCCGGCGAGCGGAGGAACTCGACCGCAGCGCGGACGTCATCGGCGATCTTCGATGACTTCGTCTGCATGACGTGCTCCATGAAGGGGAAATCCTCCCCCCGCTTGGCGACGCCGGCTGTGCGTCCGAAGTAGTCGATGGCTACGGCGTCGATTCCTTCTTCGGCGAAGCGGAGCGCCAGCTCTTCGTAGAAGCGGTAGAGCCCTCGGACATCGGGAAGGATGACCACGGCCGCCCCCGACGGCCGCTCAGCTCTGGCGAAGAACGCAGCGAAGCGCGTGCCGTCGCGTGATTCAAGGACGAGGTCCCGGGAATCGACCGCTGCGCCGGCAATCGGCGGGATGGGCGGAGACGAGTCGAGCTCGAAGCACATCGTGCGACCCCCTGACGTGAACGTGAACGGGAGCATGGTACTCCGCCCGTAGCAGACCCGCACGGTACCCTGGGGGTATGCTGCCGCCGGAAGCCGTCGGGGAGGCGATCGCGGCCTGGTTCCCTCAGGTCGGCCGCATCCGCACGTTACGCGCCGTGGGACAGGGACCAGGCCTCGAGTGGTGGAGCGTGGAGACATCCGAGGGGCGGTTCCTGGCCCGGACGATGGACGGCCGCCACGAGGTGCGGGCGCTGCCCTTCGAGGTTTTCGCGGTGCGGCACCTCGCCGAGCGCACCGCGCTCGTCCCCGAGGCGTTGTTGACGAAGGACGGGCGCAGCTACGGCGAGATCGGAGGGACGGCGCTGCTCCTCTTCGCTGCCGGCGAGGGGGAGCCGTCGCGCCCCGGACTGGAGGGCGCCCGCGCCGCCGGGCAAGCGCTCGCGACCGTCCACGCAGCCGGCCTCGACTTCGGGCCGCCGCCGCGACCCGGCTTCCCCAGCTGGGAGAGCCTCGACTGGGACTTGAACGAGCCGTGGACGTGGGCCGACCTCGAACGGGCGAGCCAGCAGGCGGCAGGCGTCGGGAACGCAGCCAGCCGGGAGCTTGCGGCGGCGCTGCCCTTCCTGCGCCAAGCCCGCGACGAGGTCTCCGCCTGGCTGGAGGCCGTCCGCGATGCACCCCCGGCCTTTGGCTTGGTGCACGGGGGCCCAGCACCGGGGGCGCTTCTGGTGCGCGACGGCCGCCCCACCGCGCTGCACGACTGGCACCGCTGCCGCGGCGATTGGCTGGTGGCCGACCTCGCGGCGGCGGTTTGGGAGTTCGCGCGGCGGCCGGGGAGCTCCGCCCCCGATCCCGCGCTGGCAACCGAGCTCACCGATGCCTACTTCGAGGCGGGCGGACCGATGCCCCTCGACGACCTCCGCTGGCTGAGCGGAATGGTCCGTGCCGAGCTCCTTCGGCGCCTCTGCGAACTGGCTTGCTTCGGACCCGACGAGCTCCTCGCCGCCGCCGGGGAGCTCATCAGGGGAATCGAAGCCGTCGACGCTGCGGTCCCGCTCGCACTCCCGAAGTCCCGCCCCGGAGGTTCCGCATGAGCACCCCTGCCCCGCTGCCCGTCCCCGAAACGGCGATGGTCATCGTCGCCCATCCCGACGACGCCG
>DAOUCS010000191.1:0-1950 GCA_034431815.1 Dehalococcoidia bacterium
AGGCGGCGGCCGCAGCGCTCGCTGGGTGAGGGGATTCGCTGCGGCCGTCCTCGCCGCGGCGCTCCTCGGCGCCTGCGGCGGCGACGGGGCGGCCCCGCGGCCGCCCCCTTCGCCGCCCGCGCTGTCCCAGAGCCCGGAAGCCCCGCCGGAGGGGTCGAGCCCTACGCCCTCTCCCGCGCAGACTCCGACGCCATCACCGACGCCGCCGGCGCCGAGAACCCCCCCAGGCGTGCGGCTGCTGCCGGCGTTCCCGGGGCTTCCGAGATTCGAGCGGCCGATCGCCATGGCCGAGGTGCCGGGCGAGGGCGTGCTGCTGCTGGCGACGCAAGGGGGCGAGGTCTACGTGTTCGAGAAGCGGCCCGACGCCCCGGCAGCCGCGCTCGCCCTCGACTGGCGGGCGCGCACGCGCCGGGAGGGCAACGAGGAGGGCTTGCTCGGCCTGGCCCTCGACCCCGGCTTCGATCAGAACCGATTCGTGTACCTCTACTACACAGCGGCGGGCGGTCCGCGCCGGTCGGTGATCTCGCGCATTTCGGCCGAAGGGAGCGGCACGGCGCTGCGCCTCGACCCCGGGAGCGAGCAGGTCATCCTCGAGGTGCCCCAGCCGTACAGCAACCACAACGGCGGGGCGCTGGCCTTCGGGCCCGACGGGATGCTCTACATCGCCTTGGGCGACGGCGGCGGGCAAGGCGACCCGCAAGGGAACGCCCAGAACCTGAGCACGCTGCTGGGGAGCATCCTACGGATCGACGTTCGGGAGCTGCCTTACCGCATCCCGGCCGACAACCCCTTCGCGGGGCGCCCGGACGCGCGGGGCGAAATCTGGGCCTACGGCTTCCGCAACCCGTGGCGGTTCTCGTTCGACCGCGAAACGGGCGCGATGTGGGCCGGCGACGTCGGGCAAAACTCCTGGGAGGAGGTCGACCTCGTCCGGCCCGGGGCGAACTACGGCTGGAACATCATGGAGGGGGCGGCGTGCTACCGTCCGCCGCAGGGCTGCAGCGCCGACGGTCTGGAACTTCCAATGGCCGTGTACCCGCTGCGCGACGGGAACTGCGCCGTGACGGGCGGGTACGTCTACCGCGGGCGGGCGATGCCGGAGCTGCGCGGCTTCTACCTCTTCGCCGATTACTGCTCGGGCCGGGTGTGGGCGCTCGATGCGGACGCCGCCGCCGCGGGGCGGCCCCACGAGCCGGCGGTCGTCCTCGACTCCGCTCTGGCGATCGCCTCCTTCGCGGAAGACGCCGAGGGCGAGGTGTACGCGCTCTCCTTCGACGGCCGCATCTACCGGGCGGCGACCGAGTAACGCCGCTCGAGGATTGATCCGAATGGGGAATACCACGCCTCGGCGTGGATCGTCTACGATGACGAACGGGACACTTGAGCGATTGGAGGGGCGAACGATGCCGCGATTCCGCCGAATCCGGAGCCCGATCGTCATCAGCGCAGCAATCGCGATCCTCGCCATGGGAACGGGCATGGCCATCGCCCTCGCCACCGCGGGCGACAGCTCCCCGCCCGCCGCGCCGCAGCCATCGCCTGCCGACACCCCGGCGCCTTCTCCTACACCGACCCTCCCCGGCATCGGCCCCGACGGCCAGCCCCAAGCTCTCAAACCCGAAGACGTCGATGCCCTCCCGCTCCCGCCGGACGCCAACCGCGACGCCCTCCGCGACGCCGTCGCCGACTCCCAGCTCCCACGCTTCGTCGGCACCCTCGGCAGCGTCACCTTCCTCCCGGAAGGGACGTTTGCCGAGCATATCTGCCCGCCCACAGGGAGAAGACTCCCCCCAGAGGCCGCCGACGGCACACCCCTCGACATCTTCGCACCCTACCCACCGGGCACGACCGTCTCCTTCGCGAGCCCGGCCGTATGCGAGGACGGCAGACTCCGCTCCATGTCCGCCTCACTCGGCGTGAAGGGCTACTCCTCGAGCATCCGAGTCGACT
>DAOUCS010000192.1:0-8247 GCA_034431815.1 Dehalococcoidia bacterium
CTCACAACCCGAAAACGGACCGGCAACGGAGCCCTGCGCGCCATGACCCCGCCTTCCTCCGGCCCGCCCCGACAGGAGTGGCTCCCCGTGGGCGAAGAGCCGCAGCCGCTCGGCAGCATCACCGACTGCGCCATCCTCCGGAACAACGGCATCTCCGTGGTCGCCCTCGAAGACGGCACCATCGACGCCGCCGCCCACGAGGCCACCGGCCTCTACGCCCGCGACACCCGCCACCTCTCCCTCCTCCGCCTCACCCTCGGCGGGGTCCCGCCGCTCCTCCTCGATGCCAGCCAGGCCGGGGCGGTCCACTCCGCTGTCTTCACGAACCCCGCCATGCAGGGCCCCGACGGGACCGTCATCCCCGCGCGGACCCTCATCCTCCGGCGCCGGCGCGTGCTCGACCGGGGACTGGCCGAATCGATCACCGTGTCGAACTACGGCGCCGCCGAACGGACGTTCGAGCTGCGCATCGCCTTCGACGCCGACTTCCGCGACATCTTCGAGGTCCGCGGCTACACCCGTCAGACGCCCCCGGGCCGTATCAGCCGCTCCCGGGGCGCCGAACGGGCCGTGTTCCGGTACGACGGTCGCGACGGCGTGCGGCGGGAGACCCACGTGCACTTCGACCCCCGCCCCACCGTGCTCCGCAACGGCGAGGCGCTCTACCACGTGCGGCTCGGCCCCCGCGACACCTTCACGGCCGACATCCGCGTTCGCACGGGGCCGGGCCCGGCCGACCGGGAGCCCGTGCCGGCAATCATCCGCCGCGTCCAGGCCGACGAACGGCGGTTCCTCCGCTCCGTCACCTCGGTCCGCACCGACTACGAACCGCTCTCCCACGCCATCGAGCAGGCGCTGCTCGACGTCTACGCCCTCCGCACGGCCCTCGACGGCGAGAGCTTCGTCGCCGCCGGCGTTCCCTGGTTCGACACGCTCTTCGGCCGCGACACCCTCATCACGGGCATCTTCCTTGCCGCTTACGCGCCCGACCTCCTGCGGGCCGCCCTCCGCAATCTGGCCAGGGAGCAGGCGGAGGCGACCGACCCCGCGACCGACGCCGAGCCCGGGAAGATCCCCCACGAGCTGCGCTGGGGCGAGCTCGCCCGCATCGGCGAGGTCCCCTTCGCGCGGTACTACGGCAGCGTCGACGCCACGCCCCTCTTCGTCATCGCCGCCGACGAATACCTCGCCTGGACCGGCGACGTCGGCACGGTCCGCGAGCTGTGGCCGGCCATCCAGCGGGCCGTGCGCTGGTGCGCCGACCGCCTCGAGGCGGCGAACGGCTTCCTCGCCTACGCCCGCCGTTCGGCCCGCGGGCTCGAGAACAAGGGATGGAAGGACTCCCACGACGCCATCGTCTGGCCCGACGGCCGCCTCGCCGCTCCGCCCATCGCCCTCGTCGAGGCCCAGGCCTACTGCTGGGCGGCGCTGCTGGCCTTCGCCAACATGGCCTCCCTCCTCGACGAAGACGACGGCGGGGCGCTCGAAGTGGCGAACGCCCTTCGGGCGCGCTTCGAGCGGGCGTTCTTCCACGAAGAGCTCGGCTACGTGCTCTGCCTCGAACGGGCCCGCGACCCCGTGCCCACGCCTGCCTCGAACGCTGCCCACGCCCTCTGGGTGGGCGCCGCCTCCGAACGGGCGGCGGCCGCCGTCGCCCGGCGCCTCTTCCGCCAGGACCTCTTCACGGGCTGGGGCATCCGCACCCTCAGCAGCGATGTCGCGGGGTACAACCCGCTCGGCTATCACACCGGGTCGGTGTGGCCGCACGACAACGCCATCGCGCTGGCGGGGCTCCGGCGCTACGGCTTCGACGAGCTCGCCTACATCCTCGGGACGGCCTTCATCGAGGCCGCGCTCGCCTTCCCCGCCGCCCGCATCCCCGAGCTGTACTCCGGCGACCCGCGCGAGCTCCGCCTCGTGCCGACCCCCTTCCCCGTCGCCTCCCGGCCCCAGGCGTGGTCGGCCGCCAGCCTCCCGTACGTGATGGCCACGCTCCTCGGCCTCCGGCCTTCCGGCCCGCGGGCCCTCGCCATCGTCCGGCCCGTCCTGCCCCTCGAGCTGGAGTGGGTGCAGGTCCGAAACCTCCGCTTCGCCGGCGCCGCCATCGACCTCACCTTCCGGCGGAGCGGCGACCGCGTAGCAGTGGAGGTCGACGACGTGCGCGGCGACGTGGAGATCGTGCTCTCGCGGACCTGGCCGAGGGGCTCCACCGGGCCGCAGTCGCCATAACAAGGCGGCGAAGCCGCCATACGACGGATTGACGTTCCGAACCGCCGGAAGCGAGAATAACTCCGAGCGCCCGGCGCGCTCCTACACGCTCGTTTTCGGCTCGTTGCCGCCTCTCGCAGCACCCACTCGTTCGTATGCCCGAGCAGGAGGTCGCGCATGGAGAGGATGCGCATCGCCATCGTGGCGCCGCCGTGGTTCGCCGTTCCGCCGAGCGGGTACGGCGGCATCGAGCTGGTGGTGAGCTACTTGGCCGACGGGTTGGCGGAGCGGGGCCACGACGTCACCCTCTTCGCCGTCGGGGGCTCCCGCACGAAGGCGCGGCTCGTAACCACGTTCGCCGAACCGCCGTCGCACCTCCTCGGCGACACGTTCATCGAGCAGCACCACGCGCTCCTCGCCTACGAGCGCTGGCATGAGTTCGACATCATCCACGACCACACCCTGCCCGGGGCGCTGGTCGGGGCGTGCCTGCCCGTGCCCGTGGTGCACACCCTCCACGGGCCGATCACCGACCGGCTCGCGCGGCTCCTGCCCGACTTGGCCGAGCGGGTTCACCTCGTCGCCATCAGCCATCATCAGCGGTCGACGCTCCCCTCCGGCGTCCGCGCCACGGTCATCCACAACGGCGTCGACCCTGCTGCGTTCCCCTTCTCCGATCGGCCCGGCGAGTACCTCCTCTTCTGCGGCCGAATCAACCCGGAGAAGGGCCCGGTTCAGGCGATCGAGATCGCCCGCCGGGCGGGCAAGCCGCTCCTTATGGTGGTGAAGATCAACGAGCAGCTCGAGCGGGACTACTGGGAGGCGGAGGTGAAGCCGCGGCTCCGCGGTCTCGACGTGGAGGTGAAGCAGCAGCCGCCCACGCAGGAGAAGCTGCGGGCCTACCGCGACGCCCTCGCGACCCTCTTCCCCGTCCAGTGGCCGGAGCCCTTCGGCCTCGTGATGATCGAATCGATGGCGACCGGGACCCCCGTCATCGCCTTCCGCAACGGCTCCGTGCCGGAGGTGGTGGACGACGGCGTGACCGGCTTCATCTGCGAGAGCGTCGAGGAGGCAGCGGAAACGGTCCACCGCGCCGCGTCCCTCGACCGTCGGGCATGCCGGCAGCGCGTCGAGCGGCACTTCAGCGCCGCCATCAATGTGCTGCGCCACGAGCAGCTGTACCGCTCCATCCTCGCCGGCGACGGCCGCCGCGTCGCCGGGCACGCCATCCTCCGCGGTGCGACCCCGCTCGAAGCTGCCGAGGGACGGCGGTCGGCCTCGTGAGAGGGTCCGTCGCGAGGCGGCGGCTCAGAAGATCGGGTTGACGATGATGGCCTGCTCCCGCTCCGGCCCGACGGAGATGAGATCCACCGGGCACTGGAGCAGCTCCTCCACCCGCCGCACGAACGCCTGGGCCTGCGGCGGGAGGTCGTCGAAGCTGCGGCAGTGCGTGGTGGGCTGCTGCCAGCCCGGCAGCTCCTCGTACACCGGCCGCACCTGGCGGAGCAGCGAATCGCTCGCCGGGAGCGTGTCGATGATCCGCCCGCCCAGCTCGTAGGCCGTACAGATCTTGATCGCCGGGAGTTCGTCCAGCACGTCGAGCCGCGTCAGCGCGACGGCGCTCAGCCCGTTGAAGCGCACGCTGTAGCGCGCTGCCACCGCGTCGAGCCAGCCGATGCGCCGGGGACGGCCCGTGGTGGTGCCGTACTCTCCGTGGCCGTGTTCCTTCCCGTGGTCGCGCAGCTTCTCCGCCGTCTCGTCGAAGAGCTCGGTCGGGAAGGGCCCGTTCCCCACCCGGGTGCAGTAGCTCTTGAACACCCCCACCACGCGGGAGATCTCCGTCGGGCCGATGCCCACGCCCAGCGCGGCACCGCCGCTCGAGCTGCTGGGCACGCTCGAGGTGACGTACGGGTACGTGCCGTGGTCCAGGTCGAGCAGCGAGCCCTGGGCGCCCTCCAGAAGGACGTGCTCGCCCCGCCGGTGCGCTTCGAGGATGATCGACTGCACGTCGCCGACGTACGGCCTCAGACGCTGGCCGAACTCCTTGTACCGCTCGATGCACTCCGTGAACGAAATCGGCTCGGCCCCGTACACCCCCGTGATGAGCCGGTTGGCGAACTCCAGGGCCGGCTTCACCCGCTCCACCAGGTCCTCTTTCCGGAGCAGATCGGCCACCCGGATGCCGCGGCGGGCCACCTTATCGACGAAGCAGGGGCCGACGCCTTTCCCCGTCGTGCCGATGGCGTTCGCCCCCCGGAGCTCCTCGTCCAGCCGGTCGATGAGCTTATGCCAGGGCATGATCACCTGCGCCCGGTCGCTCACCACCAGCCGGCTTGTGTCGATGCCCCGGCTCTGCAGCTGCGCGATCTCGTCCAGCAGCACTTCCGGGTCGATCGCCACCCCGTTGCCGATGAGGCACGTCTTCTCCGGATAGAAGATGCCCGCCGGCACGAGGTGGAGGCGGAATTCGCCCCGCTCGTTCACCACGGTGTGGCCGGCGTTGTTCCCGGCCGAATACCGGGCCACCACGCGCGCCTTCCGGGCGAGGAGGTCGACGATGCGGCCCTTCCCCTCGTCGCCCCACTGACCACCGACTACGACCACGATCGGCATGAGACACACTCCGGGCCCCCCGTTCGCCGGAGGGCCCGTTGGCTCATTCTACCCCAGCATGGCCGGGCCGTCCTCCCCCGAGAGGGCAGCGGCGGCCGCAGCGACGAACGCCCGCAGGCGCGCCGGGTCGAGCCGCCCCGAGGCGTCCTCCACGCCTGTGTGAACGTCGACGCCCCACGGCCGCACCGTTCGAATCGCCTGCCGGACGTTCTCCGGGCGGAGCCCCCCGGCCAGGATCACCGGCAGCCGCACCGACCGGACGACCGCCGCCGAGATGCGCCAGTCGTGGGTCTTGCCCGTGGCCCCGCGGCGGCCGGTTGCCGGGTCGTAGGTGTCGAGGAGGATGGCGTCCGCGTCGTCGACCGCAGTCGCCTCCGTGACCGCTTCCGGCCCCCTCACATGCACGACCCGGATGACCTTCACCCCCGGCACGAGCGCCCGCAGGCGGGCCACAGCCTCCCCGGAGGCGCCGCCGTGGAGCTGGGCCGTCCGGGCGCCGATCGCCTCCAGCAGCGCCGCTACCTCCGCCGCGTCGCGGCGGTAGGTGATCAGCACCGGCGTGACGAACGGGGGCAGCGCCCGCACGGCCGCGGCCGCGGCCTCCGGCGGCGTGTCGTCGGGAGCGCCGGGCGGCAGCCCGATGGTGAACCCCACGGCGTCGGCCCCCGCCTCGGCCGCCAGGAGGGCGTCGCGCGGCGAGGTGATGCCGGCGATCTGGACCCGGACGCGCCCCACAGGCCGCTACCGCCCCGCGAGCGCCCGGCGGGCGGCCTCCTCGCCCGCGATGCGGCCGAACACCGCCCCGCGGATGACCGACGTCGCGCCGGGATAGTTGTCGTAGAAGAATTCGCCCATCAGTTCGCCCGCGGCGTACAGCCCCTCGATGGGCTCGCCGCGCGTATCGATGACCCGGGCCCGCGTATCGCACTTCAGGCCGCCGAAGGTGAAGGTGATGCCGCCGGTCACCGGGATCGCCAGGTACGGCGGCTGGTCGAGCGGCATGGCCCAATTGCTCTTCGGGGGCACGATGCCCTCGGTCCGCTTCCCGTCGAGCCTGTCGAGGTCGTACTCCCCCGGCTGGACGGCCGCGTTGAAGGCGGCGATGGTGGCCTCGAGGTTCGCCGGCGGTACGCCGATCGCCTGGGCCAGCTCCCGCACCGTGTTCCCCGTGTACGGCGGCCCCACCGGACGCCAGGCCCGCGCGAACTCCTCCCGCTGGAAGGCGCGCTGGTCGAAGATGCACCAGGCAAGGCCGCCGGCCCGCTCGATGATCGCCTTGCTGAACTTCACGTACGTGTGGTCGCGGAAGTCCTCCCCCTCGTCGAGGAAGCGCCGGCCCTCCCGGTCGACGATGATGCCCATCTGGTAGTTGTAGAGGGCCGTGACCCCGCATTCGACCCTCGGCGAACGGGCGTCGAGGACGGCGGAGTGGTAGTCGCCCCACTGGCCGGCGGGCTGGGCGCCGGCCGCCAAGGCCATGAGGATCCCTTCGCCCGTGTTGTACCGGCTTCCGCGGAGGATGAGGGAATCGGCGAAGCGGCCCAGGTAGGCCACGCGCATGGCGGTGTTCGCCTGGAACCCGCCGCAGGCCAGCACCACGCCGCCGCGGGCCAGCAGATCGACCACGCCCTCCGGCCCGACGCACCGCACGCCCCGGACGGTGCGCCGCTCGTCGACGATGAGGTCCTGGGCGGCCGTGCGATAGACGATAACCCCGCCCCGCCCCTCGAGCTGGCGGAAGAGGAGGTCGACGAGGCCCTGGCCCCCCGCCTTCGGGCTCCGGCGATAGCCGGCGGTGTGCGGGTAGCCCGGCTCCCACTCCAGGCCGAACGCGGTCAGCCATTCCGCCGTCTCGGCCGCCCGCTGGCACAGCGTGCGCACGAGGTCCTGGTTCGCCCTGCCGCCCGAGATGCGCATCAGGTCGGCCTCCATCTCCTCGGCCGTGTAGCTGCGAGGGCAGTACTCGTCGGCTTCGTGGGGGAAGCGCATCTGGGCGTCGGCGAAGCGCGTGTTCCCGCCGCGGTGCTCGCGGGGCGCCTTCTCGGCGAGGATCACCGCTGCGCCGGCCTCCCGGGCCGCCAGCGCCGCGGAGAGGCCGGCGATCCCCCCGCCGACCACCACGACGTCGAAGGTGTACGACTCGAGGGCGCCGGGGCTTCCGGGGACGACTGGCATCGGGCGGTAGTCTAGCGGCGCCCGGGCCGGCTGTCGTCCCCTGGGCGACGTAATCGTTGCGCGCGGAACTGCTCGCTCGGAGGCTCCTGCGATTCCGTGCTGGGCATAATGGATGCGCAATGTCGAGAAATCGTCAAAGGGCGTGCGCTATGACATAAAGTTCTTGCGCCGCCGTCTCCGCCGGGTCTATCGTCCGGGGCGTTGGAGGCGGGGTGGTCGGGAGGCCGCTCGAAAGGCCGGAAGGCCGAGAGGCCGGACGGCGGAGGCGGCGGCAACGCCTAGGGGGATGGGCCGACACTCCGGCGCAAGCCCGCGAGGGCCCGCAGGAAGGCACCGCCCCAGGGCATGCCGGCCCGGACGCCAGCCCGGGCACGGCTGAAGAGCTCCCGTTCCACAACCTCCGACGCCGAAGGCGCCCGTTACCCTTCCGGGGCAGGCGGGCGCCTTCTCTCGTCCCTCGCGCCCGCGCGGGGCTCCCCGCTAGACTGGCGCCCGCAACCCCCTGTGGGAGCCGTGCCCATGGCCCGCATCGACGTCCGCTCGCCGATGGTCGCCAACGTCCTGCGCGTGCTCGTCGCCCCCGGCGACGCGATCCGGCCCCGCCAGGAAGTGGTCGTCCTGGAATCGATGAAGATGGAGATTCCGGTGGAAGCGCCCGCTGGGGGGATCGTCGTCGAAGTGTGCGTCGCCGAATCCCAGCGGGTGATCGAGGGCCAGGTCCTCCTCCGCCTGGAGGGGTAGCTGCCGCGAAGTCGCTGACAACACCGCGCTATACTGACGCCATGCCGTTCGAACGCGAGGAGATCGAGGCGCTTCTGGAGGCGATTCGGAGCGATCCGGAGCTGCGCGGACGTGCGCGGCGGGCGATCCTCGACGGCGACCTGCGCGCGATGAACGCCGCCCTCCGCACGTTCGACGAGCGCCTGGAGCGGGCGAGCCGCTTCCTCGAGGAGCTGGCCCAGACCGACGCCGCCATCGGCCGGCGCCTCGACCGGCTCGCCGAAGGGCAGGAGCGGCTCACGGCGCGGGTCGATGACCTGGCGGCGCAGATGGCGGCGCTCACGGGCCGGGTGGACTCGCTGACCGAGCAGATGGCGGCGCTGACCCAGCGGGTGGACCAGCTCACGGCGCGGGTGGATCAGCTGACCGCGCGGATGGACCAGCTGACTGCCCGGGTGGACGCGCTGACTGCCCGCGTGGATGACCTGGCGGCGCAGATGGTTGTGCTCACCCAGCGCGTAGACCAGCTGA
>DAOUCS010000193.1:0-22043 GCA_034431815.1 Dehalococcoidia bacterium
CGGCGCTCGTCGCCGCGGCAGCCGCAGCTGCGGTGGCCTTCGCCTTCCGGCGGAGGATGATGCGGTAGCGGCTTCTCCCGGCCGAATCAGCGGCGGCTCGCGGCCTCCTCGGCTGCGAGCCGCTCCCGTTCGTACGCCGCGAGGAGGCCGAGGACGAGCTCCTCGAAGCGGCGGCGGGTCCAGGCCGCGTTCCGACGCGGCGTTCCCACCCGCCGCGGGCCCGGCTCCCCCGGGCCGGTGACGTAGGCGGCAACGGCCCACTGGTCGGGAGCACGCTCCACCAGGCACATCTGCAGGCCGAAGCGCCCGCCGAGCGAAAGCCGGAACCCGTCCGCACCCTCTTCCCATGCGGAAGGCGCGAGCACCAAGGGGAGTTCGTCGCCGTACACGGCGCGGATGTCGGCGGCCGCCTGGGCTGCCCACCCGTACAGCTCGCGGAGGAGCGCTTCCTGTGCCGCCCGCTCGCTGCCGGAAACAAGCCGGCGCAGCTCCCTCCGCCGGCGCCACCCCTCCCGAAGCTCCAGCACGCGGTCGTGGAAGCTCGCCGCCATCAGGACCTCCCGCACGTTCGGAGCCGGCCCGGGTGCTCGCCCCGCACCCGGGCCGGCCTTTCGCTCAGATCGCTGCTTCGCCCCGCTCCCGCGTGCGCACACGGATGACGTCGGTCACCTCGGAAACGAAGATCTTCCCGTCGCCGATTTCGCCCGTGTAGGCGTTCTCGACGATAGCGTCGATCACCTGCTCAGCGTGGGCGTCGTCGACGACGATGAGCAGCCAAATCTTCGGCAGGTACTCGACCTTGTACTGGCGCCCGCGCCACTGTTCGACGATGCCCCGCTGCTTGCCGTGCCCCTTCACCTCGGCGATGGTCATCCCGGGATAGCCGAGCTCCTCGAGCGCCTCCTTCACGAACGGCAGCCGTCCCGGCCGAATGATCGCTTCGATCCGCTTCATGTGGGCATTCCTCCCTGCTTCCTGCGCATGTCGTCAGTCGGCGCCGCCCGGCTGTGGTACGGGCGCGAAGAGCCCCTGTGCCGAGCTGCCGAAGTCGGGGTACGCCTCGATGCCGTGCTCGTCCACGTCGAGCCCGCGTTCCTCCTCCTCCGGCCGCACGCGCAGGCCGATGGTGAGCTTCAGGGCGCCGAAGAGCACGAACGCTGTGGCGGCCGTCCAGGCAACGATGGCGGCGATGCCCAGGGCCTGGATGCCCAGCTGCTCGAAGCCGCCGCCCAGTAGCAGCCCGTACTGGCTCGACTCCCCGTACGCCTGGGCGATGCCCGCCTCGCTGGCGAAGAGCCCCACGGCGAGCACGCCCCAGATGCCGGCGAAGCCGTGCACCGATACCGCGCCCACCGGGTCGTCGACGCCGAGCTGGTCGAGGAGCCACACGCCGCCGATGACCACCGCCGCGGCGATGGCGCCGATGACGATGGCAGCCCAGGCGTCCACCACGGCGCAGCCGGCCGTAATCCCCACGAGACCGCCCAGCACGCCGTTCACGGTGAGCCCGAGGTCGTGCCGGCCCGTCAGCGCCCGCGTGAGGAGCGAGGCCGCGACGCCGCCCGCCGCTGCGGCGAGCGTCGTCGTCACCGCTACCTTCGCCGCCAGGTCGGCCAAGCCTCCCGAGAGCCCCAGCGTCGAACCGGGGTTGAAGCCGTACCAGCCGAACCAGAGCACGAACATCCCCAACACAGCGAGGGTGATGTTGTGACCGGGGATCACGTTCACCTTTCGCCCCGGGCCGAACTTGCCGATGCGGGGGCCGACCATGATCGCGCCCACGAGCGCCGCCGTCCCACCGACCGCATGCACGACGCCCGAGCCCGCGAAGTCGATGTAGCCGTTGGCTCCGATGGGATCGTCGCGGAAGGCGCTCAGCCAGCCGTGGCTGTCCCACGCCCAGTGGACGACGACGGGGTAGATGAAGGCGGTGATGACGGCCGAATACACCAGGTAGGCGCTGAACTTCGTCCGCTCGGCCATCGCGCCGGAGACGATGGTGGCCGCGGTCGCCGCAAAGGCGAACTGGAAGATCCACGACGCCCAGTCGTCGAAGCCGCGCAGGAAGAACTGGCCGTCGCCTGCGAACGGGCCGGCCGAGTCGCCGCTCACGCCGTAGGCGAGCCCCCAGCCCACGGCGAAGAAGGCGAGGCCGCCCATGGCGCAGTCCAAGATGTTCTTCGTGAGGATGTTGGCGACGTTCTTCGCCCGCACGAAGCCGGCTTCCACCATGGCGAAGCCGAGCTGCATGAAGAAGACCAGGAACGCCGTCACCAGCAGCCAGGCCGTGTCGAGCGCCCCGGCGAGGCTGGCGAGCTGCTCTTCAGCCGTCGGCTCCTGCGCCGCTGCTGCCGAGACGAGCGCGAGGGCCGCGAGCGCGCCTGCGGCCGCTCCCGCGGCGCGGCGCACCCAGGGCAACGTTCGGGACATGGCAACACCTCCGCACTGGATTCGGGGTCCCCTGGCCCGGGACGGTAGGCCTGCTCCGTTTCGCCCCCGTTGCCGGGGGTGTTGCGCGGCCGTTTCGAAACGAACTCGAAACACCCGGCCCGGCTGCGTGCCGAATTTCACAAATCCGCTTCCTGTGGTACCATCCCTTCGGTTCGGCGAAACCGCTTCCAGGGCGAGCAACCCCCCGGCACCGTGCCGGCGTGCGCAGGAGGCCAGTGTCCGCGTGAACATCATCGTGTGTGTCAAGCAAATCCCCGATCCCGAAACGCCCGCCTCTTCCTTCCGTGTCGATGAAGCCGCCAAGAGGGTCGTGCCGGCCCAGGGTATCCCGCCGGTGGTCAACCCCTACGACCCCCAGGCGACGGAGGCCGCCCTCCGCCTGAAGGAGGCCGCAGGCGGCGGCAAAGTCACCGTCATCAGCCTCGGCCCCGAAAGCGCCCGCGACGCCATCAAGCACGCGCTGGCCATGGGCGCCGACGAGGGCATCCTCCTCAACGACCCAGGGTTCGAGGGCATCGACAACTTCCAGACCGCCGTCGCCCTGGCGAAGGCCATCGAAAAAATCGGCCCGTACGACCTCATCCTGATGGGCCGCGCCGCCGCCGACTGGGACATGGGCGTCGTGCCCATGGGCGTCGCCACGCTCCTCGGCATCCCCTGCGTCAGCATCGCCAAGGCCATCGAGCGGGTTGACGGCAAGGTGCGCGTCACCCGCGTGCTCGATGACGGCTTCCAGACGGTCGAAGCGCCTCTCCCGGCGGTGGTCTCGGTGTCGAACGAGTTCGGCGAGCCCCGGTATCCCCAGCTCCGGCAGATCATGCTCGCCGCCAAGAAGACGGTACAGGTGTGGAACGCTGCCGACCTCGGCCTCTCACCCGACCAGCTTGGCGAGGCGAACCGCTGGCTGAAGCTCGAGGCCCTTTACGTACCGAAGGTCGAGAGCAAGGTCGAGATCATCGAGGCCGATTCCCCGGAAGAGAAAGCGCGCATCCTGGCCCAGAAACTGCGCGCCGACAAGCTCATCTGAGAGGAGCGTTTCGATGCCTGGTGTCCTCGTCATTGCCGAAGTCGCTGAGGGGAGGGTCCTCCCGGTCGCCTTCGAATTGCTCGGTGCCGCCCGCGCCCTCAGCGCTGAAGGCGCCGGCCCTGTGTCGGCCCTCGTTCCCGGGCAGGCGCACGCCCAGGAGCTGATCGCCCGCGGCGCCGACGTGGTCTACGCTGCGCCCGAGTCGCTCGCCGAGCAGCCCTACGATGCCTGGCTGCCTGCGGTCGATGCGGCCCTCCAGCAGTCGGGCGCCGACATCGTTCTCCTGGGGCAGACGGCGAGCCTCGGCCGGGACCTCGGGCCCGCGCTCGCCTTCGCACACCGCACAGCCGTCGCTCCGGAGGTCACCGCGCTGAAGCTCGAGAACGGACGCCTGCGGGTGACGCGGCCCTGCTACGGTGGCAACGCCCGGGCCGAGCACACCTTCGCCGGCCAGCTCCAAATCGCCAGCGCCAAGCCGAAGACGTTTGACGCGCTCGAGCCCGACGCCTCCCGCACGGGCGAGGTGAAGACGATCGACGCCGTCGGGCAGTCCCGCATCACCGTCCTCTCGGTCGAAAAGGTGGAGTCTGAGGGCGTGCGCCTCGAAGACGCCGACGTCGTGGTCGCCGGCGGCCGCGGCCTGGGCGACCCCTCGGCGTTCACCATGCTCGAAGAGCTTGCGAAGCTGCTCCGCGGCGCCGTGGGCGCCAGCCGCGCCGCTTGCGACCTCGGCTGGTACCCGCCGTCCTCGCAGGTCGGCCTCACCGGCAAGACCGTCTCGCCGACGCTCTACATCGCCGTCGCCATCTCCGGGGCGAGCCAGCACATGGCGGGGATGTCCGGCTCGAAGAACATCGTCGCCATCAACAAGGACCCCGAAGCGAACATGGTGAAGGCGGCCAAGTACGCCGTCATCGACGACTACCGCAAGGTGCTGCCCGCCTTCATCGAGGAAGTGAAGAAGCTCAAGGCCCAGGGCTAGGGCCGAGCGCTTTCCTGCGAGCCGAGCGGGCGCCCCGCACGAGCCGGGGCGCCTGCGTCATTCCCACGGCTCCAGCTCGATCCCGAGCTTCGCCAGCTCGGCCCGGAGCGTCTCCGGCGTCACCAGTCCCGCCCCGGCCGAGCGGATGACGCCCCCTTCGTCGATGAAGAAGGTCGTCGGCATGCCCGTGATCCGGTAGGCGCGCGCCACGCTGCCCTCGCTGTCGAGCACCGCCGGGAAGGTCACCCCAAGCCGCTCGAGCATGCCCCTCGCCCGCTCCGGGGGCTCCTGCAGGTTCACCCCCAGGACCACGAGCCGGTCGGGCGCCTGACGCCACGCTTGCTCGAAGTCCGGCATCTCCCGTTCGCAGGGGGCGCACCAGCTCGCGAACCAGTTCAGGATGACGACCCTGCCCCGGTAATCACTGAGCTTGCGGACGGTCGCGCCGTCCCGCGCGTCGAGCAGGGCGAAGTCGGGGGCCGGTTGGTCGAGCTCGGCGGCGCGGTCCTCCAACGGCCCGAGGGGTGCGTCGGCCGGCCTCGCTGCCTCCTCGCCCGTGAGCGCGTACCACGCCGCTCCCGCCGCAGCGAGCAGGGCCGCGGCGAGCAGGGCCGCGGCGAGCACCGCTCCCCCGAGGACCTTCAGTGCCAACGCCACGAGCCAAGCGTGCCACATGGCGCCGCTCCTGTCCGTGATCCCGATCGCCTGCCCTCGGGCAGGGCCGCTACAGTAGGTCGGACAGCACCCGCACGGGGAAATGCAGATGTGGAACACCGCCAAGGAGGCTTGGTCAGCGGGCCGCACCACCTACGGTGCGTGGCTCTCCATCCCCGACCCGCTCGTCGCTGAGTCCGTGGGCCGGCTCGGCTTCGACTGGGTGTGCATCGACATGCAGCACGGGGTCATCGACTACGCCGAGGCGCGGGAGATGATCCGCGCCCTCCGCACTGCCGGCGCCGTCCCCTTCGTCCGCGTTCCCTGGAACGACTTCGGCATCATCGGCAAGGTCCTCGATGCCGGGGCGCTGGGGATCATCGTGCCGATGGTGAACTCCGCCGCCGAAGCTGCAGCGGTCGTCGCCGCCTGCCGCTACCCGCCGCTCGGCTCGCGCAGCTTCGGGCCCACGATCGCCAGCGTCCTGTACGGACCCGAGTACTTCGCCCGCGCCAATGCCGAGGTTGCCTGCATCCCGATGGTGGAGACCCGCCAGGCTCTCGACGCGCTGGAGGAGATCCTGGCCGTGCCCGGCGTCGATGCGGTCTACGTCGGGCCGGCGGACTTGAGCCTCTCCCTCGGCCTCCCTCCCCGGCTCGACAACGGCGGAGCGTTCGAGGAGGCGAGGCTGCGTATCGCCGAAGCGTGCGCCCGCCGCGGGGTCATCGCCGGCATCCACGCGACAGCCGCGCTCGCGCCGCGGCACGCCGCAGCCGGCTACCGCATGATCACCGTCGCCAGCGATCACCGTTCGCTCGTCGAAGGCATGGGCCGCGACCTGGCGGCAGTCCGCGAAGGCGGAGCGGCTCCCCCGCCTGTGTCGGCCAGCCCCTACTGAACGGTCAGCGGCGCGCGGCCTGGAGCTCCCGCAGCCGCTCCTGGAGCGTGCGGGCGGTCACCACGCCGTGCTCGAGGAAGTCGGCCAGCACGGCCGCGAATTCGGCCGGCACCTCTCTGGGGATCTGGTGTCCGACGCGGGAGAAGACGTGCAGCGTCGCGTTCGGCAGGCGGAGGAAGTCGCGGAGGTTCGCCTCCAGGAGGCCGTCCGCCGCACCGGCCACCATGAGGGTCGGCACCGTGATCTCCCGCAGCCGCTCGCCTGCACGGTACCGTGTGAGCGCCTCCCACGAGCCTTCGAAATGGCCCTCCGAGACGGAGAGGGCCCGTTCGACCGCCCGCCGGAAGAGGTCGGGGTCGGGCCGCCGCGGCGCCATCACCAGCCGCTCTCGGAGCATCGTCTCGGCGTCGCGCGCCTGCCGCAGCGCCCGCGCCCGTTCGTGCATCTCCGGCGGAGCCTGCACGCCGTCGGCCGGCGCAGGCGCCACGAGCACCAGCCGCGTGAGCCGCTCCGGGTAGCGCAGCCCCAACTCGTAGCCGATGACCCCGCCCATGCTGTGGCCGACGTAGGTGAAGCGCCCAAGCCCGAGGGCGTCGGCGAGGCCGATGACGTCGTCGGCGTACTGCTCGATGGTGTACCCGTCCGCGGGGTGCTCGCTGTCCCCGGCGCCGCGGCAGTCCATCACGATGCACCGAAAGCGCCCGGCGAGGTGCGGCACGACCTCCTCCCAGGAATCGTGAGAGCCGGTGTACCCGTGGTGGAAGAGGATCGGCTCGCCCTCGCCGCGCACGTCGTAGAAGAGTGAAACGCCGTTGACCTTGGCGTGCGGCATCGGCCCCTCCTCGGCGGGATTCCGCCTGGCATTCTAGGCTGCCGGCGGCAGCGCGGCCACGTATCCTGGGCGCATGTGCGGCAGGATCACCCTCACCTACCGCGACCGCCGCGAGCTCGCCGAGGCCCTCGGTGTCGACGAATCGGACATCCCCGCGGAGTACCGCCCCCGCTACAACATCGCCCCCCGTCAAGACCATCTCGTCCTGCGCGAACGTCACGAGGAGCGCGAGGTGCTCGTGGCGAACTGGGGGCTCGTTCCCCGCTGGGCGAAGGACGACGCCAACGCCTACAAGACCATCAACGCCAGGGCCGAGACGATCCACACCAGCCGCCTCTTCCGCGACGCCTTCTTCCGCCGGCGGTGCCTCGTGCCCGTCGACGGGTTCTACGAATGGGCGGGCCCGAAGGGGCGGCGCCAGCCCGTCTGGTTCCACCGGCCCGACGGCCGCCTCTTCTTCCTGGCCGGCCTGTACGAGTTCTGGAAACCGGAGGGCAGCGACGAGTGGCGGGCGACGTTCACCATCGTGACGACGGCGGCCAACGCCCTCATCGCCCGCATCCACGACCGGATGCCCGTCGTGCTTCCCGACGACCTCGCTGACGTGTGGCTCCACACCCCGCCCGCCCAGGCCCTGGAGCTGCGCCAGCTCCTGCGCCCCGCGCCCGAGACCCTGCTCGTGCCCAGGCCGGTTTCGCCGCGAGTCAACGACGTGACGAACGACGACCCTTCGCTGTTGGAGGAGGTGCCGCTCCCCGCGCCGCTCTTCGCCTAGGCGGGCGGGCGAACGGCGCCCGCCTGCCCTGCGCGCAGGCCGGAGAGGCTACTCGCCCGGCTCGATAGCCAGCAGCTCCACCTCGAAGGTGAGCGCCTGTCCAGCCAACGGGTGGTTGGCGTCGAGCGTGATAGTGTCCTCGGTGATGGCGACCACCGTCGCCGGCGTCTGGCCGAGCCGGACGCGGTCGCCCACCTCGAGCCCCTCCGGCGCACCCTGGGCAGGCACCTGGATGACGAGGTCCTCGTCGCGCTCGCCGTACGCTTCCTCCGGCTCGAGCCGGAACGTCTTCGTTTCGCCGACAGCGAGGCCGAGCACGGCCTCGTCGAAGCCTTCGATGACTTCGCCGACGCCCGCGCGGAACGAGAACGGCTCCCCCGCCTCGCGCGAGGAGTCGAAGATCTCGCCGTCGTCGAGCCTGCCGACGTAGTGGACGGTGACGATATCGCCGCGCTGGACGACCCGCCGAGCCTGGTCCGATGTCATGGGCACCTCCTTCGTTGGCGGCCTTCCAGCCGCGTGTCCTCCTAGCGTATCACGTCCTGCAACGCCCCGCCGGGCGGGCTGCCGCTGGGGTACGATGGCCCCGCACGACTTCATCCGGGAGGCACCTCCATGCCCGGCTACCAGCACATCCTCCTCGACCGGGTGGGAACCGACGGCCGCGTCGGTCGCATCACCCTGAACCGACCCGAGAAGCTCAACGCCCTCTCCCAGGAGCTCCTCTTCGAGTTCGCCGATGCCCTCCACGCCTGGGAGGCTGACGATACCGTCCGCGTCATCGTCGTCCGCGGCGCCGGCCGCGGGTTCAGCGCCGGCTACGACCTCACGGCCCCTCGGGGCGGTGCCGACGGAGTCGTCCGGACGTACCGGACCGCCGACGAGCAGGGCCGACGGCTCTTCATGGGGATCCGCACCGGCATGCAGCAGATCACCGATATCCACCTCTACTTCTGGAACATGGCAAAGGTCACCATCGCCCAAATTCACCGCTACTGCCTCGCCGGCGGCTGCGAGCTCGCCATGATGGCCGATTTGGTCGTCGCCGCCGAGGACGCCCAGATCGGCCACCCGGGGCTCCGCGGCCTCGGAACCTCGCGTACGGGCGTCATCTGGCCGCTCGTGATCGGCATGCGCAAGGCAAAGGAGCTGTACTACACCGGCGACAGCATCTCGGGCGCCGAAGCGGCGCGCATCGGGATGGTCAACTACGCCTGGCCTGCCGCCGAGCTCGACGAGCGGACCGTCGCGTTCGCCGACCGCATCGCCAACCTCTCCGCCGACCATCTCGCCATCCTGAAGCTGAACATGAACCGCTTCTACGAAAACATGGGCATCTACTCCTCGGTGCGGTCCTCCACCGACCTGGATGCCGCAGCGCAGTTCACCGCCCAGGCCTACGCCTGGCAGGAGAAGGTCCGGGAATCGCTCCGCTCGGGCGGTGGGCTGAAGCAGGCCCTGGAGTGGCGCGACGCCCCTTACCGCCGCAACCCGGCGCTGGAGGAGTAGCGCGGGCTGCCACGGCGCCCTCGGAGCTGTGATGACCAGCGGGCACGCTGGTGCCCGTGGGTTCGTGCCGTCATCCGCCGGAGGAGCGCCGCTCCGTGTACGGCGGGGGGCTTGCTCCCGTCCCAGGGCTGGCCTTTTGCGCCCTCTGCGGCGACCTCATCGAGCCCGCTCGGGTAGACTCGTCCCGTGGCGCCCGAAGCCGGCCCGATCGGGATCTTGGGGGGAACGTTCGACCCGCCCCACATCGGCCACCTCTTGGCCGCTGAATACGCGCGCGAACAGCTCGGGCTGCGGCAAGTCCGCTTCCTTCCCGCCGGGCATCCCTACCGCAAGGCAGGCCGCCGCGTCACGCCCGCGTTCCATCGCGCCGCCATGACGGAGCTGGCGCTCGCCGGCCACCCCGCCTTCGTCCTCGACCGTCGCGAGCTGGAGCGGGAAGGGCCGACCTACACGGTGGATACCGTCGAGGAACTCCTCCGTGAGGGGTACCGCGACCTCGTGCTCCTCTTCGGAACCGATGCCGTGGAGGACATGCCGAACTGGAAGGAGCCCCTCCGCCTTTTCGAGCTCGCGCGGGTCGCCGTGCTCCCCAAGGGGTGCGCCCCCGTTCCCGAGACGTTCCAGGGGCGGCCCCTCATCCCGGTGGCGATGCCGCGCCTCGAGATCAGCAGCACCCTTATCCGCGCCCGCGCAGCTCTCGGCCTCTCTATCCGCCACCTCGTGCCCGACGCCGTGGCGGAGTACATCGAGGCCCACGGCCTGTACCGGCAGGACGGGTCACCCGACGGTCCGTAGCGCTTCCCGGAGGTCCTCCTCCAGCCGGCGGATGTCGATGGGAGCCTGCGCCACCACGCGTTCGCCCACGGCCACGACTGGCACCTCGAAGAGGAACCGCCGGTGCAGCTCCTCGTCCGCTTCGATGTCCCTCACAGCGAGGTCGAAACGCAGTCGCGCTGCGAGCCTGCGCAGCAGGGCCTCGGCTTCGGCGCAGAGGGGACATCCGCGCCGGGTGTAGAGGGTGACGGTAGGGCGCACCTCAGGCCTGGGCAGGGGCGCGGCCCGCAGGAGGGGCCTCGTCCGGCACCTCGCCCCACACGCGCATCGCGTACTCGCGGGTGATCGGGCCGGGGTGCTTCAGCAGGAACCCCGCCAGCATCACCGCCACGCCGATTACCACCACTGCCGTCACCTGGGGAACTGGCACGTCGTTGCCGAAGAGGGGCACCGTCTGCTCATCGACGCGGAAGTACGAAAGCACGAAGCGCATGGCCGAATACAGCACCGCGTACGTGCAGAAAACCCACCCCGGCTGCTTGATGAACCGGCGTGCCACGAACAGCAGGAAGAAGAGGATCAGGAAATCCCCCACGAGTTCGTAGCCGCCGGCGGTCGGATGCACGGCCTTCCCGAGCTCGCCCAGCGTGTCGGGGTGGGTGTACCGCACGGCCCAGGGGAGGTTCGACTCCGTGGCCAGATGCTCGCCGTTGATGAGGTCGCCGATGCGGCCGATCCCTTGCCCCAGGATCATCCCCGGGGCGGCAGCATCGAGGCCGATGGCGACCGGCCATTTGCGGATGAGTCCGTAGATGACGCCGCCGAGGACGCCGCCGATGAGCCCGCCGTAGAGGGTGATCCCGCCCTCGTTCAGCTCGGTGATGATCGTCCAGGGTTCGTCGCGGAAGTCGCCGAAGTGTTCGAAGACGTAGAAGAGCCGTGCGCCCAGCACCGCGCAGGGCACCGCCACCAGCGCCACCTCCTGCCCCACCTCCGAGGGGATGCCGTCGCGCTTGGCCAGCCACACGGAGAGCGTTACGCCCGCGATGATGCCGAGGGCGCTGAAGACCCCGTGCCAAGTGAGCGTGAATGGCCCGAACGTGCCGATGTTCGGGTCGATGTGGATCTCGATGACGAGGAGCGGAAGCAGGGCGAGCGCGTCCATCGGCGAACATCGTACGGGAGCGGGCCGGAACGCGACAGGAACGGGCCCGCTGCGGCGAAGACGGGCCCTTTACCGGACCCCTGAATGTTCGTTCGGCGCCTCAGCCTCGAAGGAGCGAGCCTCGGGGCGCCTGGCGTCCGGGCGATCCGGACCCGCTGCGTGCCCGTACTGCGCCTCAGCCTGCCGAACCGGAGGGGCGTGGATTCGGGCCCTTTCGGTGCCCGGCCTACCCGGGTCGGGCTCGCCGCCGCCGAGCTCTCCCTCGCGGGGGGCGGAATGCCCCGCTCTCGGGTCGCGCCGGTGCCCGCCGCTCGCCAAATTCTCGGCATCGCGCGCGGTGCCTGCCGCGCGCCCTTCGTCCGGGCGCGTGGTCGGAGGCCCGTGCGGGGGCGGTCCTAGGCCGCGGGGATTTCGCGCAGCCTGGGCCGGCGTCGGTCGGGAGCCCGGCGGGCCGCTTAGAAGGGTCGGCAGCTTGGACCGCGGCGCCCCGCGCTCCGCGAATCCCCCGCCGCGTGCCGGGCCTGCCAGCGGCGCCCCCTGCCCCGAGGCCCGGGCGCGGGCGGTCGTGATGCCGAGCGGCCCGCAATCCGCTACGCTTCGGCCGAAGTCCGTCCCTGGGAGGACTCTCCGTGGAAGAGCGCATCTCCTGGTTCCCTATCGCCCCACGCGAGGAACTGTCGCCCGAGATTCAGGCCCTCTTCGACCAGCTCGAAGGGAAGCTCGGCTTCGTCCCCAACGTGTTCCTCGCCTACGCCTGGAAGGGGAAGCGCTTCGAACACTGGCTCGCGCACTTCAACGCCCTCATGGAGCCCACGCCCGGGCTGAGCAAGGCCGAGCGGGAGATGATCTCGGTCGTCGTCTCGGCGGCGAACCGCTGCCTCTACTGCATGGTGGCCCACGGCTTCGCCGTGCGCGTGCTGCTGAAGGACCCCGTCCTCGGTGACCGCGTAACGCTGGACTACAAGCGCGCGGGCCTCTCGCCGCGCCACGTGGCCATGCTCGACTACGCCGTGAAGATCACGAAGGAGCCCGCCGCCTGCAGCGAGGAGGACATCCAGAGGCTGCGCGAGCACGGCTTCTCCGACGAGGACATATGGGACATCGCGGAGGTGGCGGCGATGTTCAACTTCACGAACCGGCTCGCCTCAGCCACGGGGATGATGCCGAACCGCGAGTACCACGGCATGGCCCGCTGACGCCGCTCACCAGCTCACCTCGACCCGGTACTCCGCCGGGTCCTCGCCCCAGGCATCGAGAAGGCGGAGCGCATTCCGTACGGCTTGTCCCGCCGACACTTGCGCCTCGAGGTACAGGTTGCCGATCTTCCGCGGCGTGAAGAAATCGCGCCCGTTCGGGTGAACGGGCTTCTCGGCGAGGAGAGCGCGTTGGTCGACGATTATAGGGAGTCGAGGCCGGCGTTCGTTGTGCTCGAGGATGAGGTGCTCTGCAACCGCCGCCAATAGGTCGTTCCAATACGATAGGTTCTTTGAATCTCCGGATGGGAAGATGACCGCCTTCGGCGGCGCTTTCCCGGTGAGGTGTTCGGTCGACAGCTCAGCAAGGGACAGGACTCGCGTGGCTTCGCCGCTTCCGCGGTTTGGCGGGCGAGGTTCGTCTTTCTTGGTCGGCGGTACCCCGATCGGCGGCATGTGTGCCACGAGCGGCCGCCAGAGGAGCTGCGCGAGCTCCAGCGCCCGCAGTTCCGGCCGCCCCTCCAGCAGGTTCACCCGGCCGCGGAGCCTGAGCGCCGGGTACTCGTAGGCCTCCCATACGGCCCCGGTGGCGATGGCGACCGCCGGCACATGCTGTCCCGACTTCAGGAGCTCCCCCGCGTAGGCGATGACGGCCGTCGCCGCGATGGGCGGCGGCTTCTCCGTCGGCGCCTTCGCCTCGATCACCATGGCGTAGCCGCCGAGGGCATCGAGGAGCGCGTAGTCTGCCCGGCCGTTCCCGGCCGTATCCTCGACCCGCACCGCACCGGGGTCGGCCGTGTCCCAGCCGCAGGCCCGGAGCACCGGGTCGATGAGGCAGTACCGCGTGAGCGCTTCGTTCCGAACCAGCTGGGTGGCGTAATCCCTCGCGGTCCGCCGCAGCCGCTCGATGAGCCTCGCCAGCTCCTCGAGGTTGCCGCTCTCCGTCACCGGTCACCCCCGGGAGGCGTCGTCCGCCCGGGAGCCTACGGCGTCCCCCGCTCCGGGGCAAGCGCCCGCTTACCGCTTCAGCGAGAGGGTCTCGGAGAGGTCGAGGCGGATTCCCGGCCCCATGGTGGTCGTGAGCGTAGCGGCGCGGATGTACTGGCCCTTCGTCTCCGCCGGCTTCGCCGCCTGGATGGCCTCGATGAACGCTGCCAGGTTCTCCTTCAGCTTCTGGTTGTCGAAGCTGACCTTGCCGATGGGCGCGTGGATGTTGGCGAGCCGGTCGACGCGGAACTCCACCCGGCCCTGCTTCGCCTCGCGCACGGCGCGGCCCACGTCTTCGGGCGCCACCACCGTCCCGGAGCGCGGGTTCGGCATCAGCCCGCGGGGGCCGAGGATGCGCCCCAGGCGGCCGACCTTCCCCATGAGGTCGCGCGTCGCCAGCGCGACATCGAAGTCGGTCCAGCCTTCCTGTTCGATCTTCTTGATGAGGTCGTCGCTTCCGACGTAGTCGGCCCCGGCCTCCTGAGCGGCCTTGGCCGCGTCGCCTTCAGCGAAGACGAGCACCTTCATCTCCCGCCCCAGGCCGTGGGGCAGCACGGTCGAGCCGCGCACCTGCTGCTCGGCGTGTCGCGGGTCGAGCCCCGTGCGCAGGTGGATCTCCACCGTCTCGTCGAACTTGCCCGGATGGATCTCCTTCGCCAGCGCGATCGCCTCGTCGACGGAGTAGAACTTCTTCCGGTCGACTTTCGAGAGCGCTTCCAGGTACCGCTTGCCCCGCTTCGCCATGGCTACACCACCTCGATGCCCATGCTGCGGGCCGTTCCTTCGATGATCTTCATCGCCTCTTCGATGGAGTTCGCGTTCAGGTCGGGCATCTTCGTCTCGGCGATCTTCCGGATCTGCTCGACCGTGACCCGCCCCACCTTCTGCGTCCGCGGGTTGGCGCTTCCCTTCTCGATTCCCGCTGCCTGCTTCAGTAGCTCCGCTGCCGGCGGCGACTTCAAGACGAAGGTGAAGGACCGGTCTTCGAAGATCGTGATCTGGGCGGGCACGACGCCCGACATGTTCGCCGTGCGGGCGTTGTACTCCTTGACGAACTCCATGATGTTGACGCCGTGCTGGCCGAGCGCGGGGCCGATCGGCGGCGCTGGGTTCGCCTTCCCCGCCTGGATCTGCAGCGTGATGACTGCCCTGACCTTCTTTGCCATGGGGACAACGCTCCTGTGTCCAAGCGGCACGCTCGGGGCGTGCCTCCACGTGGTGCGCACGGCCGGGCGCAGCCGCCCGACCCTACCCTGCCAGTATCCCGGAGCGCATCCCTAGCGGCAAACGGCGTGCATTGCCGCTACCATGGCCGCCAACTCCTATCCACGGAGCCGCAGATGATCGGTACCCCCGAACAGGACGCGTTCCTGACCTCTCACCGCTACGCCGTCGTGACCACGCTCCGGGCCGACGGCTCGCCGGCCAGCTCCGTCGTCTTCTACGCCCGGAAGGGCGACGAGCTCTACTTCAGCACCACGGCCGACCGCCTGAAGGCCCGCAGCCTTCGGCGCGACCCCCGCATCGTCCTCACTGCCCTCGACGAAGGCCCGCCTTTCGGCTACGTCGCCGTCGAAGGGACCGCACGCATCCAGGAGGCCGACATCGTCGACCTCCATATCGAGCTGAACCGCGCCTTCCGTCGCGACCCTGCCTGGCAGCCCCCGCCCGACTTCGCTCAGCGGCTCGCTGCCGAGGGCCGGGTTATCGTGTGGGTGTCGCCCACGCGCGTGTCGGGCGTGCCGCAGCGCGGCCGCTGAGCCGAGGTCTTGACCGCCCGGCGGGGGTGGCCGATACTTCGAACATCCGTTCTGAAGGAGACGGGCGTGCCCCGGCCTCGGCCTGCCTACCCGCCTCCCGCCCTGCGGCCGCTCCGCGCCGACCTCGCGGGGCAGGCGCTCGTCGCGGAGCTGCAGCGCCGAGGCGGCACCGTCGTCAGCCGCTGGCTCGAAGGGCAGCCGCCGCGTTTCGCCTCCTGGCCGTCGGGCCTCGACGAGCGTCTGCTCGCGGCCCTCGGAGAAGCGGGCATCCCCCGCCCGTACACGCACCAGGCCGAGGCCATTGCGGCCGCCCTAGCCAGGAAGAACGTCGTGGTCGTCACCCCCACGGCGAGCGGGAAGACCCTCTGCTACAACGTGCCCGTCCTCAACGCCATCCTGCGCGACCCTTCGGCCCGCGCCCTCTACCTGTTCCCCACGAAGGCCCTCGCCCAGGACCAGCTCGATGAGCTCCTCGGCCTCGTGGGCCGCCTGGGCGCCGACATCGGCGTCCACACCTACGACGGCGATACCTCGGCCGACGCGCGGCGGGTCGTCCGCTCGGCCGCGCACGTCGTCCTCACGAACCCCGACATGCTCCACACGGGGATCCTTCCGCACCACACCCGCTGGACGCGCCTCTTCGAAGGGCTGGAGTACGTCGTCATCGACGAACTCCACCAGTACCGGGGCGTGTTCGGCGCCCACGTGGCGAACGTCATCCGCCGTCTCCGCCGGGTCTGCCAGTTCTACGGATCCGACCCAACGTTCATCCTCTGCTCCGCCACCGTCGGCAACCCCGGCGAGCTCGCACGGGCGGTCATCGGCGAGGACGTCCTCGTGGTGGACCGGAGCGGCGCGCCGAGCAGCGACCGCTTTGTCATCCTCTACAATCCGCCGGTCGTCAACCCCCAGCTCGGCATCCGGCAGTCGTCGCTTCTCGCCGGACGCGACGTTGCCGCCCGCCTCCTCCTCTCGGGCTTCCAGACAATCGTCTTCGCCGGATCGCGCCTGCGCGTGGAGATTCTCCTCACCTACCTGCGGGAGGCGCTCCGCGAGCGGCCCGGCGCGGCCGAACGGGTCGCCGGCTACCGCGGGGGCTACCTGCCCAACGAGCGCCGCCGCATCGAGGCAGGGCTCCGCGAGGGGAGCATCCGGGGGGTGGTGGCCACGAACGCCCTCGAGCTGGGGATCGACATCGGGAGTCTCGCCGCCTCCGTCGTCGTCGGCTACCCCGGCTCCATCGCCAGCCTCTGGCAGCAGTTCGGTCGTGCCGGCCGCCGCGACGAGCCCGCCCTCTGCGTCCTCGTCGCCAGCTCGAACCCGCTCGACCAGTACCTCGCCGCCCACCCCGAATTCATCTTCGAGACGCCGGTGGAACAGGGCCTCCTCGACCCCGATAACCTGTACGTCCTAGGGAGCCACCTGAAGTGCGCCGCCTTCGAACTTCCCTTCGAGGAGGGCGAGACCTTCGGGCCCCATACGGAGGAGATGCTCAACCTGCTCGTCGAGGATGGCGTCCTCCAGCGCGCCAAAGGTCGGTACTACTGGATGTCCGAAGCCTTCCCGGCCGAGAACGTTAGCCTCCGTACGGCCAGCACGGACAACTTCGTGATCATCGAAGAGGGGCCGAGCCCCCGCGTTATCGGCGAGTGCGACCGCCCTTCCGCGCCCCTCCTCATCCACGAAGACGCTATCTACATCCACGGCGGCCAGCAGTACCAGGTGGAGCGCCTCGATTGGGACGACAAGAAGGCGTACGTGCGCCCGGTCGCGGTCGACTACTACACCGACGCGGAGCTCGCTGTCGACCTGAAGGTGCTCGACGTCGCGGCCTCGGCGCCGGGGGCCGCGCTCACCGCCGAGCACGGCGAAGTTGCCCTGACCTTCCTCGCCACCATCTTCAAGAAGGTGAAGTTGCGCACGCACGAGAACGTGGGCTGGGGGCGCATCGCCATCCCCGAGGAGTCGATGCACACCATGGCCGCCTGGTTCGCATTCGGGCCGAAGGCGTCCGCCGGCCTCGGCCGCCAGGAGCTTGCCGCCGGGCTCGAAGGGGTCGCCCACCTCGCCCGGAGCCTCGCCCCGGCCTTCTGCCTCTGCGATCCCCGCGACGTGGGCGTCGATGTCCAGGTGCGCTCTCCCCACACCGGGCTGCCGACGGTCTTCCTCTACGACCTCGTTCCGGGCGGCGTCGGCCTCACGCCGCGCATCTTCGAGCTGCGCCGCGAGCTCCTTCAGGCTTGCCTCGATACGGTGCGGGCCTGCGCCTGCCGGTGGGGCTGTCCGTCGTGCGTCGGCGCCCAGGCCGAACCTCGCAGCCCGGCCAAGGCCGCCGCGGCTGCGCTGCTCGAGGCCGCAATCGAACACGGCTGAGGGGGAGGACGTGGGACTGCCGCCGCGGAGCGTGAGGGGCTCCCGCCTGCCTTTCGGCTCGGCGAGTGGCAAGGACCTCCACGGCATGGCGAGCGGCGCCGGCGGGGCCGGCCCGAGCCCGCAACCGACCCGGGCTGTGCGCGGGTGACCGGGTTCCTGCCGCTTCTGCTCCATCGGGAGCGAGGGGGCGGAGGGACGTCGCGATGGACTCATCGAGCACGGCGGCAGAAGCCCGTCGGCGGGTTCGCTCGCGCAAGACCTGGGAGACTCTCGAAGGAGGGATGGGGCCTCTCGTCGCCGACGACCGCGCGTCAGCGATTGCGTCGCCGGCTCGTCACCCCCGGACCGGGGGAGCCGGCGTCGGCCCCCGCACCGTGGCTCCGCGACCCCGCCGTGCGGCTGCGCCCTCGGCGCGGCGGGGGGAGGGCAGGGGTCAGCGCGGTGACGGGTGACGCGGCGGCGGCGCGGCCGCGCACAGTGCGACCCGGACGGACGCCTCGGCTCCGCCCGCCGGAGGCGCCCCGGAGGTGCGTAGGCGGCGGTTACCCGGGGCGTTCCTCGGGCGGGGGGAGCGCGGATGGCTCGGCCCGGGCTTCGATGGCCGCCAGCGCCGCTGCCGCCCGCTGGGTTCGGCGGCGCAGGTCATCGCGCGAGTTCTGAAGCATGGTCAGCGCCTTCGAGAAGCGTCCGTCGAGCTCCTCTTCCATCTCCGCGAAGAGCTGGCGCAGGCTGTCGAGGGCGCCGGCCAGCTTCTGGACGTCGATGGATGCACCGCTGCGGATGGCCGTTTGCACCACGAGCAGCAGGTAGGGGATGAGGCTCCCGTAGCCGAGGAGCACGACGTTCATCCGCAGCCCCTCGACCTGGGCCTCTGTCGCCAGCTCCGCCACCGCGTCAGGCACCACGGCGATGGCGAAGCCGGCCGTGCGCTCCGGGTGGACGTACTTCTGTACCTCCTGCATCTTCTGCCGCACCTGCTGCACGATGCGTTGGCGGACGTGGGCCGCTTCATCCCCGTCCTGGGTTCGGGAAAGCTCCTCCAGCAGGCCCGTTGCCGGCCACTTCGAGTCGATGGGCACGAGCAGCCCGCTCGGCAGCCGCAGCGCGAACTCCACCACCTTCCCTTCGATCTGCGCGTCACGTACCTGCCACTCCGGCGGCAGCTGTCGGAACAATGCCTCCACAATAGATTCGCCCGCCGCGCCCTTCGTGGCCGTGCCCGCCATCAGCAGCTCGAGCCGCCGCAGGACCTCGGCGTTCTTCGAGTCGGTCTCCCGCAGCGCTTGGGCGGCTTCGCCCAGCCGAGCGAGCTGCTGCGACGCCTGCTCCATTTGGGAGCGTACCGAATCGGTCGAACGCTGGAGCTGCTGGACGGTCGTGTCCGTCTGCGCGAGCCGCTCCTGGACGCGGCCCACCTCCCGCCGCAGGTCCGCCCCGCTCCCCTCCAGGGCTGCGAGCCGCGCGGCCAGCTCCCCGAGCTGGCGGTGAATCGCCGCGTCGCCGGAGCTGCGGCGGCCGAGCGCCAGCACGGCCGCGAGGGCAAGCACGGCTCCCGCGGCGATCCCGGCAAGGAGAGCGAGCTCCATGTCACGAGAGTATACCGCCCCGGCGCCGGCCCGAGGAGCGGTCGTTGACGCCCCCCGTACGCGGTGGCACCCTGCGCCCATGGCGAAGCGCGCGGCCGGCGGAGGGTTCAGCGAGGCCGAGCGAAAAGCCATGCGCGAGCGCGCCCGCGAACTCCGCGCGGCGCGCCGCGGCCCGAAGCGCGACCCCGACGAGGAAGTTCGGGAGAAGATCGCCCAGCTTCCCGAACCGGACCGAACCCTCGCGCTCCGATTCCACGAGATCGTGCGCGAGGAGGCGCCCGTCCTCACGCCCCGACTCTGGTACGGCATGCCCGCCTACGCCAAGGACGGTTCCGTCCTCTGCTTCCTGCAGCCTGCCTCGAAGTTCGGGACGCGCTACGCAACCGTCGGTTTCACCGACGCCGCCCGGCTGGACGAGGGCGCCTGGTGGCCGGTATCGTTCGCCGTTACCGCCCTCGATCCCCAGATCGAGCAGAACATCCGTCAACTCGTGCGCAGGGCCCTCGGCTGAGGAATCCGCTCATCCTGTCGGGCGGATTTCGAACGCCGTCGGCAGGTTGGCAGGCAGGTCGAGCTCGCTCACGTCCACATCCGTGACGATGGCGCCGGGCGGGCCGGCGCGCAGCTCGCGGAGGAATGCCTCGACGGCCTCGGGTGGGCCCGCTGCCTGCACCTCGACCGTGCGGCCGTCGCGGAGGTTGCGCACCCAGCCGCGCAGCCCGAGGCGGCGCGCCGTGTCGCGGGTGAAGTAGCGGAAGCCGACACCTTGGACGTGCCCCCGGACGAGGACGCGCACGGCGCGCTCGCCGGCGCTCCCGGCGCTGCTCACCGCCGGCTCCGCGGCCGTTCCCAGATGGTCTTCCAGCGGCGCGGGTCGCCGCGGACGGCGGCCTTCATCGCTTCGAGTTCGCGCTGCAAGAGGTCATCGAGGGCCGCGTCGAGCCGCGCGCCCGCGCCGGGCTCCGCCGCCTCCAGCCGCTGGCGGAGCGTGCGCAGCACGTCGCGGCGGACGAGGCTGCGGACGGTGTGCGGCCACATGAAGAAGGAGAACGCTTCCGGCGCCCCGAACATGCCCCGATGACGCCCGAGCCACAGGTACCGCTCTTGGATGCTGGCGACCGGCTCCACGACGCCGGCGAAGGGGCCCGCCTCGGCGTTGGCCCGCGTGTCAACGAGCAGCCGCTCGGGGAAGAGCGTGAACGCGATCGCCAGCACGTCCGCCCGGCGGAGCACCTCCTCCACGGCCTCGAGGTCCACTTGCACTCCGTTCTCCGTCAGCATCGTGCACACCTCCTCGTTCCGGTGTTCGGCCGCTTTCGGGACGGCATCGAGGGGGCAGGCCAGCGGCCCACCCCCTCGCGCGGATCGTTCCCGGTATCGACCCCTTCCGGGGCCTGGGTCGCGGCCGGCGTTAGAACGACGGCGTCGACGTCTTCTTCTCCTCTTCCGGCTTCTCGGCCACGAGGCAGTTGGTGGTCAGCACCATGGCGGCGATGGAGACCGCGTTCTCGACGGCCGAGCGGGTCACCTTCGCCGGGTCGATGATGCCCTTGGCCACCATGTCGCCGAACTCATCCTTCGCGGCGTCGTAGCCGTGGCCCTTGGGGAGCTTCTTCACCTCCTCGACGATGACGGAGCCGTCCTTGCCGGCGTTGATGGCGATGCGGCGGAGCGGCTCCTCCAGCGCCCGGCGGAGGATCTTCACGCCCGTGGCCTCGTCGCCGTCCAGCTTCAGCTTGTCGAGCGCCGGGATGGCGTTGATGAGGGCCACGCCGCCACCGGGGACGATGCCCTCCTCCACCGCCGCGCGGGTCGCGCTCAGCGCGTCCTCCACGCGGTGCTTCTTCTCCTTCAGCTCGACTTCGGTAGCGGCACCGACCTTGATGACCGCCACGCTCCCGGCCAGCTTGCCGAGCCGCTCCTGCGCCTTTTCGCGGTCCCAGTCGCTCTTCGCCTCTTCGAGGATGGCGCGCACCTGGGCGATTCGGGCCTCGATGTCCTTCTTCTTGCCCTTGCCCTCGATGATCGTCGTCTGCTCCTTCGTGGCGACGACGCGGCGGGCGCGGCCGAGGTCGCTCACCTCCACGCTCTCGAGCGTGCGCCCGACCTCCTCGGAGATGACCGTGCCGCCGGTGATGACGGCGATGTCGCCCAGGTTGTCCTTCTGCCGGTCACCGAAGCCCGGCGCCTTCACGGCGAGCACGTTCAGCGTGCCGCGCAGCTTGTTCACCGCCAGGGTGGCGAGCGCCTCCCCCTCGAGGTCGCCGCAGATGACAACCAGGTTCTTCGAAACCTGGAGCACCTTCTCGAGGACCGGCAGGATCTCCTGCACCGAGCTGATCTTCTTGTCGGTGATGAGAATGTACGGGTCCTCGACGACGGCCTCCATCCGCTCCGGGTTCGTCACGAAGTAGGGGCTGATGTAGCCGCGGTCGAAGGCCATGCCCTCGACGTACTCGACTTCCGTCTGGATGCCCTTCGACTCCTCGACGGTGATGACGCCGTCCTTCCCGACCTTCTCCATCACCTCGCCGATGAGCTCGCCGATGGTCGGGTCGTTGTTCGCCGAGATGGTGGCCACCTGGGCCATCTGGGCCCGCTCGGTCACCTTGATGCTGTTCTTCTTGATCGCCTCCACCACCGCCGCGGCTGCCGCTTCGAGCCCGCGCTTGAGCGCCATCGGGTTGGCGCCCGCCGCCACGTTCTTCAGGCCCTCCTGGACGATCGCCTGGCCCAAGACCGTAGCGGTCGTCGTCCCGTCACCGGCCACGTCGTTCGTCTTCGAGGCGATCTCCTTCGCCAGCTGGGCACCGATGTTCTCGAAGTGGTCCTCGAGCTCGATGTCCTTCGCGATCGTCACACCGTCGTTCGTGATCGTCGGCGCACCGAACTTCTTCTCCAGAACGACGTTCCGGCCTTTCGGCCCGAGCGTGATCTTGACGGCATCGGCGAGGGCGTCGATGCCGCGCTTCAGGGCGTGTCGCGCTTCTTCGTCGAAGAGCAGCTGCTTGGCCATGTTCGCGGTTACCCCTGTCCTCGTGGTGTTTTCGGTCTTCGCGTCGCAGTTTAGCACTCGC
>DAOUCS010000194.1:0-5581 GCA_034431815.1 Dehalococcoidia bacterium
TCCTCGCTGCGCTGGCTGCCAAGGTGCGAGACGGAAAGGCCGACATCGCCGCACTCGCGCAGCGGCTGAACCGGAGTGAAGAGGAGATCCGGCTGCTCTTGCGCGCCAGAGGGGTGAGATCATGAGACGCCTCCTCGCCGCCTCGGCCGCAGCAGTGATACTCCTCGCAGCGCTGATGCCCGCGACCCAGGGGGCTGCGAACGGCATTCCGCAACTCGTGAAGCTTACGTACCTGGAGGGCGTCTCGAACTGGGGCCCGCATGATGCGGAGGGAGTGCTCGAATTCAGCTTCGCCGAGGCCTACGCCCGCGTCGACGTGAAACGGCTGCCCCCGTCCGAAGGATACACCTACGAGGGATGGATGGTTGCACCGGACGGGAGCGCATACCTGGTAGGGACGATCCCTGTGGACGCGGACGGCATCGGCACCCTCGACACGAAGCTCCAGGGCCTCACCCGGTACGATTACAACCTCTTCGTCGTGGCCGCGCGCGGGCCGAGCGACCCGCCCGGTCAGCTCCCTCCCGCGCGCTCCATCGCGGGCCGATTTACCGTCATCGCCGACTCGGCCGACGGCCGCTTTCCGGGCGACGTCCGGCCGGGAACCCTCCCCGATACAGGCGAAGCGCCGCCCGGCCTCCCGTGGGGCCGGATCATCGTGACCGCCGGCGTGGTGCTCGGCACAGCCATCGTCGCCGCCGCCGCCATCCGCCGCCGACTGCGAGGTGGAGCATGATTAAGGGGCTCTACTCGGCCTACACGTCGATGGAGGCAGCCTGGCGCTACCAGGAGATCCTGAGCGACAACATCGCCAACGCCACCACCATCGGCTTCAAGCGGGAGGTCGCCGCAGCGCAAGCCTTTCCCGGCCTTCCGGTGCTCCAGCAGGAGCCGGTTCCCGCGCCCCTGCCCGCCCGAATCCAACAGGTCATCGGCGAAGTCGGGACTGGCCGCTTCCTCGCTGCCTTCGTGACCGATTTCTCCGCTGGGCCATGGAAGCAGACCGGGGAGGAGCTCGACTTCGCACTCGAAGAAGGCTTCTTCGTCGTACAGACACCCGACGGCGAACGCTTCTACACACGGGACGGCCGCTTCGGCCGGGACGCGAACGGTACGCTCGTGACGAGCACCGGCTACGTCGTCCTGGGAAGCGACGGCCAGCCCATCGTCCTGCCGCCGGAACGTGTCTCCGTGGCGGAGGATGGGACTATCCGTGCCGGAGACGCGGTGGTCGGCCAGCTGATGGTCGTCGCCTTCGCCCCCGGCGAACTCCAACGGGCAGGGCCGGCGTACTTTACCGCCGAGGGCGCCGGGACCCCGGTGGCTAGAGGGGTGCACCAAGGCTACCTCGAGCTCTCCAACGCGCAGCTCACGGAGGAGCTCACCACTCTGCTCGCCGTCCACCGCGCCTACCAGGCGAGCCAGACAGTGCTGGCGACGCTCGACGGTACCTTGGAGCGGGCAGCCGGCGAGCTTGGTCGGTTCGGAGGGTAAGCGATGACCACGGTTCTCGCCGCCGCAGCCAGCGGGATGCTCCACCACCAGATCGCCATCGACACGATCGCGCACAACGTGGCCAACGCGAACACCGAGGGCTTCAAACGCGTTCGCCCGCTGGCACAGGGGCAGCCCCTACCGGGAGAGTTCGCGCAGGCGAAGTTCGGCGTAGCACTCACCACCCTCGACCGAATCTTCGCGCCGGGGCCGCTGCGAGCCGCCGACGGCGCCCTGGAATTCGCTATCCTCGATGACGCGCTCCTTCCGGTGCGCCTGCCCGACGGCACCACGGCGTACGCGCGGGCGGGGCTGCTGCGCGCCGACGGGGCGGGCAATATCGTCACGCCGCAGGGATATCTCCTCGAGCCGCCGCTCACGCTGCCGGAAGGGGCGACGGCACCCCGAATCGACGCCCGAGGCGTGGTCACGGCAACGGCCGCCGACGGGACGACAATCGAAGTGGGGCGCATCGCCCTGACGCGGTTCCCCAACCCGCAAGGGCTCGTTTCGCTCGGCGAGGGGCTTTTCGCTCCGAGCCCGAACAGCGGCGAGCCGATGCTGGGCGCGCCCGGCGAGGAGGGTTTCGCAGCCATCGCTCCGGGAATGGTCGAGGGCTCCAACATCGACCTCGCCGAGGAGCTGACGGCGCTGCTCATCGCCCAGCGGGCGTACAGCGCCAGCGCGCGGGCGTTCCGCGTCGGCGACGACATGCTCGCCATCGCAACGAAGCTGACCGGATAGGAGGGCTGCCATGAGCCGAATCGACGGGCTGCAGCCGGGAGGGCTGGAACGGGCGCTCGGCGGCAGGGGCGTGAGCGAAACCCCCGGAGCTACGGGCGAGGGCCGCGCCGCCGCGAGCCGAGCCGAAGGGGCGGACCGCGCCGTGCTTTCGCCACGTGGCCGGCTCGTCGCCGCCGCCATGGACTCCGTGCGCGGCGCGCCAGACGTGCGCAGCGAACGGGTGGCCGCGCTCAAGGCGGCCATCGCCGATGGCCGGTACGAAATCGACGCGGAAAGCATCGCCCGGCGGCTTCTCGCTGCCGGGCTCGGAGACCTCGGCGGATGACCATCGGAAGGCCAGACCCATCGGCGCTCGCCATTGCCTTGGAACGGCTGAACGCCGCGTCGCGGGAGCTCGAGGCCGCGCTCGTACGTTCCGACTTCGCTGCCATCGAAGGAGCCACCCGCGCCCTGGAGGAAGCGGCGTCGCGCCTCGAGGCGTGCCTTCGCGAACGCGGGACGGTGCACGATTCGTCAGCGCCAGCCGATACCAACGGCATGGACGAGGCGTTTCGGCGTGTCGAGGGGCTCGTGCGGGAGCTGCGCGAACGACAGGAACGGAACGCATTCCTCGTGCTGGCCGCGCTGAAGCTGCGCCAACAGTGGCGGAACCTGCTCGCCGCCATGACCTCGGCAACCTATGGGCCGACAGGCGAGCGGGAGCTCAGGCCCACCCGGCGCGTCATCTCCCGCAGGGCGTAGGAGGCGGCGATGGGGCTCTCCATCGGCCTGGATACGGCAGTCAAGGCCCTTCGGGCGCATCAGCTGGCGGTGGACGTGGCCGCCCACAACATCGCGAACGCCCATTCCCCGGGCTTTTCCCGCCAGCGGGTGCTCCTGCGGCCCATCGGGATCGACGGGAGCGACCATTGGACGCGGGATGCCTTCCTCGGCCGGCCCGGCTTCGGGGTCGATGCCAGCGATGTCCGCCGCGTCCGCGACCTCTTCCTCGATTTCCAGCTCCGGCAAATGATCGGCAGCCGGGAGCAGTACAGCGCGCTGGCCAAGGCGCTGCGAACGGCCGAACTCGCGTTCGGTGACCCGAGCGACCTCGGCCTCAGCTCGGCCTTGGCGACGTTCTGGAACGCGTGGCACGACGTCGTGAACGCGCCGGAGAGCAACGCGGCCCGCACCGCGCTCGTCCACAGCGCCGAAACGCTCGCTTCGCGCATCCGCCGCGCATGGGACGACCTCGATGCGCTGCGGAAGGACCTCAACGGGCAAGTGACGCTCGCGGCCCAGGATATCAACGCGAAGGCGGAGGAGATCGCCCGGCTCAACTTCCAGATCAAGCAGGTCGAGCTCAACGGAGACAGCGCGAACGACCTTCGAGACCGGCGCGATCTCCTCCTCGACGAGCTGGCGGCGATCGCGCAGATCAGCTACGCAGAGCAAGGCGACTCGACCGTTGTGGTGTACCTGGGGAGCCACGAGCTCGTGGCCGGGACCGAGGTCCGACGCGTGCAGGCGGTCCCTGATGCCAGCAACCCCGGCATGGTAAAGCTGGTGTTCGTCGCCGACGGCGAGGACGTTGCGACCACGTCGGGGAGGCTGCGGGGGCTGCTCGACTCCCGCGACCAGGCCCTGCCCGACCTGATGTCGAAACTCGACACGCTCGCCAACGCGCTGCGCACGGAGGTCAACGCCCTCCACCAGAGCGGCTTCGGGCTCGACGGCTCGACAGGACTGGACTTCTTCATGGGCACCGGAGCACGCGACCTCGCCGTGAACGGTGCGCTCCTTGCCGACCCGCGGAAGGTTGCCGCCTCCGCGTCGGGCGCAGCCGGCGACGCGGCCGTTGCATTGCAGATCGCCAATTTGCAGCGAACCGCTGTTTCGAGCTTTGGGAACGTCAGCTTCGACGACTTCTACGCCAGCCTCGTGACCGTCCTCGGCGCCGACACCGCCCGAGCGGAAGGGCTCGCTCAGTCGTCCGACAGGCTCGTGAGCCACCTCGAGGCGATGCGGCAGTCGGTTTCGGGTGTGAACATCGACGAAGAGGTCACGAACCTCGCCGCCTCCCAGCGGGCGTACGAGGCCGCCGCGCGGGTGATCACGGCCATCGACGAGATGCTCGACGTGCTGATCAACCGGACAGGCACCACCGGGAGGTAATGGGCGATGCGCGTCACCGAGTCGATGCGGCTGACGAACCACCAGCGCTACCTGAACGAGGTCGCCGCGAAACTCGACGAAACCCAGCGCCAACTGGCGAGCGGGCGGAAGATCGAACGGGCGAGCGACGACCCGACGGCGGCGGCGGTCGCACTGCACTACCGCCGGGGCATCGCGTACGAGGCGCAGATGCGACGCAACATCGAGAGCGGCATCGCCTTCATGAACGTCACGGAGGCTGCATTGGAAGGAGCGACCGAGACGCTGCAGCGCATCCGGGAGCTGACGGTGCAGGCGGCGAGCGACACGCTTTCGCCCGCCGACCGGGAGACGATCGCCCGCGAGGTCGACCAGCTCATCCGGCACCTGGTCCAGATCGCCAACACCGAATTCGGCGACGCCTACATCTTCTCGGGGACGGCCACCGATACACCCGCCTACGCTGTCTCCGGCGATCCGCCAACGGCCATTACGTACCAAGGAGACACCGGACTTCGCATCCGCCAGATCTCGCGGGAAGCGCAGGCCCCGGTGAACCTGGTGGGTTCGCAGGTATTCGGCTCCACCTTCGACGACCTCATTGCCCTCCGTGATTCATTGAACAGCGGGGCCTCGGCGCCGGCCATCGAGCCCTACCTTGCGGCGATCGACGCTGCGCTCGACCGCGTGCTTTCGGCGCGGGCGGAACTGGGCGCGCGCATCAACCGCTTCGAGGCCGCGCTGCAGCAATCGGAGACCACGGACCTCAACCTCCAGCAGCTCCGGAGCGAGGTCGAGGATGTCGACCTCGCGCAGGCGATCGTGCGACTCAGCAGCGAGGAAGTGGCGCTGCAGGCGGCGCTGGGGGCCATCGGCCGCGCCGCGAGCCTGACGCTCCTGGACAACCTGCGGTAGGAACCGAGCGCAACCGAGCCCGTCAGGCGCACCGGGGGCTGAGCCTCCCCGTTGGTGGCAGGCGCGTTCACCATTCGTTCCCCTAGGTTTCGCCGGGCGGACCCTTAGGGGGCGCGCAGGGTTCCGATAACCATGGCGAATCGCTCCACGGATGGGGCGAAACCGAACATTCCCGACGACAGGGGAAGGAGAAGATGGGACTGCAGATTGCGACCAACGTGGCTGCCATCAACGCGCAGCGCAACCTCTCCCTCACCGGCCTCCGCATGGGCAAGGTGATGGAAAAACTCTCCTC
>DAOUCS010000195.1:0-10965 GCA_034431815.1 Dehalococcoidia bacterium
CGTCCGTGGGGACGTCGACGAGCAGGGATGGGCGGCGCCGGATGAAGGCTGCGACGAGCTCACGTGCCAACGGGAGCTCCGCGGTCCAGCGCTCGGGGAGCCTCACGCCGAGCGGGAGCTCCCAGCTGGAGGTGAAGCCGTCGGCCCACCGGAGCGGGCTTACGGTCCATTGGAGATGAACGAAGCGGTCGGCGAGGGGCAGGCTGAGCTCCCAGCCGCCGGCAGCCTCGTCGGGCGGGTTTGCAGCGGCAACGACGGCCACCTCCTCCGGCAGCTGGAGGTCGCCCACCGTGCGCTCCAGCGCCACCCGCAGGAGGGCGGCCTGGACGGCCGGCGGGGCGGTGGTGAGCTCGTCGAAGAAGAGGATGCCCCGGCCGGCCTGGGCGAGGCGCACGGCCCAGGCCGGCGGGGCGAAGCGCACGCCCCCCTCGGCCACGACGGGAAGGCCGGCGAAGTCGGTCGGCTCGCGGATGGAGGCGATGACGACCTCGACGGGAAGCCCGAGGGCCTCGCCGAGCTGGCGGACGGCGGAGGACTTGCCGGTGCCGGGATGCCCCCAGAGGAGCACCGGGATGCGCGCCTGGACGGCGATGGAGAGTGCGGCGAGTACGGGGTTCACGGTTCGGCTCCTCCTTGCAGGCAGTCTTCGAGAGAGGACAGCGGGACCGCCGGCAGCACGCGGCGGCGCCTGCCCGGGGAGGAGCACAGCCGGCCGGCAGGGAGCGCCGGCAGCGGGCGACGGGTCGCAGGACTAGCCTGGGATGGGGTTCAGCGCCTCCATTGCGGCCTCCTCCTTTCGGTCGTCGCGGGAGCGGGCTCCCGCGCGGAGGGGCCCACGCCGTTGGTTGCCCCCGACATGGGCCGTATCGTCCCCCGCCCTATCGGGCGGGGCCGGCTTTGGCACCCTGGCGGCGTCCACCGGGTTGCCGGGCGGTCATCGGGCCGGTACCCTCGCGCCTCTCTCGATACGGCGCCGATTGCGGCACATGCGTCCGCGCGATGCGAGCCTCGGCGGAAGGAAGCCTGGCTGGGACCGGGGCGCGAAGCCTCCCGTCCGAGGGGGACGCGCCCGCAGGCGCGTGCACCAGGGAGGCGCGACCGGATGTCCGCGAACCCAGCCCGCCTCAGCCGGAGGACGACCGTCCGGCGACCGCCCGTGCCCCCGCCAGGGAGGACCACCGGGCGGCCCGACATCATACCCGCTCGGAAGGAGTCGCCTCCTGCAGCGTGAGGTTGCGCGCGAAGCACGAGTACGTACCCATCGCGCCATCTCCCATCGAACTCGAGGGGAAGCGGGACCCCGCCCGCGCCCGTCCGGCAACCCGCACCGCGCTCCGCGCGCTCGCGCCTGCGTCGCGAGGCCGCTCGGCTCCCGAACCGCCGGGGGCTTTCCCGCCGCGGTACTCCCTCGGGGCGGATCCGCCGTCCACTGCGTGAAATCGAGGAACCGAGATGGTGGCCGGCCGGAAAAACGTCAACAGGTGACGCGGACGTGCGCTAGAATGTCGCCGACCACCGAGGGCGCTCGGAGGCGGCATGGCCGGGGAATCCGTTCTGCAGGCGACGATCGGAGGACTGCTCCACGACATCGGCAAGATCTGGGCGCAGGGCTCGAAGCCGGACCCGCGACGCTCCCACTGGAACTGCGACGGGGGACCCCCGGTGCGAATGCCGTCGCAGGTTCGGACACAGCCATGCCGCCATGGGCGGTCACCTCGTCGCCGACGTCTTCGGCCAGGGCTCGTCGTTCGCCGAAGCAGCGGCCCTTCACCACGCGGCCGAGGCGCGCGCCATCGCCGTCATCGCCTGCGTCCAGGAGGGGGACCGGCTCTCCGCCGGCGAGCGGGACGACCAGTGGGACCCGAGCGAAGCCGGCAGCGGGCCCTCCCTTCCCCTCCTCATCCCTCCGCTGGCGAGCCCGGCGAGCGAGGGCCGCCTCCGGCCCCGTCCGTTAGCCGGCCCGTGGCCCCCAGTCGAGAGCGTCGAGCGCCCGCCCGAGGCCGACATCCAGCGCTGGTACGACGCGATCGCCCGCGCCTTCACGGACGGCGGCTCCCGCCTTCGGGAGCTCAGCGGCGACGCCCTCGTCGACGGGGTGCTCGGGCTGGTGGAGAACGTGGGCGGGCTCGTCCCCTCCGCCTTCTGGAGGACGCGCCCCGACATCAGCCTGGCGATCCACCTTCACGTCGCCGGCGCCCTCGCGGGAGCGCTGGCAGCTGCCGGCGACGCGGAGGCCGACCCCTGCGCCACGGTGATCGCCGGCGACCTCTCGGGGATCCAGGCCTTCCTCCACCGGGCCGCCACCGCCCGCGCCGCCCGCCAGCTCCGGGCGCGGTCCTTCTACCTTTCGCTCCTCTCCCTGGTGGTCGCCCGGACGTTCGCCCGAGAGTTGGGGGTGACGCCCGCGCACGTCCTCACCGCCTCCGGCGGCAACTTCCTCGTCATCGCGCCGCCCGGGTCCGGGGAGCGGGCGGAGGAGGTCGCCCGCCGCGTCACCGCGGAACTGGAGGAGGTCCACGGGCCCGTCCTCGACGTGATCGTCGCTTCGACCGAGATGGCCCGCAGCGAGGCCAAGGAGTTCGGCGCCGTGGTGGCCAGGGCGCGGGACGGTCTGCAGCAGCGGAAGCTCCGCCGTCTCGACGGGCGAACCGGACCGGCCCTCTTCGAGCCGCGAGGGGCCGGCGGCGCCTCGGAGGCGTGCCGGGCATGCGGCGCCGACGGCGCGAGGCAGGCGGAGGAGGAGAGCGAGCGGCTGTGCGATTTCTGCGAGGGGCTCATCCAGCTGGGCAGCGAACTCCCGGCGAAGAACTACCTCACCATTCGCCCCGCTGAGCCGGCGCGCGGCTCGGGGTGGCGGAAGGCGTTCGCGCGCATCGGCTGGCACGTGGAGCTCCACGGCGGGCTCCCGGACGCCGACCCCGAGTCGTCCCTCTTCGTGCTCGACGCGGAACGGCTGAGCGATGCGCCCCACGGCCGCCTCTTCGTGAGCGGCCGGTACGTGCCGCGCCGGGGCGACGGGACGGTCGTGGAGTTCGGGGAGCTCGCCGGATGCGGGCCGGGGAGGGCAATCCTCGCCTGCGCGAAGCTCGACGTCGACGACCTCGGGCGGTTCATCCGCACCCTCGGCGGCGGCGGCCACGTCTCCCCCTCGCGATTCGCCTCCGCCTCGCGCTTCCTCTCCCTCTTCTTCGAAGGACACATCGACGTCGCGGCCGAACGGCGGAGGGACGGCGACATCTACCTCATCTACTCGGGCGGCGACGATGCGGCGCTGGTGGGCCACTGGCGGGGCGTGGTCGAATTCGTGGCGGAGCTCCGAAGGGAGTTCGGGCGCTGGACCGCCGGAAACCCAGCGCTCCACTTCTCGGCGGGCATAACCTTCGGAGCCGAAGACCGGCCGGTCTCCCTTGCGCTCGCCGAGGCGGAAGAGGCGCTCGCCCGCGCCAAGGACGAGCCGGGGAAGGACCGCTGCACCCTCTTCGGCGTCCCGTTCCGGTGGGATGACATCGCAGAGGTTCTCCGCTGGACCGACCGTCTGGCGCGTCTGGTGCACGCGCGGCGGCTGTCGCGCGGCGCCCTGCAGGTGCTCCAGCTCGCCCGCGAGGCGGTCGACGAGCTCGATCCCCTCGGGAACCCCCGGTACGGGCCCGCCATGTGGCGGGTGCCGCACCGGCTGCGGCGCGCCGGCACCGAAGGCGGCCGGGAGGACGCCGCACGGCTGGCCGACGACGTGGAGAAGGAGCTGGTGCGCGACGGCGGGCCCGCCCGGCTGATGGCCGCGGCGCGGCTCGCCGAATGGCAGACCTGGAGCGGCGAGCGGAGCGAGGAGCGGAACGACACCCAAACACCTAGGAGGGCACGATGACGTACCGGCGAGGCCAGTCCCAGCCGAACCGCGGCGGTCAGCAGCGGGGCGAGCTGCAAAGCCAGCGACCGCAGCCCGCCCTCACTCCCGAGGAGGCGAAGGGCATCGTTGCCGAGGGTAATGCCGAGCTCCTTGTGAGGAAAGCGCGAGAGATCGGGAAGCCACTGAGCGTTACGACCAGTAAGCTGCGAAGGATTTACGGAGAGATCAAGCGGATCGAAATGCTCTGGGCTCATGAAGGCCAAGAACACCGCGCGCGACGTCGCGCGATTTTACTACGCCCGAGGCTGGAATACCAGGTGAAAAGAGCGTACCGTGACGAAAGAGACGCGATGATTCGCCTCAATGACGTTATTTCTGACTGCCTTCAACATGCAAAGGAAAGTCGAGAAAGCTTCTCGAACTTTGCTGAGTTCTTTGAGGCAATCATTGCCTACGCTCCTAAGAAAGAAGAGAAAGAGCAATGACCGAGGATATTCCCATGCAAAACCCTGCTCCTTCCGGAGCCGCTCCGCGCCTCGCCGCCGTCGTGGTGATCGAGGCGACCATCCGGTGCGAAACCGGTCTCCGCATCGGCGCGGCCGAGTCGACGATCTCCATCGGCGGCCTCGACAACCCCGTCATCCGCAACCCGCTCAACGGCGAGCCGTACATCCCCGGCTCCTCCCTGAAGGGGAAGATGCGCTCTCTCTTGGAGCGCAGGTACGAGCTCGCGCAGAACTGGGGAATCACCACCGGCCGCGTCCACGTTCACGTGTGCAAGGAGGAACGCAATTACCGGGAATGCCCCGTCTGCCCCGTGTTCGGCATCTCGGCGCCGCAGGAGGGCCGCTGGTTCTGCCTCACCCGGCTCCGCGTCCCCGACGTCCACCTCACCGAAGAGAGCCGGAACACCCTGCGCGAGAAGCCGACCGACTACCCGTTCACCGAAGTGAAGACGGAGGTCGCGATCGACCGCCTCACCTCGGCCGCGACGCCGCGCTCGATGGAGCGGGTGCCGGCCGGCGCCGAATTCGGTCCGGCCCGATTCACCCTCTTCTGTTACGAGGGTGACTCCCTCCGCAGCCACATCGGTCTCCTCCTGGAGGGGATGGAGCTCCTGGAGGCCGACTACCTCGGCAGCTCCGGTTCGCGCGGCTCGGGGCGGGTCGCGTTCCGGGACATCCGCGCCGACCTCCTCGACTTCCCCGCCGGCGGCGGTCTGCCCCAGCGCTCCTCCCTCGGCGGGCCGTACGCGACCCTCGCCGACTTCGCGGCGGCATTCCCCTCCCTCGCGCTCCCGTCGTAACGGAGGACCCGATGCCGGCCTACGGCGCGTCCGCCACGGTCCTCATCGAGCCCCAGGGGGTGTTCCGCTTCGGGCTTCACCCCGCCAGCGTCGGCCACGTCGCCCCGCTCCCAGGCAGCGACACGCTCGCCGGCGCGCTCCTCTCGGCCGGGGCGCTCCTGGGCGACGACATCCGCTCGGTCCTGGAGGAAGCGGCAGCGGGCGAACCGCCGTTCCTCGTCAGTTCGGCCATGCCGCACCTCGACGGGCGGGCACCCTTCGTTCCGCGGCCTCAGCGGCTCCGGCCCCGGAGGACCGAAAGGGACGAGTCGGAGGAGGGCGACCGGAAGCCGCTGAAGCGCGTCGCGTACGTCGAGCTGCCCCTCGTCCGGTGGTACCAGGGCGAGCAGCCGCCGTTCTCGGTGTGGGGCCCGCTCATGCTCGCCGGGCCGCGGCGTCCCGCCGGCGCGCCATGGGAAGCGGGCACGATCCCCGGCGTCACCGTCGACCGCGTGTCGGGCGCGTCGGCGCTCTACCACCACGCGATGGTCGGCTACGCCGACGGGCGCCCCGTGGCCACGGCCCCGCAGCGCCGCGGCGCCCCCGAGCGCCTCCCCCGCCTGCGGTGGGCGGTCCACCTCCTCGCCCGCGACGCCGAAGTCCTCGCCCTCGTCGAACGGTGGCTCCACCTCCTCGCCCTGACAGGCATCGGCGGCCGCCGCTCCCGGGGCGCCGGGAGCTTCGCCTTCGAGCTCCGTACGCCCGCCCTCGTCCCCCTCGCGGCCGAGCCGCGGGGGCTCTCCCTCTCGTGGATCGCCCCGCGCCCCGAGGAGGCAGACGGGCAGCTCTTCCACCCGCGCCCCGAGTTCGGATACCGGGCCGACGAGCGGTTCGGCTGGATTTCGTCGCCGTGGCGGGGCAGCGAGCGCACGAAACGCGTTCTCATGCTCGGCGAGGGCTCGTACCTGAACCCGTCCCTGACGGCGCCGGTCGGCCGGCTCGTCGATGTCACCCCCCAATCGGGCCGGGATCCGCACCCGGTCTACCGCTGGGGCTTTGGCCTCTTCCTCGACGAAACGGACGGAGGCGGTTGATGGAGTGGGACGTCGTCATCACCGTCCAGACAGCCCTCCATGTCGGCGACGGCGAGCGCTGGTACCGCGATGCCGATTTCGTGCTGGAGCAGACGCCTCCGCGGGCGCGGCTCATCGACGTCGACCGCGCCCTCGACCTCGTCGACGACGCCGAGCTGCAACGCATCCGAGACGGGAAGGTGGCCGCCGGGCTCGGTCGGCAGCGGCGCGAGGAGTGCACGATTGCCGTGCTTCCCGTGCGGCGGCTGACCAATCATTCTCAGGTGAGCGAATGGGTGCTCCGCTTCGTCCGGGACGGGAACGGCCGCCTCTACCTTCCGGGCTCGACCGTCAAGGGCGCCCTGCGGACGGCCGTCCTCCGCACGCTCCTCCGCCGGGAGCGCGTCAGCCCTCAAGGACTCGTCGAGGAGCGGCAGGCGACCAACCTCGAGAGCCGCCTCCGAACGCTCCGCTTCGACGAGCGACAGGCAACGCCGGAGAACCGGGATGCGCTCCGGGCGCTTCGCGTCACGGATTTCTACCCCCTGGACGACGTAACGCCCGAGTTCCGCGAGGTCGAGGTCCGCAGCATCCGGGACGGCCGCCGGGTGCTCTCCGTCTGGGCCGAGACCGTTCCGCGCGGGACCGGGTTCCGCGGACGAATCGCCGTCGACGAGGCAACGCTGAGGGGCGGCAAGGCCGAGGAGGCCCTGAAGGAGCTGCTGCGGGGGCTCCCACAAGTGCTCAAGGACGATACCCTCGCCACGCTGAGGACCCTTAACGGCTGGGAGGGGAGCCCGTCCCGCACCGGCCCGTACGGGGCCTGGCTGGAGGCTGCCGCAGGCACCACGCCGCCCTTCGCCTTCCTGGGGTGGGGCACAGGGTGGATCCCGCACACTGTCGGCGCGGTGCTGGGGGACGCCCGAAGCCGCCTCGACTTCGCCCGCGTCCACCGGCTGGGGAGGCGGCCCGGGTCGGGAGCGGACTTCCCCAAGACGGGCAAGTTCGCGCTGGTCCGGTTCGACGGCGGGACCGCGCCGATGCCCCTCGGTCTCGTCAGCATCGAGTTCACAACGCTGCCCGGGACGGCCCCGGGATGATCGAGCTCGCCCGCATCGAGTTCCGCGTCCGCTGGGCGGAGCGCGCGCCGGAACGCTTCCTCGGCCGGGCGCTCAACGCCTGGCTGTACGGCGAGATCGCCCGCTGCGACCAGGATGCCGCCGACGAGCTCCACGGCGCGGCCGGGCCCCGTCCCTTCGCCGCGGCCCTCGCCGAGGAGGAGGGCTGCCTCCGTCTCGTGCTGGCGGGCGGCCCGCGCGTGGCGCCTTACCTCTCCGACGTCGCCGACCGGACCATGCGGAGCGGGCGCATCCTCCTCGACGGCCGCTGGCTGCTCGTGGAAGGCATCGCCGCGGCGAATACCGACACCTTCGCCGAGCTGGTCCGCCGGCACCTGATACGGGCGGAGCGGCCGGTGCCGGTGCGCATCGAATTCCTGACGCCGACGGCCTTCCACTCCCGGGGCCGCACCGTGCCTCTCCCGGTCCCGGAGCTCGTCTTCGGTTCGCTCCTGGAGCGCTGGCGAGCCTTCGGCGGGCACGACCTCGGCGAGGGAGCCGACGGCGTCATCCGCGACTGCGCCGCCCTCCGGCGGGTTCGGCTCCGCAGCGTCTCCGTCCGCATGGAAGGCCGGTTCACCGCCTTCGTCGGCACGGCGGAGTTCACCCTCGTGAACCCGCCCCCAGCGTACAGCGGCCTCCTCGGGGCCCTGGGAGGCTTCGCCGAGTTCGCCGGCATCGGCCAGAAGACCGCCATGGGGTTCGGCTGCGTCCGGACGGAGGTCCTCCACGCCGCGGGCGTGCGCCCGGTGCGACAGGACGACGAACAGACCCCGGAGGACAGCTGAGGCGATGGGGGAAGCGAAGGAACACGAGCCGGTCGTCCTGATCGCCACCATCGGGGAGCGCGACCCCTTGGGCCAGCACCCCGCAGGGAAGCCCGCCCCGCCCCCGTCGCCGGCAGAGCTGCGGCCGACGGGCCCGCTCCTCGCCGCCCGCCGGCACCGGCCCGACCGCGTCTTCCTGCTCTTCACCCATGGGGTCGCCGCCCAGGCCGCGGAAACGCGGGACGCCGTCCGCCGGGAGCTCCCCTCCGCAACCGTCGAGACCGTCCCCCTTGCACCGGGGAACCCGGCGTTCTTCGACGAGGCCCTTGCGATGGCCGATGGGGCGCTCGCCGGCATCCGCGGGGAGCTTCCCGAGGGCGCCCGCATCGTCGTCTGCCCCAGCTCGGGGACACCGCAGCTCGGACACGCGCTCATCGCCGCCGCCTCCGTCCTCTTCCCTGGAGCCGAGTTCCTTCAGGCCCTCGACCCCCGGCACGTCCGGAACGAAGACGAGCGGCTGCGACCGTTCGACCCCCGAATCACCCGGCTGCGAACTGACATCGACCGGGCCTTCCGGGAGCTCGAGCGGTTCAACTGGAAGGTCGCGGCCGATATCCTGCGCGAGCTGCTCAGCGTGCGGAGCGGCTACCTCGAAGGCCCGCGGCGCAAAGCGCTCGAAGCCGCCCGAGGGCTCGCCGAGGCGATGGGCAAGGCCGACGACTTCGACCTTGAGGGAGCGAGGAAGGCAGCCGAGCCATCCGGTAACGGCGGCTTTCGCCGCGACCTCGACCGTCTGGAGCAGTGGTTCGGGTGGGCCGCGTCGCAGCAATCGCAGAACGCGCACGTGCTTCCCTCGGAACTCACCGCGGCGGCCGCGCGCTCCGCTACGGCGGGCGTGCTCACCCGGGCGCTCGTGACCGCCGTCACGGCGTGGGAGGTGGCCATCCGCGCCCGCCTGAAGTCGGCCTGCGGCTTCGACCCCGACAACATCGGGCTCAGGGACCGCAAACGCCTTCCCGAAGAACTGCGCGCCCGCCTGCGAGAGGCCGATGGGGGACGGCGGTGGCGGCTCGAAGGCGAGCGGAACCGCCGCGAGGCCCTCGTCGCCTTCGACGAGCGGACGGCCGCCGTAGGTCAGGGCAGCCTGGAACAGCTGGCGGGGCTCGCGCGGCTCCGGAACGACCTCGTCCACACCGGCAGCGTGCGCCACGACGAGGCGGTCGCCGCGCTCGAGGAGGCCCTGGGCGCCATCGCCTCGCTCTTCCAGGCCTGGGGCTGGCCGGATTGGAGGGAGGCCCCGACCGCGCCGGAACCCCTGCGCGACCTTATCAGGAAGGTCCGCTCGGCCGCCGAGCAGCATCCGGGGCGCGCTCCCGCCGCAGAGCAGCCCTGAGGAGGCCCGCCCGGGCGACGGACCGTTCCGACGATGCGCGTCGTCCACCTTCGGGAGCAGGGTGTCGAACTCCGCGCCGAGGGCCAGCGGCTGCTCGTCGCCGCCGGCGGGGTCGTCGTGCAGGAAATCCGCCTGCCCCTGCTCGACCGGCTGGTCATCCACGGCGCCGTTCACATCTCCGCCGGAGCGCTCGCGCGCCTGCTCGCAAGCGGGGCCGACGTCGTGTTCCTTTCGGCGAAGGGCGAATACCGCGGGAGGCTGGAGGTGCCGATGGCCGTACCGGTCGAGCTGCGTCTGCGGCAGGCGCTGACGGTCGCCGACCCTGCCCGCCGGGCGGCCTTCGCCCGGGTCATCGTGCGGAACAAGCTTCACGGCCAGCTCCGCGTGCTCCGGGTGCTCCGCGTCCCCATTCCGCAGGAGTGGAGCACCGCAGCGCGGACGCTGCGGGTGGCGGCATCGCCGAACGAGGTCGCCGGCTGCGAAGGCCTGGCAACGCGGGCATACTTCGCCGCCCTGCGCCCGGCGCTGGGCGCGGGCCGGGGGTGGACCCGGCGGCGGCGCCCTCCGCCCGACCCGCTGAATGCGCTCCTATCGTACCTGTACGCGCTGACGCAGCCGATCGTCCACCGGGCAGCGCTGACAGCCGGCCTCGACCCGTACCTCGGCCTCCTTCACGCGCCCGGGCGCGGGAGGCCGTCGCTGACGCTCGACCTGCTCGAGGAGCTGCGCGCGCCCTACTGCGACCTCCTGGCTGTGCGGCTCCGCCGCGCTCTCGGCCCTGGAGGCTGGTGGGAGGAGAGCGGCGGCGCGGTCCGGCTCTCTCCCGCGGCACGCGCGGCAGCAATCAGGGCAGTCGAAGAGCGGTTGCTCCGCCGCACGTTCTATCGGCCTGCGGGCCGGGCGCTTCCGTGGCACGAGGTGATCGAGCGTCAGGCAAAGGCGCTGGCCCGAGCGATCCGCGAAGGGAAGCCGGAGGTCTTCCGCCCCATCGCCACGGCGGAGCGGCGAGGAAGGCGTGGAGGAGAGCAATAGCTACGTGGTGGTGGCATACGACATTCCCGACGACCGGCGGCGGACGCGGCTGGCAAGGCTGCTTTCGGGCTACGGGGAGCGGGTTCAGCGCAGCGTGTTCGAGTGCGAGCTGCGGGAATCGGAGTACGAAGAGCTGCTGGAGCGCCTGCGGCGTGTATGGCGGGAGGGGGACTCGATTCGCGTGTACCGGCTCACGCGGGAGGGTGCACGCCGGATCGTCATCTTCGGCGGTCCCGGTCTTGTCGAAACGCCGTATCTGACTATCATAGAGGGAACGGGCGGCGCGTGGGAATAGCGTTGCACCGTGAAAATCCCCTCCGGGGGACTGCAACTAGGTTCACGCAGCGTTCCCGAACCTACAGTACGGACAATTAATAGCGTTGCACCGGGGGACTGCAACTGGTGAATCGCACTCTTACCCCTCCCGGAGCAGTTCATAGTAACGTTGCA
>DAOUCS010000196.1:0-14704 GCA_034431815.1 Dehalococcoidia bacterium
CGTCCGGGAGCTGATGCAATGGCGGAGGCTGTCGGCGTCGGCCTGATCGGACTCGGCGTCGTCGGCTCCGGCGTCGTCCGCGCCCTCGCCGAGCGGGGCGACTACTTCGCACGACAGGTGGGCGCCCCCATCGTCGTCCGCGGGGCCGCTGTCCGCGACCCCGCCAAGCCGCGCAACGCACCTATCGATCCGGCCCTCATCACCGCCGACGTCGACTCGCTGTTGGACGACCCCAGCATCCAGGTCGTCATCGAAGTGATGGGCGGCGAGGAGCCGGCGCACCGCTACGTGCTCCGGGCCCTCGAGGCTGGCAAACACGTCGTCACGGCCAACAAAGAGCTGATGGCCAAGCGCGGCCCCGAACTGCTCGCCCTGGCCCGGGAACGGGGGTGCTACCTCCTTTTCGAGGCAAGCGTAGGCGGCGGGATCCCTCTCATCGCCCCGCTGCGGCGCGATCTGCTGGCGAACCGAATCACTTCGGTACGGGCCATCATCAACGGCACCACCAACTACATCCTCACCCGGATGGCGCAAGAAGGCGCCGACTACGCGGAGGCGCTTGCCGAAGCCCAGCGGCTCGGTTACGCCGAGCCCGACCCCACCAACGACGTCGAAGGGTACGACGCGGCGTACAAGCTCGCCGTGCTGGCCACGCTCGCCTTCCGCAGCCGCGTCACTCCCGAACAGATCCGAACGGAAGGCATTACCCGACTCTCCTCCCGAGACTTCCTGTATGCGGCCGAACTCGGGTACGTCATCAAGCTCGTTGCTGTCGCCGAACGCCGGGATCGCGGCCTCCTCGCCCGGGTCGCTCCGGTGCTCCTGCACCGGGATGAGCCGCTGGCAAAGGTCGACGGCGTCTACAACGCAGTGCAGATCGTCGGCGACCTCACCGGCACGGTTCTTTTCGAAGGACGGGGCGCCGGCGCCGAGCCGACGGCCAGCGCGGTCATCGCCGACCTCCTCGAGATTGCGGACGCAGTCGTCCACGGCGTTCCCAATCGAGCCGCCTGGGCTCCCGAAGAAGAGCTGCCGATCCTGGGACCCGAGGAGATCGAAAGCCGCTACTACATCCGCGTTACCGTTTCCGATAGGCCCGGCGTGCTCGCCCGCCTCGCGAAGTGCCTCGGCGACAACGACGTGAGCATCGCCGCCGTGAACCAGAAGGAAGCGAACGAGGACCAGCAGACGGCGGAACTCGTGATTATGACGCACCGCGCCCGGGAGAGCGCCGTGCTCAAGGCCCTCGCGGAAATCGCCGAGCTGCCAGTCGTCTCGGAGGTCAGCACCTTCCTCCGCGTGGAGGAGTGACGATGCCGGGCGAGGGAACCGTCCAAGGCGTCGCCGAGATGCTCTCGTGGCTCGAGGGTCAGCTCCGCGACGCCCGGGACGCGCACGAAGCGCTCGTCGTCCAGGTGGAACACCTTCGCCGCCAGCTCGCCAACACCGATGAGGAGCTCGAGGCGCTCCGGCAGGCCATCCGCGGCCTCGAGCCTCGTCTTGCCCCTCTCCGCGGCGTTCCCGAAAAGCTCGAAGAGATGGAGCGCGAGGGCGAGGAGCTGCGCCAGGAAATCGTCGCCGCCCGCCAGGACTTCGAGCACACGGTCCGCTTGCTGCGCGCCGAAGCCGAGTACGACCGGCAAGAGCGCGGCGAACTCTTCCGGCGCGTTAACGATGCCATGGCGCGGCTCGAGCGGTTCGCCGCCGACGTCGCCCAGGCCCGGAACCAGGTGGCGCAGTTCGGCCAGCTCATGCAGACCCTCCTCGAGCGCCAGCGGGTCGTCGAGGACCGCCTTGAGCAGCTCGGGCTGCGCCTCGACCGCGTCATCGAGGTCGCCCGCGATTACGAGGCCCGCCTCCAGGAGTCGATCCTTGCCGAGGTAGAGGAGCGGCTCCGCGTCGTCTTCGAACAGCTCCGCATCGTGGGCGAGATGGCGAAACGCGCCGAAGACGGGGTCTCGGCGATCCTCGCGCGACCCGACCGACAGGGCGAGATCCTCGACGAGCTGGCAGCATGGCGCGAGGAGCACCGTCGCGTCGAGTCCCGGCTCGCCTCGCTGGAGGAGCTGGGCGACCGCGTTCTTGGTGAGCTCGATAAGCTGCGGGCCGACCTCACACTGCTCGAGGGACGCCACCAAGGGCTCGGCGAGCGCGTGGCAGGCATCCGCCGCGACATCGCCGAAATCGTCGACCACGTCCGCGCCGAATTCCAGAAGTACAACCAGCTCGTGGAGAAGCAGCGCCGCCTCCAGATTTCGATGCTCGAACAGGAGCTGCGGGAGCTGAAGTTCCACGCGCTGCGGCCACCGGAGGAACCGTGAACGCAGCTGTCCTTCCCCCTCGGGGGGTGCTTTTCCGCTGGGCGCACGTGCTGCCCGTCACCGACGCCACGCCCCGCGTGACGCTCGGCGAAGGCGACACGCCGCTCGTCCGTTCCGAACGGCTGGCTGCCCGCTGCGGCCTCGATGAGCTCTGGTTCAAGCTCGAGAGCTGCAACCCCACGGGCTCCTTCAAGGATCGGGGCATGGTGGTGGCCGTGGCCAAGGCGCTCGAGGCCGGCGCCCGCGCAGTCCTGTGCGCCAGCACCGGGAACACCAGCGCAAGCGCCGCGGCGTACGCCGCACGGTGCGGCCTGGCCTGCTACGTGCTCGTCCCTGAAGGGAAGGTGGCGGCTGGCAAGCTTGCCCAAGCCGTCGCGTTCGGCGCTCGCATCGTCGAGGTCCAGGGGAATTTCGACGAGGCTCTCGCCGCGGCGCGCGCCGTGACCGAACGTCACGGCATCGCCCTTGTCAACTCCGTGAACCCCCACCGCCTCGAAGGGCAGAAAACCGCGGCTTTCGAAATCTGCGAAACGCTCGGTGACGCCCCGGACATTCTCGCCATCCCGGTGGGTAACGCAGGCAACATCACGGCTTACTGGCGCGGCTTCGTCGAATGCCGCCAACGGGGCTACGCCTCCCGCTGCCCGCGGATGTTCGGGTTCCAGGCGGCGGGTGCCGCCCCGATCGTCCTCGGCCGTCCGGTCGAGAACCCGACGACCGTCGCCACCGCCATCCGCATCGGCAATCCGGCGAGCTGGCAGGGGGCGATCCGCGCCCGGGATGAAAGCGGCGGGCTCATCGAAGCCGTGACCGACGAGCAGATCCTCGCCGCCTACCGCCTCCTCGCTCGCGAAGAAGGGATCTTCGTCGAGCCCGCCAGCGCTGCCAGCGTCGCCGGACTGCTCGCCCTCGGCGAGGCCGGCCGCCTCCGCGGCGGGCGGGCCGTCGCCGTCCTCACCGGCAGCGGCTTGAAGGACCCCGATACTGCGCGCTCGGTGTACCCAGCCGATGTCGTCCGCGCACCCGCCACCCTCGAGGGAGTGGAGCGCGCCCTCGGCCTCCGTGCCTAGCGAAACAAGGGCCGCCGGGCGTGCGGAGCGGAAACACGCCGAGCGGCCCGGCACTTTTCTAGCACTTGCTCAGTCTCCTGCCAAGGGGTTCGAGGGGGACCTCCGGCGCTTGACCGCACCCCCGCCCGCCCTAGACTGGCCCTCGGACATGCGCCTTCGGCTCGCTCTTGTTCTCGCTGCCCTGGCCCTGGCGACGGCCGCTTCCGCGCCGGTCGCGGCGGCTTCGGCCGACCTCTCGCAAACAGCCTCAGTCGCAGCGGCACAGGAGACAGGGGGCCACGGCGAGACCCGCGATGGGGGGGCCTCTGGCATCAGCGCCAACACGGAGCGCATCCTCTGGAGCGTGCTGGCCGTCGCCCTCGCCGTTCCCATCGGGGGCGTGTTCTACCTGCTCAAGAAGCGCCTCCGCGCCTTCCCCGAGAATCCGGAGTGGGTCGCTCCGATCTCGGTGATGCGCAGCCGCGATCTCCCCGACGAGCACACCTACGAGGGCAGCGAGGCGGCCGGAGCGGGCCACGGCCACCACTGAGCCGCTTCATCGGTCAGGAACGACGACCACCTTCCCCTCGGCGGGGTTGGCGAGCGCACGAAACGTCGCCGCCAGCTCGTCGAGGCCGATCCGGCGCGTGATCATGGGCGTCGGATCGATGACGCCGGCTCCGAGCGCCTGGAGCGCCTCGGCGAACTCCTCCGGCGTGTAGCCCAGCACGAACCGCAGCGTGAGCTGTTTCGAAATGCCCACCAGCGGCCGTATGCGGTCCTCCGTCATGCACGCTCCGGCTACGACGATGCGGCCTCCGCGGGGCGCCAGCTCCATCGCCTCCTGAAGCGTTCCCTCGACGCCCACGCACTCGAAGATCAGGGTGCACGGCGTTCCCCGCTCCTCGTCGACCAGTGCTCGCAGGTCCTCGGTCCGCGGATCCACGGCGATATCGGCGCCGAGCTTCGACGCCATCTCCCGCCGGGCGGGGGAGGGCTCGCTCACCACGACCGTTCCAGCGCCTTCGCGTTTCGCCCAAAGGAGTGTCATGAGGCCGATGGGGCCCGCGCCCATGATGAGCACCCGTTCGCCGCGCTGCAGGCCCGACTGGCGCACCGCGTGCAGGCCCACGGCGCACGGCTCGGTCAGCGCCGCGGCCTCGTCCGAGAGGCTCTCCGGCACCGGCAGCAGCAGAGGGGCGCTCAACAACACGTACTCGCTGTACGCGCCGGGAAGGCCGGCCGTGTAGCCGATGGCGCGCACCCCCCGCGGGGCCGAGGGGTCGATGAGCACCGGCATGCTGGTGACCCGCGTGCCCGGCGCCCACCCTTCGGCACCCGGTCCCGCCGCTTCGACCTCGGCCACGAATTCGTGCCCCATGACGATGCCTTCGGTGAGGGCGCGCTCATCCCACTGTCCGCCAGACTGCCGCGACGCTTCGATCAGCTGCGGCAGGAAGAGGGCCGCGTGGAGATCGCTCCCGCAGATCCCGCAGGCCCGCACCTTCGCCAAGACCTGTCCCGGCCCCGGCTCGGGCTGCGGCACCTCTTCGACCCGCAGTTCACCGCCCCGCAAGACAACGGCTCGCATCGCTCCGACCCCCAGACGTTTCGTCTTCGGCGAAACGATACCACGCTCCGCACCGCTTGAGGGCGGGCCGCGCTCCCGCGAAACTCGTAGCGTGCCGCGCCTCCTCCTGGCGACGAACAACCCCGGCAAGGTTGCCGAGCTCCGCCGCCTCCTCGCCGGCACGGGATACGAGGTCGTAACTCCTGCCGAGCTCGGGATTGTGTTCGACGTCGAAGAGACGGGGGCCACGTACGTCGAAAATGCCGCCGCGAAGGCCCGCGCCGCTGCTGGGGCCGCCGGCTGCCTTGCGCTCGCCGACGATTCCGGCATCGAAGTCGACGCCCTCGGCGGTCGGCCGGGCGTCCAGTCGGCACGCTACGGCGGCGAAGGGCTCGATGACCGCGCCCGCGTCGAGCTGCTGCTTCGCGAGCTGGAAGGCGTGCCGGACGGGAAGCGGACAGCCCGCTTCCGGGCCGTCGTCGTTATCGCCGCGGCCGACGGCACAATCCTCCAAACGTTCGAGGGTGTCGCGGAAGGGAGCATCGCCCGCGAGCCCCGTGGCACGGGCGGCTTCGGCTACGACCCGGTGTTCACTGTGCGCGGGCTCGGCAAGACGATGGCTGAGCTCACCGCTGAGGAGAAGGACGCCGTGAGCCACCGGGGTCAGGCTGTGCGCGCGGCCGCCGCTTGGCTCCGCGCGCGCCTGGAACACGCATGAGGGCGCCCGCCGCCCTGGCGGCCCTTGCAGCGGTCCTCGTCGCCTCCTGCGGGGGCGGCGGGCTCCGCGAGCCCGAAGGATGCCCTCCCTTCGAGCCGCCCCCTGCCGGCCCGCGTTCCGCCTACGCGACCGCGGTGACGTACGGCCTCGAACAGCTGCTCGCCGCCGAGGATGCTTTCCGACTTGCCTGGCCCGACCGCCGCCTCCGCGAGCGCGAGCGGTTTCGCCGCGATTTCGTCGCCTACGCCCACGCTATGCGCTGCTTCGCTCGGGCGACCGCGGCCGTAGAGCCCGGGGAGTCGGCTCCCGTCGCGGCGAATTTCCCCGCCTTCGACCAGTTTCTCGAGGGCGAGCTCGCGTTCGTCCTGGAGACGATCGACCTTGGCTGGGAGGCGGTGGAAAGCCGGAACCGCAACAAGTACCGGGAGTTTCATCGAACGGGCGGAAGAGATGCACACCCGCCTCCTCTCGGCGGCGAACGGAGCCCGCGCCCTCCCGTGAGCCGGGCCGCGACTTAATCGCCCCTCGGCAGCCCAAGCCCCCGCGTTGCGATGATGTTCTTCTGGATTTCCGACGTTCCGCCACCGATGGGGCCCGAGTGCGAGAGCAGATAGCTGGTGAGCACGCGGCCGCGCAGCTTCGCCCACTTCGAGCCCGGCGCCAGCAGTCCGAAGGGGCCCAGCAGGTTCACGCCGACGTTTGCCACCTTGATGCCGAGCATGGCCATGAAGACCTTGCTCATGCTCGCCTCGGCGTTGGGGATCTCACCCTTCGACTGCAGCCATGCAACCCGGTAGGCGAGCAGACGCCCCACCTCGCAGTCGACGGTCAGGTCGGCGAGCGCATGGCGCACCTTCGGGTCGTCGAATGGCCGCCGCCCGTGGTGGCGCTCCTTCGTCCAGCGGATGAGGTCGTGCGTGGTTCGCCGAGCCCCGCTGATGGCGGCGATGTTCGAGCGCTCGAAGTCGAGCGTCGTCGTGGCAACGTACCACCCCCGATCCTCGCCTCCCAGAAGGTTCTCCGCCGGGACGCGCACGTTCTCGAAGAACACCTGGTTGAAGTCCCGCCGGTAGGCGATGTTCGGGATGCCCTGCACCGTGATGCCCGGCGAGCGCATATCGACGATGAAGGCGCTGATGCCCTTGTGCTTCGGAACGTCGGGGTTGGTGCGCGCCAGCAGGAGCATCTTGTCGGCAACGTGCGCGTTCGAGGTCCAGATCTTCTGCCCGTTGATCACGTACTCGTCGCCGTCGCGCACGGCTCGCGTCTGCAGGCTCGCCAAGTCGCTCCCCGAACCAGGCTCGGAGAACCCCTGACAGTACCACACCTCGCCCCGGGCCATCTCCGGCAGCCAACGCCGCTTCTGCTCCTCGGTGCCGTGGACGAGGATGGTCGGCCCGGTAATCCCGATGGTGAAGAGCCTCCCACCATGCGGCGCGCGGTGGTACGCCAGCTCCTCGTTCAGGATCATCTGCTCGATGGGCGTCTTGCCCATCCCGCCGTACTCCACCGGCCAGGCCGGTGCGAACCAGCCGCGCGCTCCCAGCTTCTTCGTAAACTCCTTAGCGAAGGCGACCTGCTCCTCGTTGTCGAAGAAGTCGTCATCGCCCTCGAAGTCCGGCGGCAGCTCCCGGCGGAGGAAGGCGCGCAGCTCCTCGCGCCAGGCTTCGGTCTCGGGGGAAAGGCGGAATTCCATGCCGCCCAGTGTACCGGCGGCTCGGGCGAGCGGCATTCTGGTCTGCCCCTGCGAACGGCTACGATACCGCCATGCGCCCCGTCTTCATCGTCCCTCATACGCACTGGGACCGCGAGTGGTACCAGCCCCACGAGCTCTTCCGGTGGCGGCTCGTGCGGATGACCGACGAGGTCATCGATCACCTCGAGGCGCATCCTGAGTATCCCTGCTTCAACCTCGACGGTCAGGCCGTCGTCGTCGAGGACTACCTTGCCCTTCGGCCCGAACGCAGCGAGCGCCTTGCCGCCTTGGTGCGCGCCGGGCGCGTCGTCATCGGCCCGTGGTGGGTGCAGCCCGACGAGTTCCTTCCCACGGGGGAGTCCCACATCCGCTCGCTCGTGCGCGGCATCCGTTACGCGCGCCGCTTTGGCGCTTGCTCCCGCGTCGGTCATTGCGCCGACCAGTTCGGACACATCGCCCAGATGCCCCAGATCATGGCCCAGCTCGGACTCGCGGCCGCCTGCCTCTGGCGCGGCGTTCCCGACTCGGTTCCCGGCTGGAGCTTCTGGTGGGAGGCCCCTGACGGCACGCGCATCCCGGTTCTCTATCTGCGGCACAGCTACTCGAACGGCTGGCGGCTCCCGCGCGACCCGGAGGCGCTCCTCGCCCGCGTCCGCGAGGCGGAAGAGGGCCGGGCGCCCGGCGAACCGGTGCTGCTCATGAACGGGACGGACCACAGCCGCATGGAGCGTCACCTCCCCGACCTGCTCCCGCTCCTCCGCTTTGCCGGCTACGACGCCCGTATCGTCACCCTCGACGCCTATGCCGAGGCGATGCTCGCCTGGGGCATCGACGAGGTCGTCCACCGCGGCGAGCTCCGCTCTCCGGACCGTTCCAACGTGCTAGCGGGCGTCCTGTCCAGTCGCATGAACTTGAAGCAGCGCGACTTCGAGGTTCAGTCGCGCCTCGAACGCATCGCCGAACCGCTCGAGCTCCTCGCCTGGCTCCGCGGCGGGCCGGACGGCGCGCCGGCCCTCCGGCATGCCTGGTCGCTCGCCCTCGAAAACTCGCCTCACGACTCCATCTGTGGCTGCTCGGTCGACCAGACCCACCGCGAGATGCTCCCCCGCTACGACCGCGCGCAGCAGCTCGCCGACGCTGTCACGCGCGAGGCTCTCGCCCACCTTGCGAGCTGTGCGGCAGTGCCCGAACCGGGCGGCGTTCTCCTCTTCCGGCCCGTGCCCTTCGCTCCGGTGCCCTTCGAAGTGCATGTTCCTTCCTCGTGGAATGGCTCCTCCCTTCGCCTCTCGGACGGGCAGACGGTCCCCGCGGCCTTCGGCCCGCCCTCGCCGGACCGCGTGCTCGAGGATCGCGAGGTGTCCGTGCGCGCTGCCCTCTCCCACCTCGACTTCCTTCGCGAAGGCCGCTACGACGACCGCTGGCTCGAGGAGATCCGAGTAGAGCTCCGGGATGGGTCGCTGCTCGTCACGACGGTCGTGGGCCAAGGCGTCACCCATGTCGACGACGAAGCCGCACGCTCGCAGGCTCGCCGTCTCCTCCGGGAAGGAGCACCCTCCCGGGCCCGGGTGCGGGTCATCGAACGCGGACTGCGGACGGTGCGCGCCTTGCTCCCTCCTTCGCCCGCAATCGCCGTCGAGGTTCTTAGCCCCGATCGTGCGCCGAGCGAGCCCGCCCCGCTGGCCGCCGACGGTCGGGAGCTCCGCTCCGAGCGGTTTCGCGTCCGGCTGGAAGGCCGGGGGCTCACCATCGCCGACACCCTCACCGGCATGGAGCTTTACGAGGCGGCCCTGCTGGTGGACGAAGGCGAACGCGGCGACGAGTACAACGCCGACATCCTCGACGACGCTGTTGTTGAACCCTCCGCCCTCGAGTTCCTCGGCTCATCGGCCGATGCTGTGGCTGCCGAGCTGCAGTACCGCGTGCACCTGGCGGTTCCCCGCCGTCTCGCGGCTGACCGCAGCCGCCGCACCCAGGAGGACTTGGTTCCGCTCGAAGCCGAGGTGCTGGCGCGACTCTGGCGCGGCGTGCCGTGGGTCGAACTGACGGTCGCCGTCCACAACCCCGCCGAAGACCATCGTCTCCGCCTCGTGGTTCCGCTGCCGTTCGAAACGGAGACGGTCTGGACCGAGAATCAGTTCCATGTGGCCGAGCGGTCTGTTTGGCCCCAGTCGTGGAATGGCCGCTCCGACGAGCTCCCGACCGCCGCCTTCCCGCAGAAGTGCTTCGCGGCCGTCGAGCGGGATGGGCGCGGGGTCGCGGTGTTCAACCGCGGTCTTCCCGAAGGGGAGGTCGTCCGCCTGCCCGACGGCCGTCAGGCCTACGCCGTTACGCTCCTGCGCTGCGTCGGCTGGCTCTCCCGACCCGACCTGCGCACCCGCCGCGGCGGCGCGGGACCGACCATTGCCACCTTCGACTCCCAGATGCTCGGCCGCCATGTTTTCCGGCTGGCGGTCGCGCCCTATCTGGGGACGTGGCGAAGCGCGGGGGTGCTGCCGTTGGCCCACGCCTTTGCCCATTCGCCGGCGGCGGTCTGGACCTCCCCGCGGCAGGGCCTGGAACGAGGGCCCCTGACGCTGGCCGAGTTCGATGCCCCCGATGTCGTTCCCTCGGCCCTGGCGCGGAGCGAAACGGACGGGCGGCCCTACGTCCGCGTCTGGTCGTCAGCACCGGCACCCCGCGAGGCACGCATCCGGCTCCCATGGGCGGCGGATGCTGCCAGGACGAACCTTCTCGGCGAAGACCCGCGGCCCCTCGCAGCGGAAGGCGGTTCAGTACGCCTTCCGCTGCGCCCGTGGGAAATCGCGACCGTGGCCGCCGACCCCGCTGCTCGGTAGCATCGCTTCGAGGTTCGGCGGAAGAGCTCCCAGTCGATGACGACGTGGTGGGCGAGGCCGTAGACCAAAATACCCGCGCCGGCGGCGATTCCCCCGATGATGGCCATTGCCCCGTTATCGTTCGCGGCCCCGAACCCCAGGACGACCGCTCCAGCTGCGGCGATGAGCGCGGCGAGCGTCGGAAGCGCGTGCCCGGATTCCCCTCGGTGCTGCGTCACTGTTCGCACCTCCCGGATGGCTGGCGCCATTCTAGCGGGAGGCGGCAACCCTGATGGCGAGCGGGCCGCACCGCCGCCCCGGGCCCGTCACCGAGCGCTGAGCCGCGCCCGCAGGCGCGCCTCCCGCGCGGCGAGCTCGCCCGCAGTGGTTCCGGTCCCCGGCCTCCCCGGCCGTGCTCGTCCCGCCTCGAGGAGGCGCCGGGCCGCTTCGGTGCACCGCAGGGCGCGCTCGAGGTCTCCGAGGTGCCGCTCGAAGAGCCGCGCCGCTTCGACCCAGGGGCGGAGGAATCGCCCCGGCGGCTCGTGGGCGAGCGCCAGCCAGCAGCGTACGGCATCGGCAGGCTGCCCTGCCCGGGCGTAGGCGCGCGCCGCGCGCTCGAGGGCTCGGCGGCGGATGGCCCGCGGCGCGCCGTCAGCGGCGGATTCGTACGCCGCGGCCGCTGCCGCGTGATCGCCCGCGTGCTCGGCCGCCCGCGCGCGCTGCAGCGCCTCCCCCTCGCCGGCTGCGATCGCCCCCAGACGGCCAAGCAGGGCAACGAGGGAGAGCACGTCCCACGCGTTGTGGCGGAGGACAGGCAGGAGGTATGTCGGGTCGCCTGTCCTCTGGAAGAGGAAGTACCGCTCTGGCGCCTCCCGCGAGGGGCAGTCGTCGGTGCGCTCGAACCCGAGCACCCTCGCCTCCACCTCCACGAGCCGGTGGGAGGGCAGGTCGTCGGCGAACACCCGCCGGCTCACCTGGAGTAGGTCGACGTGCGGCGTCCGCTGCCAGGGCGGACGCATCCGCTGGAGCACGTAGCGCGCCTCCAGCATGGGCGCGTCGAAGGAGCGGCCGTTGTAGCTCACGAGCCCGCCCGCCTCGGCGAGCTCTTCCGCCAGCCCCCGGAGCAGCCCGCCCTCGTACTCGGGACCCGGCAGCAGGTACTGGGTGAGCACGAGCGAGGTCCCCTCGAACCGCGCCACTCCGGCGAGGAACACCATAGCACCCGCGCCCGCCAGTCCCGTAGTTTCCGTGTCGATGAAGCGGAGGGCCTCGATACCCGGAGGCGGGGCAGTGCGGGCCAACGCCGCGAGCTTGTCGAGCGGCGCGCGCAGCGCCTCGTAGAGCGGGACGTCCCCGTGCACGAAGCCTGCGTCGTAGCGGCTCACGATGCGGTAGCCCGGCCCGTGCGGTGTTTCGAACCATCGCCCGCCCAGGATGCGCAGGTCAGCTGCTTCCGTTACCGCCGCCACGCGCGCGGGCGGATCCCGCCGCAGCGGCTGGCGGAGCGCCGCCCGTAGCCGCTCCCGCAGCCCGTCGCCGGCGACTGGTGACGCCGCGGCCTCTTCGAACATGCGTTCGTATGCTAGCCCGCGGCGCCGCTTCGAGGAAGCCCCCCGCGCAGGCGCCGCAGCTGGACTGCCGCCCGCTCGGCCAGCTCGTACGCCTCCGGAATCTGGAGTAGCGCTGCCATGGCGAAGTAGGCGAGCGCGCCGGCCGCCGCTCCGAGGAAGGCATCGACGAACGCTTCGAGCGTGCCTCCCTCGTGCCGCGTCCCGAACCCGGCAGCGATGGCAACGCCCATCGCGCCTGCTGCGATGGCCATGCGGGCCAGCGCATGAAGATCCTCGCTTGCGCCGTGGCCGAGGCGGCGCACGGCGAGGGCCCAGAGCCCGCCCCATTCGAGCCACGATGCCGCCGAAACGGCGAAGGCCAGCCCCGACACCCCGAACGGTTCCCATAGCAACGCCGAAAGGATGGCGTTGACGGCGAGGGCGGCCACCGCCAGGGCCACGGGCGTCCGCGTGTCGCCGAGGGAGTAGAACGCTCGGCTATGAATCTCGATGCCCGCCTGGGGCACGATACCGAGGCAGTACCAGCCCAGCGCCGCTGCCGTCACCCGCGTATCCCCAGCTGTGAACGCGCCCCGCTGGAGGAGCACTTCCACTACCGGCTCCCGCAGGAGCGCGAGCCCGAGGGCTGCCGGCACGGTGAAGAACATGATGAGCCGCAGCAGCCGCGAAATCTGACCTCTCAGGGCCTCCCAATCGCCGTCGGCGGCGATGGCCGCAAGGCGCGGAAAGGCTGCTGTCGAAACCGCCATGCCGAAGATGGCGAGCGGCAGATTTGCCACAATCCAGGCGTAGTTGAGGCTGGCGATGGCGCCCGCCCCCACGCGCGAGCCGAAATACGTGGCGATGAAGTACACGTTCACCTGAGCGGCCGCCAGCCCGGCCACCCGCGGCGCCATCAAACGGCCCACCTCGCGCACGGCCGGGTCGGCCCAGGTGAGCGACAGCCGGTAGCGCATCCGCTCCTGCCAGAGCCCGGGAAGCTGGACCGCGAAGTGGAGCGCTGCCCCGCACACCACGCCCACGGCGAGCCCGCGGACGCCCAGCGGCTCAGCGAGGACAAGCGCACCGACGATGATCGCCAGGTTGTACAGCATCGGCGCAAGGGCCGGGTAGAGGAACCGCTCGCGGGCGTTCAGGATGCCCGTCACCATCCCGCTCATCGCGAACAGCAGCGGGGAGAGCAGCATGAGCCGCGTGAGGAACACCGCCTCGGCCACCAGCTCCTCCCGCCGGCCGATATCCTCGCCCAGCCCCGGGGCGAAGAGCGGCACCAGTGCGGGCGCCAGGGCCCAGCCAGCCACGCAGAGGACGGCCGTCGCAGCCGTCACCAAGTTGAACGCCCGGCTCGCCAGCAGCCAGGCGCGCTCCTCGCCTTCGGCTCGCAGCGTGCGCGCGAAGACGGGGATGAACGCGCTGCCGAGCGTCGCCCCAGCGAGCACCTGGAAAATCAAATCCGGGATGCGGAAGGCCACCTGGTAGGCGTCCAGTTCGGGAGAGGCTCCGAATGCCCGGGCGATGGCGACCGTCCGCAGCACGCCCAGCAGCCGGGAGCCGAGGAACCCTGCCGCGACGATGGCTGCTGCCATCGCCAGGCCGCCGGGGCGCCTCCGCAGTCCCGGTGAGGCATCCGCCATGGCCGCCATGCTACGATGCCCGGGCGCTTGGTTCCCCCGGCCGGCGTCGGTCGACCCTCGCCCTCACGTAAGCGTCAACGCTACGATACCCGCGATGCGTCTCCTCCGGCGTCTCGCTGCTGCCCAGGCATTCCGCGCCCTCCGCCAGCGGAACTACCGCTACCTCTGGCTGGGGCAGCTGGGCCACTCCGCCACCCTTTGGATGGACCAAGTCGCTCGGGCGGTCCTCATCCTCGACCTCACCGGTTCGGCGATGATGCTCTCCCTCGTCATCGCCACGCGCCTCATCCCTATCCTCCTCTTCGGGCTCCTCGCCGGGGCTGTGGCCGACCGTGCGAACCGGCAGCGCGTGCTCATGACGACGCAGGCCGTGACGTTCGCCTCGCATCTCTTTCTCGGGCTGATGGTGACCTCCGGGCTGATTCAGGTGTGGATGGTGTTCGTCACGGCTTTCGTCGCCGGCACGGCCATGGCCTTCAACCAGCCGGTGCGCCAGTCGCTGATTCCCATGACGGTCCCCCGCGAGGACCTGCTGAACGCTGTTGCCCTGAACTCCACCGCCCTCAGCGTGATGCGGATCGGCGGCGGCAGCCTTGCGGGCGTCCTGCTCATCCCCTTCGACCCCGGCGGGGTCTACCTGGTCACCGCCGGCATCTACGCCTACGTCATCTTCACCACCTGGATGATGCGATTTCCCGAAGCGCCCGTCGCCCGCCGGAGCGAGGCGTCGCTCTTCGGCGACCTGCGCGAAGGGTTCACCTACGTGGGGCGCAACCCCGAACTGGCCGTCGTCGTGGCGCTGGCCGTCATCCTCTTCGTCCTCGGCTTCCCCTACCAGCAGGTGTTCACGCCCCTGCTGGCGAAGCGCGTCCTCGACATGGGCGATTCCGGCGTCGGCTTTCTGGCGGGCGCCACGGGCGTTGGGGCCTTCGTCGGTTCCCTCGTCGTTGCCGCCAAGTCGAACATCGCCCGCCCCGGAGTGCAGCTCCTGGCGAACATGTTCGTCTTCGGCACGGTGCTCGTGCTCATTTCGCTCCAGGCCACGGTGTGGGGGACGGCCCTGCTCCTCGCCGTGGCCGGGTCGATGACCGTCACCTACATGGCCTTCACGAACGGCATCCTCCTGGAGCGGAGCGACCCCGCCATGCACGGGAGGGTCATGTCCCTCCTCAGCCTCGACCGCGGGCTGATTCCGCTCGGGGCGATCATCGCGGGCGGCCTCGTCGAGCTCATCGGCGTGCGCCCCGGGCTCTTCGTGCAGGGAGTGCTCGTGCTCGCCTGCGTGACCATCGCCGCCGTCGCTGCCGGGCCGCGGCTCGCGGCGATCCGTTC
>DAOUCS010000197.1:0-8837 GCA_034431815.1 Dehalococcoidia bacterium
CGACTCGAACCCGGGCTCTTGTCAGCGGGCTGCTCGTCGCCGAGCGAGGCGATGGCAGCGGCCACCACGATGACCACCAGGATAGCGGCAGCGACCCCCAAACCGCCGAAGAATCCGCCCTTGAACGCCTTCATGTCTTCGCTCTCCTTCGCGTAACGTCGCCAGACAGCGCCGGCTCTGACGCCATCGTGAACCCGGGCCGCGCCATCCGCAATGTGGGCAGGTTTCACGACGATTCGGATTTGCACGGATTCCCCTCACAGATGGCACGCCCCCGGAGCGCGCTCCGGGGGCAGCCGGAAGGAGGGTGGAGTGCCTGACGGCCTGTTGTCGGTGCAGACCCCGTCTGCCGACAACTGATACTCAGCATCATCAGGACCGCGCTGCCTGTCAAACGGTCACGGACGCGGCGAGCGGGGATCGCTCCAGGTCAACGACAAGCGGCGGTCAATGCCTTCCCGGAGGGCGCGGCGGTACCACCGGGCTACCACCACGCGGACTGTCCCGGCCGCCCTTCCGCGTGGCAGGGCTCCCGCTGGCCGAGCCGGGATGCGGGGGCGTACGCTGATGGCGGGCCCGTAGCTCAGCGGTAGAGCAGTGGACTTTTAATCCATTGGCCGTGGGTTCGAATCCCACCGGGCCCACAAACCGGAGCGTTGCCGCACATCTCCCCAAACGGCACGTCACCGCCCGACCCGTTCAACCGCAGAGGACCGCAATCCGCGCTTCGCTGACTTCCGTTCGCCCGCGAGGACGCCAGCGCTGCCCGCGATGCAGGGACTCGACGAAAGCGCTACGACTCTTCCCGGTACCCCGACCTGCCTGGCCCCCCAAGGGCCCTCGCTGCCCAACGGGCGAGCGGAAGCGCTGGGGCCAACGCTCCGACGCACCTGGACTGTGACCCTCGTAACGGTCTCGCGGCCTTGCGCGCGCCATGCTCATCCCGAAAACCCGGACCTACCAGCCGGTAAGTACTAAGTACAAGGAGGACGTGCGGTGGCGAGCGTTCCGGTAGCCATTGACTCCACGCTCGAGAGATCGGCGGGTCCCCGGTCCGTGGTTGCGCGGAACCCGGTCCGCCGCGACCGCTGCCGGTCGTTCATCGAACCAATCGCCTCGGTCCTGCCGGCCGGGGTCGGCGCCGTCGCACTCGTCGTGCTCCTCTTCATCGGCCACGTCGGCGTAAGGGACTCTGTCCGACGCGCAAATCTCCTGGCCGACGCCGTCGCCGAGATTTCCCTCGCTTCCGCCACCGGCGCGCCCCTCCACCTCGAAGCGGCTCGCGCGCTGACCCTCGAAGCGGGCGAATTCGAACTCGCCCTCCTCGCTGCTGGAACCGTTCCGGCAGGCGACAGCGCGGCGCTCGAGCAGGTGCTCCGCATCTACAGCGAGCGACGCGTAGCGATTCAACACCAAGCCGAAACGCGATTCCTCTACCTGTCGGGCGCAGGCTTGGCCCTCCTCACCGCAGGGACGGTTGCCAGCGTTCTTCTCTGGCGGCGGCGTTGGGCCTTGCGGTGGCGACACATCCGTTGCCTCTCCGCCGTCGCGCAGGCGCTCGCCGAGCGGCCGCTCGAGGCCGCCGTCGTGCCCTGCCAGGCGAACGACGACCTTGGCCGCCTCGAAACGGTGCTCTCCTCCGTCGCCGGGCAGCTCGCCGACTACCTGGTCCATCAGCAGCGCCTCACGCTCCTCGGAGAGCATGTCGCCTTCGTTACATTCGCGGCCCCCTCGCCTGCATCGCCATGGGCCTCTCGCTCCTTGACGCAACTGGCCTCGAGCCCGAGCTGCGCGACCAGCTCGTGAGCGAAGCACAGCGCGCGGCCGCGCTCGCAGATGACCTGCGCAGCTTCGCGCGCCGGAACGATGCTCCGCGCAAGTGCGACCTCGCGGCCGAAATCGAATCGACCGCCCGCTTCGTTCGGGCGAAGGCGGCCCGCGCGGGCGTCACCCTGCACCTCGACGCACGACCCGTCATCGTCCCCGCGCGCAGCAACGAGATTCGGCAGATCCTCATCAACCTCGTGGAGAACGCCATCGACGCCGTCGGGTCCGTCTCCCGCCGGAACGTCCTCGTCGCCTCGGCTTTGGAAGGATGCGAGGCGGTCCTGCGCGTCGAGGACTCCGGTCCCGGTATTTCGCCGGAAGCCCGCGATCGCATCTTCGAAAGCTTCTATACCACGAAGGAATCCGGCACCGGGCTCGGACTCGCCATCGTTCGCCGAATCGCTAAGGGTCTCGGAGGCACGGTCGAGGTCGGGTCGTCGAACGCCCTGGGCGGCGCAGCGTTCGTCGTTCGCCTCCCCGCCTGTCACGAACCGCTCGAAGTGGCGCCCGAGGAGCCTTCGTTGGAGGTGCGGCTTGTCCCATGAGGTAACAAGGCGAGCGTTCTGGCCAGCGCGCCTCGCGGGGCGCAGGATGCTGCTTCGTCGCGGGGGCGTACCGGGCGAGCACTCCGAACCCGCCGCGGTGCGTTTGCCATGACGGGCCGGACAGCGCTCGTGCTGAGCGGCGGCGGCAGCCTGGGGGCGGTTCAGGTCGGCTTCATTCGCCGCGCAATGGAGCTCGGGATCGAATTCGACATCATCGTCGGAACAAGCGTCGGAGCGCTGAACGCCGCGTACGTGGCCTTCCACGCGCCGCGCGACCACGACTGCCTCGAGCGGATCTGGAGCGGCCTGGCTCGCACGCGCCTATTCAGCCGGAACCCCCTCACGATTGCCAGGAGCCTCGTGCGATCGCGCCTCAGTGCCTACGACAACGGCTTGATCCGGCACCTCCTCGCGGAGCACCTCGCCAGCGACCGCTTCGAAGATGCGCGTGCCGAGCTCTACGTCACAGCGACCGACGTTTGCGCCGGCACGCGTGCCGTCTTCCACGAGGGCTCAATTACCACCGCGATCCTTGCCTCCACGGCGATACCGGGCGTCTTCCCCCCGGTGAGGCTCGGCGACCGGCTCTTCGTCGACGGCGGCGTGACATCCGGCGGCGACATCGACGTCGCGATCGAAGCCGGTGCGAGGTCGGTGGTGTACGTGGACCTTCGCGCACCCCTGTCCGCTGGCTGCCCGAAGAACTTGTTCGAGCTTGTCGTCCGCTCGTTCGAACTTCTCGCGCAAGACCGCGCAGCATGTGCCGTCGAGCACAGAACGTATCCCGCTGAGGTCGTCCACATCCAACCCGGGCTGCGCGGCAGCTTTGCCGATTTCCGGAATGCCCCACGCCTCCTCTTCGAGTCGTACCAGCTCGCCTGCGAGGTGTTCGACCACTGCTACGCCGGCGGCGTCCTCCGGGCGGGGCATTACCATGGGCCCTCCAACCTTGGAGCCGGCTAGGCTTCGGCGCAGTCCCGCGGTTCTTCGGGCCGTGTGCATTCCCCGCGCATTGGGCGCCCCGGGCCCGAGGCGCGGCTCTCCCGGCGAGGCTCCCAAACCGGTAGCCCTGCTGTAGCCATGCCTGGCGAGCGGGCGGCCACGCACGCAGCTCGATCGCCGGAGGTGACCACGGTACTCGTGCCGCGAGCGGGGCTTCGGCCAGCCGCCGCCCTCGCGGCCCACCGTGCGGTGACAGTCGTCACAGCATCGCGCCCAAGTCGCCGCACAGCATGAGAGCATGGTCGAAGCGCGCGCGGAGAACCTGCCTCCTACGCCGGCGCAGTGGCCGGATGCCGTTGCGCTCTCGGTTGAACTCCTCCGAGCGGTGCGCGCGGGCCAGGGCGCTGCGGAATTCGACGCACTCGCACGTCTTCCGATATCGGAGCTCCGCCGATCGCTCGTCTCCGATGCCGAGAAGCTGGCGTTCTGGATCAACGTCTACAACGCCGGCATCCAGCACGCCCTCGCACACGCTCCCAGGCAGCATCGGCTCCGTCTGAAATTCTTCGCGAAGGCTGGTGTGCGGGTAGCCGGTCGTAAACTGACCTTCAACGCCGTCGAACACGGACTTCTCCGCCGGTCCAGCTTCGCCTTCACCCTCGGCTACCTCTCGAACCCCTTCCCGAGCCGCTTCGAACGGACCTTTCGCGTCGAACGGAAGGATCCTCGAGTACACTTCGCGCTCAACTGCGGTGCTGCAAGCTGTCCGCCGATCGCGGTGTACGAGCCCGAGCGCATCGACGCGCAGCTCGACCTCGCCGCGCGCTCGTACCTCGAACCCACCACCGTGTACAACCGAGCGGAGAACGGCGTGACCGTCTCGCGCCTTTTCCTCTGGTTCCGGGGCGACTTCGGTGGGCCGGACGGTGTGCGCGAACTGCTCGAGCGTTACGGGCTTATCCCCGCCGGCTCTGCTCCGCGATTGCGGTACGCTCCCTACGACTGGACGCTGGCGCTGGGGCGGTACGCTCCAGACTGACCCGCCGGTCTGCCATGTGCGACGGTGGGGCGCGCCATTTTTGCCGAACCTTCCGATACTCGGACTCCTGCGAGCGCGGCGCCAGGACGGGCTCGGCTTAGCTGCCCGGCAACGACCATGCCGTTGGCACAGGCGGCCCGCGCAGTCGAGTCGGCGGGGCGGAGAACGAGTTCCCGTGCTTCGAATCCTGTCAGGGCCGAATGCGTTGCCCGGCTAGCCTCGGCCTTCCCGTGGTAAGCTCGGGCCGTGGCGGACGCGCTCAGGCTCGACTCGCTGCCCGAACTGCGCAGCCCGGTAGCTGTCGTCGCCTTCGCCGGCTGGAACGACGCGGCCAGCGCGGCAACCAACGCTGCCCGCTTCCTCGCCCGCCGGCTCGGCGCCCGCCGCTTCGCCTCCATCGACCCCGAGCCGTTCACCGACTTCCGTTCGACGCGGCCGACGGTCCGCCTCAACGCTTTCGGCGAACGGGAGATCATCTGGCCCCAGATGGACTTCCTCTACGCCCGGAACCCGACCGGACCGCACGACGTGGTGGTGGGAATCGGCACCGAGCCCGACCTCCGCTGGCGAACCTACAGCGGGATCGTCGTGGATTTGCTCCAACGTCTCGGCGTCACCCTCTTCGTTTCGCTCGGTGCGCTGCTGGCCGACGTCCCCCACACGCGGCCGGTGAGGGTAACGGGAACGGCACCCGACCCCGACACCGCCGCGCGCCTCGGACTCACCGTCTCGCGCTACGAAGGCCCGACCGGGATCGTGGGCGTCCTCACCGACGCGGTGCGGCGAGCCGGCATTCCGGCGATGAGCCTGTGGGCGAACGTGCCGCACTACATCACCACCGCGCAAAACCCCCCGGCCACGCTGGCGCTCCTCCAACGCCTGGAGCAGCCGCTCGGTCTCTCGTTCGACCTCACGGAGCTGCAGAAGGCGGGCGAGCGGTTCGTGCGCGACGTCAACGCGGCCATCGCCGCGAATCCGGAAATCCAGTCCTACGTCCGCCAGCTCGAGGCAGCGGCAGACCAGGCTGCCTCCACCGAGGAGCCTTCCCTCCCGCCGGCAAAGGAGCTCCTCCTCGACATCGAGGAGTTCCTCCGCCGGCAGCGGGGTGAACGCGACACCTAGCGCATCGGCAAGCTGCAGCGCTGTTGCGAAACAGAGCGCGAGCTAGATGCCGAACTTCATCCCCAGGGCGCCCTTGATGAGGTTGATCTCACCCAGGTGCATGAAACCATGGGTCATCACCACCTGGCGGAGGACTTTTGCCCGGCTCATCTCGCCCAAGGGGCGGATGAGCTGCACTTGCTCCAGCTCCTCGAGCGGGACGTTCTTGATGTACTCGACGGCCGCGGCGCCGACCTCCCGGCCGTATTCGCAGAGCAGCGCCGGGTCGGAGATGGTGAGGGCGCGGGCGTCCTCGATGCTCATCCCGGTGCCCTGGTCCACCTTCGGCAGGCCGAGGCGGTCGCAGTACCCCTTCTCGAGCCAGATGGTGGGCTTTCGATTCTGAAGGACGAAGTTGATGATGTTGTCCGTCGTGCGCCAAACGTGCCAGGCCGAGAACCCGATGCTCGTGGTGTTACCCGGCGGCAGCCAGTTCACCTGCTCCGGAGTGAGCCCTTCCAGGGCCTGCAGCATCCAGTCGTTGAGCTGCTGAACGCCGTCAACGAGCATCTCGCGAACGTCCACGAAGCCCTCCTTTCGCGTTGCAAATCGAAACGCTCCGGCGCAGTTTAGGCCGACCTGTCCGCACGCGCCAGGTTTCGTCGGTCGGCGTGGCGCACGAGGGCATAGAGGGCAGCGATGGTCGGCGTATCGACGCCGAGCTCGCGGGCCCGCCTAAGGGGAGCCCCAAGGATGGCCTCCACCTCGAGGGGCCGCCCCTCCAGGTAGTCGATGAGCATGCTCGTCTTGTAATCGGCGATCACGCGCGTCTGCGCGAACATCCGCTCGACCACGATCTCCGGGTCGAGCCGGTACGGCTCGCCGTGGGCGGCGAGGTCGGCGTTCGCCGCTATGACCACCTCACGCATCGCCCGCTCGGCCACCTCCGAAAGGGCATCGTCACCCAGGATGGTGCGCGTTCCGACCCCTCCGGCGGCCACGCTCAGGCCATTGAATGGCACGTTCCAGCAGAGCTTCTCCCACCGCGCGAAGCGGAGGCTCGGAGCCACGACAGCCTCGATGCCGGCCCCGGTCAGGAGCGCTGCGAACTCCTCGGCGACGGCGGCGTCGCCGGCAACGTGGCCCACGGTGACGCGCCCATAGGCGATGTGGTGCACCACCCCTGGCTCGCCGCGGTTCACGCCGACGAAGGCCATTGCGCCCAGGACGCGTTCGGCGCCAAAGCGGGCGACGAACGGTTCCTCGACGCCGTAGCCGTTCATCAACACCACCACGCGCGAGTCCGGGCCGACGGCGGGCGCGCAGAGGTCCGGCCCGACATCCAGCGCCGTCGCCTTCAGCGAACAGATCACCCAATCGGCTCGCCCCGCCTCGGACGCGTCGGCGACCGCACACACCCGTTCGAGGCGGAAGCCGCCTTCCGGGCTCTCCACGAGGAGCCCCCGCTCGCGGAGCGCGGCAAGGTCGCGGCGGGCGACGAAGACGACGTCGTACCCCGCACGCTGCAGCCGGGCGCCGTAGTAGAGGCCAACCGCTCCCGAACCGACAACGACAATCCGGGCCACGGCGGGAGCATAGCGAAGGGTATGGCAGGGCGGTAGGCTCCGGATTGACGGGGAACGCACGACCGTGGGAGGATTCGAGAAGTTTAGGGAGGAATAGGGGATGTCGGAGGGCGAATCGACAGCGCCTGCATGGCTCACGCTCGGGGCAGCGAGCCGGCTCCTGGGCGTGAGCGAATCGACGATCCGACGCTGGGCTGACAGCGGCGAAATCCGCTCCTTCCGGACTGCCGGCGGCCACCGGCGGGTAGCGGCGGAGGACATCCGCGCGATCGTCGAGCAGGGCGGGCAGCGTGGCGGCAGCGGAGCCGAGCGCATCGGCTCGCTGGCCCTGGCGAGGGTGCGGCGCCGGCTCGCGCGGACGCGGGGCACGCCGCTCATGGCCCACCTCCAGTCGCTGGACGAGGAATCTCGGGAGCGTCTGCGATTACTTGGCCGCCAGCTCGTCGACCTCTTTGCCCGTTGCATCGCCAGCGGCGCCCGACACGAGCGGTACGCGGAGGACGCCCGCGCCATCGGGAGGGAGTACGGCCGCGTGCTCGTGCAGGCGGGGGTCGGTATCGGGACCGCGGTCTCGATCTTCAACCGCTTGCGGCGCTCGCTCGAAGAGACGGCCTCCCAAACCGCGACCGAAGCGCACCTCCCCACGGAGCGAGCCGTCGAAGCCATCGAGCACGTGCTCGAGCTGGCCGACGTCGTGCTGGAGGGGATGGCCGACCTCTACGAATCGCTGATGCCGGTTCAGGCCGGGTCGGCGAGGTCGCGGAACCCGTAGCGGGCGTGAGGCCCGACGACCAGCGTTTCGAAGATGCCGATGCCCTCGCGTTCGCCCCAGCGCGCCCGGACCACGGTCTGCACGTGAGGGTGCGCGAGCGGCTCTTCCTCGGCGACGACGTACTCGGCGCCGCCCACCGCGTCGGCGCCCACCCAGATGCCGTGGCCCCACTCCGGGTCGCCGTACCCGAGGCCGCGCATGAGGAACTGCGCTACGGCCTCGACCTCGATGGTTTCCGGCTCGCCGCCGGGCGGGGTGAGAACGATGGTCGCCTTCTCCAGGTGGCGAGTCCCCCTCTTGAACGCGATGCGGTAGTCAACGGCGCAGTGCTCGACGGAGCGCTCGGGGAAGGGTGAGAGGATGGCGCCACTTTCGTGCCATCGCGAGCCATCGGCCGTTTCCGAGACGGTGGACAGGGTGCAGCGGTCCTCGAAATTCAGCGGGGCCCAGTTCCAGAAGAACTGCGGAGGTTCCGGTGAGGGGACCCCTCGGGCCTCCCGTCTTCCGACGGGGCGGACTCCCCACGAATGGTCACGGCTGCCCCACCACGATTCAGGGCGCACCTCGATTCGGCGGCCGTCCACGGCGAACCAACCCTGCCAGGTGCCGTGCTGGGTGTACCGCGTGTAATCCATCATCACGGCGCCGACGTGGTTCCGACGGAAGAAGTGCGGCTCCTCGAAGGGCACCGCCCTCCCTTGGAATACGACGTCGGCGGCGAGGCCCCAGCGGTTCTCGGCGACGATGAGGCGGAGGCGGCGCAGCGGCTCGAGGACCTCGACCGATATCGGGCCAACCTGCGACGCGAGCCGGTCCTTCAATACGGCGGAGGCCCGCACCACCCGCTGACGGCCCTCGCTCAACACGCTGAAGGCGGCGTCGATGATTCCCAAGTTGGGGTACAGGCCCAAAGCGGCGGCGAAGTAAGCGGAGCCATCACGGGGGTACCCGTTGAAAAAGTACCGGTCGTAGAAGTTCGTGTCGCTCGTCGCTGGCCGGGCCACCGGCCACGCTGTTTGGTGGAC